>DATDOS010000130.1:0-28536 GCA_035293125.1 Gaiellaceae bacterium | reverse complement strand
CTCGGGGGCGGACAGGTCCTTGAGGCGGTGCTCGCCGAGGTCGACGAGAGACAACGCTTGTGGCTCTGAGCCACTTGGCTCGACGAGCGCCGCGGTGGAGGAGGAGACGAGCACCTGCCCGCCATGACCTGCCGCGGCGATCCGCGCCGCACGGTGGACGTCACCGCCGACGTAGCCCTCCTCGGTGAGAAGCGGAGTGCCGGTGTGGAGGCCGATGCGTACTCGGATCGCCCCCGCGGCGAGCGCCTCAGTCAACTCTCCCGCTGCGGCAAGAGCACCGGGCGCCGTCGGGAAGGCGAAGAAGAAGGCGTCCCCCTGGGTGTCGACCTCGGCGCCGTCGTGACGCGCGCACGCCTCGCGGATCGCGCGGCGGTGCTCGGCGAGCGCTTCGGCGTATCCCTCGGCGCCGAGCTCGTGCAGCAACCGCGTCGAGCCCTCGACGTCGGTGAAGAGGAAGGTGACGGTGCCGGAGGGAAGGTCAGGCCGCACAGGCGGCATCATGCGGCAGAGCGAGGCCTGAGTCACGCGAGACGGCGGAATGCGATAGTCCGCGCGTGACTCTCGATCGCTCCAAGGTCTGGACGGGCGACCTGAATGCGAAGGCGCTCGAGCCGCAGCCTCGCGTGACCGTCGGCCTCTACGACACGACGCTCCGCGACGGGGAGCAGACCGTCGGCGTCGTGCTCGATCCCGAGCAAAAAGTGGAAATTGCAAGGGCGCTGTCCGCGGCGGGCGTCGACCGGATCGAAGCCGGGTTCCCGCGAGTCTCCGAGGACGACGCGCGGGCGATCTCGCTCATCCTCGAGGCCGGGCTCGATGCGGAGATCTGGGGCTTCTCGCGGGCAGTACGCGCGGACGTCGAGGCCCTCGTCGAGCTCGGGCTCCAGGCATGCGTGATCGAGAGCCCGATCTCGGACGGGAAGCTCGCCGCGCTCGGCGTCTCGCGAGAGACGATGCTCGAGCGGATCCGTGCGGCCGTCTCGTTCGCCGCGGAGCAGGGGATACGCGTCGCCTTCTTCGGAGTAGATTCGACGCGCGCCGACCTCGAGTTCGTGCGGCGTGCGTACGACAGCGCGGTCGAAGCCGGCGCGAAGGAGGTCGTCGTCGTCGACACGCTGGGGATCGCGACACCGGAGGCGGCGGCCTTCCTCGTCGGCGACATCGCCGAGCGTCTCGACTACGAGGTTCCCGTCCACTGGCACGGTCACGACGACTTCGGCCTCGCGACCGCGGCGGCCGTCGCCGCTGTCCAGGCAGGGGCGACCTGGGTGCAGGGAACGGTGAACGGGATGGGGGAGAGAGCGGGCAACGCCGACCTCGTCGAGGTCGCGCTCGCTCTCGAAGCGCTGTACGGGATCCCCACGCGACTGCGGCTCGAGCGAGCGCGCGAGCTCGCGCGGCTCGTGCAGGAGCTCGCGGGCACGCAGCTCGCACCGTGGAAGGCCGTGACGGGCGAGAATCTCTTCACGCGTGAGTCCGGCGCAGTCGCGTCGCAGTTCCACGACCCGCCTGCGATCGAGCCGTACGCCTCGGAGCTCGTCGGCGCCCAGCGCGGCATCGTGCTGGGGAAGAAGAGCGGGCTCGACTCGATCAAGATCAAGGCCGAGGAGCTCGGCCTCGACGTGCCCGAGGAGCAGCTCCCCGCGCTCCTCGAGTCGGTCAAGCGGGCAGGGACGAAGAAGCGTGGCCTCCTGACCGACACCGAGTTTCGCAGGCTCGCTCGCAGGAGAAGCTCCCCGGCCTCGTGATCATAAGCCGAGACCCGGCCGCGAAAGCGGCCGGCTTCAGGGATCTTCGCGCGACCGGAACTCCGCACTAGCGGATTCCGGTCTTGCGCACGGTTCCAGTTGACTGACATGTCAGAAGGCGGGATACTCGCGCCGCAGCGTGAAACGGGTGTGCATCGTCGGGGCAGGGGTGATCGGGAGCCTCTTCGCGGGTCATCTGGCCCAGGTTTGCGACGTCTCCGTGCTGGCGCGACGGAGGGAGCACGCGGAGGCGTTGAACCGTGACGGGCTTCGCGTGAGCGGAAAGAGCGAGCGGCACGCCAGGGTCACCGCCTCCGCCGACCCGGCGGAGCTCCCCCCGTTCGACGTCGCGATCGTCGCGACGAAGGCGTCGGGCCTCGAGGCTGCCGCCCAGGCGCTCGAAGGCCGCTTCCCGGAGGCGACAGTGATGACGGTGCTGAACGGCATCGGCGCCGAGGAAGTCGTCCGCGCACACGGCGACTGGCCGATCGTGTCCGCCGTCACGTTCATGAGCGGCACGCGCCACTCGGATACGCACGTCGAGTACATCCTCGACACGGAGACGTGGCTCGGCCCGTACGAGGACACGCCGTTCGAGAAGGTGCAGGAGATCGCCGACACGATCGTCGAATCGGGCCTCAAGGCGGAGGCGCTGCGGGATCTGCGGCCCGCGCAGTGGTCGAAACTGATCTTCAACGCGGCGGTAAACCCCGTCGCTGCGCTCACCGGACTGCCGCACGACTCACGTTTCGCCGACGAGGAGGAGCCCACGGCTCTCGGCCACCTCGTGCACGGCCTCGTCGACGAGGGCAAGGCGGTCGCCGCCGCGGCCGGGATCGAGCTCCACGACGACCCGTGGGAGATGAACGTGCTCGCCACGCAGCGGGGATCGGCGCACTACCCGTCGATGCTCGAGGACGTGGACGCGCACAGGCCGACCGAGATCGAGCTCATCACCGGTTCGCTCGTCCGCGAGGCCCAGCGGCACGACGTTCCCGCGCCGCTGCACTCCATGCTCTACGGCTTCGTGAAAGGGAAGGAGGCGTCGTGGTGAGCTGTGTCACCGTTCGAACCAGGCCAGGAAACCAGAGAGCAACAGGAGGGTGTAGATGACCAGAGCAACGAAGGCGGTGCTCGTGCTGGCCGCCGCGGCAGTAGCCGCAGTAGCCGTCGTCGCCGGCGGGACAGCCGCACCACAGCAGGGTACGACCGTCGTCATCGGCTGGGCCTACGACGGCGTGGGGAACATGGCGCCGTTCGACGGCCCGGCGCTCGCGACAGCGAAGACCCGCATCGCGCAGGTCAACAAGACGAGCAGCACGAAGCTGAAGCTCATCACCTGCAACACACAGAACAACAAGCCAGCGATCGCGAAGTCCTGCGCCGCGAAGCTCCTCAGCCAGGGCGCCGACATCATCATGACCACGTGCGATGTCGACCTCGCCGCGCCCGTCGTCCAGGAGTCGATCAACGCCGGGAAGCTGACGGTCGCCGCGTGCATCGGCACCGACCAGATGGGCCCGAAGCGGTTTGGCGCCAAGGGGCGTCTCGCGTTCTCGTACGGCAACGTTGCGCAGGACGAGGGCTCGGCGATGGCGGAGTTCGCGTGGAAGAAGGGTTGGCGCAACGCGTCGCTCGCCACCGACACGGTGATCGTCTACTTCCGGAACGTCGTCCAGGCGTTCGAGGCACGCTGGAAGCAGCTCGGCGGCACGATCGTCACGAAAGAGACGTATCAATCGCTCGGCGGCAACCCCGCCTCGTGGCAGAACGTCGTCACCCGTCTGAACGCGAAGCAGGCGGACGTGATTGTCACCTCCACGGCGGCGGCGTTCGGCGCCCAGGTGCCGATCCTGAACGGCCTTCGCACCCTCGGTAACAACACGCCGATGCTCAACTCGTGGGCCGGAGACGGGAACTACTGGTACACGCCGGACCCGAAGATCACGAACTACTTCTACGTGACGTTCGCGTCGGCGTTCGGAGACGACCCTGTTGCCGCCGTCAACGCGCTTGCCAAGAAGAACGCGGCAGCCATCGCGAAGGCCGGAAGCACCGGCGGGTTCATCACCGGACCGGCGGCCATCGACGGCATCCTCGTGGCGCTCAAGCGCACAGGCGGCTCCACGAACGGGCTCGCGCTCGCGGCGCAGATGGAGAAGTTCCAGAAAGTGCCCACGCTCTCAGGGCTCGTGAGCTTCTCGAAGCAGCTGCACACCGTGTACGGCCGGCAGTACCGCGTGATCCGTGTGCAGAACAACGTCCCGAAGGTCGTTGGGACCATCAAGGCGAAGGTCGTTCCGAAGATCTCGTAACCACCTTGCCGGACGCGGAGTCGCATTCAGAGGAGACCAGGCGGTCCGGAGCTTCGCTCCGGGCCGCCGGCGTCTCGCGGTCGTTCGACGGGATCCAGGCGCTCCGCGGGGTGACGCTCGAGCTCCACCGGCACGAGGTCGTCGGCCTGATCGGGCCGAATGGCGCCGGCAAGTCCACGCTCGTGAACGTGCTCACGGGGTTCGACTTCCCCGAGGAGGGCTTGGTCGAGCTCGAGGGCCGGGACATCACACGCTGGAGGCCGCACCGCCGCGGCCGACACGGCCTCGCAAGGACCTTCCAGCACAATCGCTCGTTTCGCAGCCTGTCCGTGCGAGAGAACGTCGAGGTGGCGGCGCTCGGTGTCGGAGCCGGGCCGCGCGAGGCCCGACAGAGGGCGGATGGTCTGCTCGGCTCGCTGCAGCTGGCGCCGTATGCAGATGCACCGGCCGGAGCACTCGCGCACGGCGACGAACGGCGTCTCGGTGTCGCGCGGGCGCTCGCGACGACTCCCCGCTTCGTCCTCATGGACGAGCCGGCGGCGGGCCTGCCCGAAGCGGAGGTTCCGGCCTTCGCCGACGTAGTGCGGTCGGTCCGCGACGAGCACGATGCGGGCGTGCTGCTCATCGATCACAACATGGCGCTGATCATGGACGTGTGTGACCGCATCCAGGTGCTCGACCAGGGGATGACCCTGGCCGAGGGGTCGCCCGTCGAGATCCGCGCCAACCTCGACGTCGCCGCCGCGTACCTGGGTGAGAGTGCGGTGCACGAGGCTGCGGAATGAGTGAGGGCACGCTCGAGCTCTCGGCCCTCGACGTCGCTTACGGTGGCGTCGCCGCGGTTCGCGGCCTGTCACTGGCCGTCGCACCGGGTGAGATCGTTGGCCTCATCGGGCCGAACGGAGCAGGCAAGTCGACGACGCTCCATGCGATCATGGGACTCGTCCCGGCACGCGGCGGCGAGATCCTCTTCGGCGGGCGGTCGCTGCGGGGAAGGACTCCCGAGGCAATCGCGCGCAGCGGCATCGCACTCGTCCCCGAGGGCCGACGCCTGTTCGCCGAGCTCACGGTCGAGGAGAACCTCAGGCTCGGTTTCGCGGGACGGTCGGCCCAGGGCGCAGACGAAGACCTCGCGGACGTCGCCGAGCTCTTCCCGATCGTCGACGAGTTCAAGCACCGGCACGCGGGCGCGCTCTCCGGTGGCCAGCAGCAACAGCTGGCGATCGCACGCGCACTCGTGGCGAAACCCTCGATCCTGCTCCTCGACGAGCCGTCGCTCGGGCTGGCGCCGACCGTCGTCGACCTCGTCTTCGCCACGCTGCGGATGATCCGCGACCGCGGCCTCGGCGTCCTCCTCGTGGAGCAGCGGGCGCAGCGGACGGTTGCGCTTGCCGACAAGACGCACGTCCTCGCAAACGGCGAGCTGCGCCTGACTCTGACTCCCGACGACGCCGCCGACACCGACCGCATGGTTGCGGCCTACCTCTCGTGACCGGGCTCCTCGGCAGCGGCACCACGGACTTCGTGGGCGATGCCCTCGACCTCCAGGTTCAGGTCGACGCGATCGGCCTCGGAGCCGTCTTCGCGCTAATGGCGGTGGGCATCGGGCTCGTCTTCGGCGTCTTGCGTCTCGTGAACTTCGCCTACGGGCAGCTGATCATGGCGGGGGCGTTCGCGCTTGCGTTCGCCTCGGATCGCGACTGGCCAGTCGGCCTCGGGATCGCGCTCTGCTTCGGCGTTGTGCTCGCGCTCTCCCTGGCCATGGAGCGGGTCGTCTTCCGCCCACTCAGGACGCAGTCGGGTGCGGTGATGCTGATCGCGACGTTCGCTGTCTCCTTCCTCCTGCAGAGCATCGCGCTCCTCTGGTTCGGGCCGCTCGGGAAGACGGCTACGTCGCTCGTCGCGCTCAACCGGCCGGTGTCCGTCGGCGACGTCGAGATCCGCAAGATCACGGTCGTCGCGATCGTCACTACGGCGATCTGCCTCGCGCTGCTCGTCCTCCTCCTGAACCGTACGTCGATCGGCCTGCACATGCGAGCCGCGTCGATGGACTTCTCCACGGCGCGGCTCCTCGGGGTGCGAGCGAACATGGTGAGTGGTGTCGCGGTGCTGATCAGCGGCGTCCTCGCTGCGGTGGTGGCCGTCATGCTCACCGTGCAGTACCCGACCGTGACGCCCACCTTCGCTCTGCAGGAGACGATCATCGTGCTCGCGGGTGTCGTCGTCGGTGGGATGACGCGTCTGCTCTCGGCCACCCTCGGCGGGTTCCTCATCGGTTACGTATCCGGGCTCCTCGGAGGCGCGCTGCCGACCGCGCAGAGCCAGTACCTGCCGTCGTTCCTCTTCGGTCTCGTCATCCTTGTCCTGCTCGTGCGGCCCGATGGGCTCTTCACGAGGCACCGAGGGCTGGTCGAGCGCGTATGAGTGGATCGCGGGCCGTGCAGCACGTGCTCGCCCCGGCGGCGCTCGTGGTCGCCGCCGCCCTTCTCGGGTCGACGGTCTCGCGATCGACGGAGATCTACTTCATCAGCGCGCTCGTCTCGGTCTCGGTCGTGGTCGCGCTCTACACGTTCGTGGGCAACTCCGGGGTGCTGTCGTTCGGGCACATCAGCTTCTTCGCAGTCGGGGTCTGGGCCGCAGGCGTGCTCTCGGTTCCCGCGGAGGAGAAGCCAGCGACGATGCCGTATCTCTTCGACTTCCTCAGCTCGACGACAGTCGGCAACGTGCCGTCGCTCGCGATCGCGGCGGCGGCGGGAGGAGCGTTCGCCCTCCTGGTGGGCCTGCCCCTGATGCGTCTGTCGGGGCTCGCAGCCGGGATCGCGACGTTTGCCGTCCTCGGGATCACGAACAACATCCTCCGCTACTACGAGAAGATCGGGCCGGGTCTGAACACGTTCTCGTCCGTCCCGGAGACGACCGATCTCTTCCAGGCGACGGTGGGCGCGCTCCTCGCCATCGTGGCCGCGTTCGCGTATCAGCGGAGCCGGTTCGGGCGGCAGCTGCGGGCAACGAGAGAGGATCCACCGGCGGCCCGTGCGGTCGGTATCTCGATCTACCGCCAGCGGCTCGGGGCTTTCGCGCTCTCCGGCTTCCTGGCCGGCTTTGCGGGCGGCCTGTACGTCCACTTCCTCCCGATCAACGCTGATGCTGTGTACCTCGACCTCACCTTCATCACGCTCGCCATGCTCGTGATCGGGGGCGCCACGAGCCTCTGGGGGGCCGTCGTCGGTGCGCTCGCGGTCAGTGCGCTCGACTCGTTCCTCGCGAGCGCGGAGAACGGCGTCGACGTGCTCGGACGAACCATCGAGGTGCCGTCCGGAACGCGGATCGTCGTCGTCAGCGCGCTCATGGCCCTCGTTCTCATCCTGCGGCCGAACGGCCTCACAGGCGGACGCGAGTTCTCGTTCGAGCGCCTCGCACGGAGGTTGCACCCTGCGGCGCAGGAGGCCGCGAGGTGAGGGTCTGCATAGTCGGGTGTGGGGCGGTGGGCTCGCTCTTCGCCGCGAATCTGGCGCAACTCGAGGACGTGGAGGTCTGGGCCTACGACCTTTCGCAGCCGCACGTCGATGCAATCAACGCCAGCGGCTTGCGGCTCACCGGCGCCGGGGAGGTCCTCGGCCGGCTGCAGGCGACCGCCGACGCATCCGAGCTTCCGCCGTGCGACTTCGGCATCGTTGCCACGAAGGCCATGCACACCGAAAGGGCGATTGCCGCGACGGCGCACGTCTTCGTGAACGGCGCGGTTGCCACGGTGCAGAACGGTGTCGGCAACGAGGAGGTCGTCGCCCGGCACGTCTCCCGTGTCATCCGCGGGACGACGTTCCCAGCGGGCAAGGTCATCGAGCCGGGCGTCGTGCAGTGGGACGTGAAGGGGGACACCACGCTCGGCCCGTTCGAGCCGAGCCCGGCTGCAGCGGACGAGATCGCGCGGCTCGCGGACGCCTGCACGCGTGGAGGGATGCCGACGCATGCCGTCGCCGACGCGCGGCCGGCCCAGTGGCGCAAGGTGATCTTCAACGCGGCCACGAACCCCGTCGGCGCGCTCACGGGCCTTACTCACGGACGTGTCTGCGAGAGGCCGGATCTCCGCGCGCTCGTGAGCGCGCTCGTCGACGAGGGGAAAGCCGTCGCGGCCGCGCAGGGGATCACGCTCGATGCGGACCCCGAGGAGCTGATCGACCACGCGGCGCGACCCGACGTGGCGTACGAGCACAAGGCGAGCATGCTCCAAGACGTCGAGGCCCGGCGTTCGACCGAGATCGACTTCCTGAACGGCGGCATCAGCCGCTTCGGCCGCGAGCTCGGTGTCCCGACCCCGCTCAACGACGCGGTCACCGCTCTCGTCAAAGGAGTGGAGGTGTCATGGACTTGAACGCCGAGCTCGAGCGGCGGTACGCGAACGTTCGAGCCGCGATGGCTGCCCACGACCTCGACGCCCTCGTCGTCTCGGGGAGCGAGTACTCGGGCTTCGAAGGGGCGGTGACGTACCTCTCGGGGTTCCAGATCGTGCACCGCTACGCGTACGTCGTCGTCCCCGCGGCGGGCGATCCAGCCGTCGTCTTCCCGACGGAGGCGCGGTACGTGGGGGAGCACGGGGCGGCCAGGATCGAGCAGGTCTTCCACGACCAGCCCGGGGAGCACATCGCGGACCGCGCCCGTGGTGCGGGATGGAGGCGGATCGGCGTCTACGGCCTCGACTACGTCATGGCCGTGCGCGACTACCGGGCGCTCGAGGGGCTCGAGCTGATCCCGTTCGACGTCGAGTTCGACATCGCCCGGGCGGTGAAGAGCGAGGCCGAGCTCGAGTCCGTGCGCGACTCCGTCCGGATCAACGAGCGCGGGTTCGAGGTCTTCCTCGAGGCGTATGCGCCAGGAAAGTCGGCTGCGGAGGTGATGGCGGCCGCCGAGGAATGGTTCGTGGCCGAGGGTTGCGGGCGCCTGACGATGAACATGGTCCTCACCGGCACCGACACGTTCGCGCGGCCAGAGTTCAAGATCGCGCGGCGAGAGGAGGTGCTCGGGGAGTTCGTGCTGCCGTCGCTCGAGGTCGCAGGGCCGGGGATGCACTGGGTCGAGGTCTCACGGGCGATCGCGGCGTGGGATGCAAAGCTCTCCGCCGACACGGAGCGGATGCTCGAGGCGTACCACGAGTACTACGAGGTCGCGAAAACCGCCATGCGGCCGGGAGCGAGCTGCCATGACGTCCACCGCGCCGTCTCGGCGGGGTTCGTCGAGCGCGGCTACCACCTCGGCCACGTCACCGGGCACTCGATCGGGATGACGATGATCGAGTTCCCAAAGATCGGCGAGGGGGTCGAGACCGAGCTCGCCGAGAACATGGTCTTCTCGATGCACCCGCACGCGATTGCCGCAAACGGCGAGGACTGTCTGTACATGCAGGACACGTGGCTCGTCACCGCCGACGGCGGGGTGCCGCTTGCGTCCCTGCCGATGCAGGCGTCTCGAGCTTCCGCGTGAGGCGGGCCCGACAGGTGAGGCTACAATCCGATCCGTGAGCTGGCCGTGGCTCGTGGTGCTCGCCCTCGCGGCCGCACTGGTCGTCGCGGTCGAGCGCCCGCGCCTGGAGCGACGGTTCGGTACCGTCGCTCGGAGGGATCGCGAGCGCCAGCGCCGCAAGAGACAGCTCCGCGTCATCACGCCGGACGACGAGAGCGAGGAGTTCATTCGCTCGGTCCAGAACGATCTCGACGCCTTGCCGACGATCGAGGAGCGGGACCGGAAGACGTAGGGGGCGAGACATGCCTCGCCCCTACGAGCGGCGGACCGTGATCGTCGCGGTGAGCGTGTGCGTGTTCGGCAGGATGGGCGCGACGTTCTCGGTGTTCCTCGTCTCCTGATAGTCGGAGACACGCACGCGGACGCGATGCCGGCCGGGCAGGAACTGGGCGGAGGGGATGCGCACGACACCTCGCCGGTAGCTCGCGGACACCTGGCGGCCGTCGATCCACACGAGGATCGACTCCGGATAGACGCCCGAGCCGCTGTCGCCTGCGCTGAGCAGAACGGGGTCGCCCCGATCCACCGCGCGCGTGCGCAGGCGGAGCGTCGGGGGCGTGACGTCGTTCACCCAGAAGCGAAACGTGAATCTGCCCGCACCGGCGCGCGTGGCACTATCGAACACGATCGCGTAGTCGCCTGGGGCAGGTGACAGCGCTCCTGCGGCGAGCACGGGCCTACGGAAACTCTCGAGGTAAGGGTTGTGCGCGACCGGGAGTCCGGCGTAGCCCGTCAGGCGATTCTCGTCGAGCTCAGCCACGACGCGAGGCTCGACCCGGCTTCCTGGAGCGCGCTGCGTGATGACGACGCCGAAGTTGGCGACGCGCTTCGTGAGTCGGATCCGGTACACGCGCTCTGGCCCGCTCAGGACGGTCGTCACTCCGATGCCCCGCGGGTTCTCGGGATACCGGTAGCGCAGAACGAGGGCCGGCTGTCCGGCTGTCGTGCCTCGATAGATCCCCGTCCGCGCCAGCGTGAGGGGGCGATGGCGTGCCAATGCGTCGACCGACACGCGGCCCCAGAACGGGACGCGTCGGATGTCCGCGCCGCGCCGAAGCTCGATGTAGCCGGTCAGGTCCCCCCGCCTGGCCGCGGCGGGAACGACGACCTCGTACGGCAACGTCCCGGGGACCTCGACCGACGCGGGGAGGACCAGCGTCCCGCCTGCGGTCGACGCGAGCGGACGAGTCTCGACGACCTGCCAGGTTCCGGCTCCGCCGCCGGCGTCCTCGAGACGGATCTCACCGCCTACGACGCTCCCCGGACGTACGAGCCCGAACGAGAGGCCGGTCGGTTCCGCGAAGACGAGAGGTCGGTCGGCGGCCGGCAGAGAGACGACTCCGCCACCCTGAAACTGGGGGCCGACGATGCCGCTCCGTTCGTCGACCGCGTCGACCCCCGTTTGCACGAGCGCCGACTTGATCTGGCTGGCGGTCCAGGCCGGGTGACGTTGCGCGAGGAGCGCCGCGGCTCCCGCGACGTGCGGCGCCGCCATGCTCGTCCCGGAGACCGCAGCCCACCCTCCGAAAACGGAGGAGAGAACGCTAACGCCGGGGGCGGCGACATCCGGCTTGAGGCGCAGCGACATCGTCGTGGGCCCCACGGAGGAGAAGTCGGCGTGCACGGGGGTCGGAGGGTTCCCCGTTATCTCCACCGCGCCGACTGTGATCGCGCGAACGGAGTTCGCCGGCGACGAGACCGAGCCTGCGCCGACGTCGTTGTAGTCGTTTCCGGCCGCGATCACGGAGACGACGCCTGCGGCCGCTGCCGCGTCGAGCGCGAGGGCGACGATGTCGCGACTCGGCTCGATCTCCGGCTCCCCGCCGGAGAAGTTGATGACGTCCATCCCGTCCGCGACGGCCCCCTCGATCGCGGCCACGATGGCAGGCGAGTTCGCGTTCGGGGTGACACCCGAGTCCGTCTCGACGAAGACCTTGTAATTCCCGATGTAGGCGCGCGGGGCCACGCCCGAGACGACGCGTCCGCCCGCCGTCCGCGTCTTTGCATTGCCCGCAGCAATTCCTGCGACGTGCGTGCCGTGACTCGAGTCGTCAGCGTCGAACGCGAGCCGCGCGGTCGGCGCCCGCGCCCCCGGCGGCGGAAACGAACGGGCGACGATCACCTTCGCGGTCGTGAATCTGAGCTGCCCTTTTGGGAAGCCCGGCGGCATCGTGTAGCCAGACGGGTCGAAGAACGGATGGCTCTGGTCGACGCCGCTATCGATGATCCCGATCTTCATCCCCTGACCCGCGGTCTCGAGTCCGGGGCCCCAGAGGGCGGTAGCGCCGATCTGTTGCGGCGTCCTGTCGAGCTGGGGGCGGTACTCGGCCGCGGCGAACACGTCTCGAACGCCCGGCAGCGACCGTAGGGTCGGTACCTGCGAACGAGGGAGGGATACCGAGAGGCCGTTCACCACGAGCCTGTACCGCCAGTGCACGCGCGCGTCGGGAATGCTCAGCGCGAGCTCGCGCCGGAACGCATGCTGCTCCACCGCGATCCGGGCGACCGTGTCCGGCGCACGGGCGAGGGGTGCCGAGTCGAGCTGCACCACGACCTCTGTTCGGCTCCCCGCAGAGGCGTTGGGAAGTAGACGCGTCTGCCCGCCCACCGCGAGCACCGCAACCGAGACAGCGACGAGAGCAGCAACGCGGGTCATCGAGGACAGAGTGCTCCCCGCCGCAAGTACGCCCGGCTTCGCGCGGCTGCGAACACATCGCATCCCTTCGTCCTCAGTCGCCCCGATATGGCTTGCATATCGGGACTCCCTGCGTCCTCGAGCTGCTCGGTTCTCGCCGGCGAAGTCACGACCGTACTTGCGGTGGGAAGCACCAGACGACCCGAAGCTAGAATCGGTCGGCCGCGCGGATGTGGCGGAATTGGTAGACGCGCACGGTTCAGGTCCGTGTGCCCGTAAGGGCGTGGAGGTTCAAGTCCTCTCATCCGCATAGAGCTTCCAACGTGATGATCGCCCGTCGCGAGGCGGATGATGGGCGCTGTGAGGCAAGGACGCAGTGAGCGCCCGTATCCACTGCGATACGGGCGCGACCGAGGACGCTGCATCACAGCGTCCAGCGCCGCATCGCGACCTGGCCGCTCATTGCGTTGGGAGCTCTGATATCCGAGATTCTGGCGATCCCGACCGCCCGAGAGATCGGATCCCTCGATCGAGGGACGGGACGCGCCCCTCCGGCGACGACGACGGGGGTGTGAACGCGCTCGTTCTCCGCGTTGCTGTCGTCGTGCTCGCGCTCGCTCTTCCGGCGTGGATGCTGCTTTCGCTGGTGGTCGTCCTCGGCCGCGTGCGCTACGAGCGCAAGAGGCGTAAACCGCCGCCGCAGGCTCTCCGCCCTCGCAAAGCTGACCAGCTCGTCCGGCGCGTGAGCCGGACCCCGCGTACGCAGTGGGGGAAGTGGCGCCGGGTCGCTGCGCTTGCCCGCCTGGAGCAGGCGCACCATCCGGCCGTGCCGCGCCTCATACGGCCCGTGCTCGCCGATCCTGACCCGCGGATCGCTGCCGCCGCGATCCGGACGCTCGGCGACATCGGCGACGAGCGGGCGATCGATCTCCTCATCTCAGCGCTGCGTACGGCAAACGGCCCGCGCTCGAGGATCGCAGCCGAGCTCGAGCGACTCGCACCGGCGCCGGGGCCGAAGCTCGTCCCCCTCCTGCGGGACTGGAACCCCGCAGTTCGCTTCTGGGGCGCGACCCTCCTCGGACCGTACCCGGATCTCGGCGAGTCCAGCCTGATCGCGCTCACCTGGGACTCGGATCCGAACGTGCGCGCAGCCGCGGTCGAGACGCTCGGGAACCGGAGCGGCACGTCTGTTGGTGCTGCGACACTCGCGTGTCTCGACGACTCCGAGTGGTTCGTTCGGGTTCACGCGGCGCGCGCCGCAGGTCGCGTCCTCGCCGCCGCCGCCGCGCCGACGATCACACGCCTGCTGGCCGACGAGCGGTGGTGGGTGCGAACGGCGGCGAAGGACGCGCTCCGCGGCCTCGGCACGGAAGCAGTGCCCTCGCTCCTCTCGGTGCTCGCGCACAGCGACCCATTTGCGCGCAACGGCGCAGCCGAAGTCCTGCAGGACGTCGGCTTCGTCGACTTCCTCGCCCTCGACAACCCGTCGAGCCCGCTTCTCGAGCGGATCTATGCAGCGGGTGGAGAGAAGCTGCGGGAGGCCGCGAAGGCGCGAATCGAGGGCATGGAAAGACAGGGGATCCGCGCGGCATGAGCGCCGACGTCCTCGGCGTGATCGTTCTCGTCTGCCTGGGCTACCTGCTGCTGACGAACCTGACGTACGTCGCCCTCGTCGCGGTGGCAGCCGTCGAGAACGGCATCCGCCGCCGCGAGACGGCCAGCGAGGACTACGACGTGCTCGAAGCGTCGCGCTTCACCATCCCGGTCAGCGTCATCGTCGCCGCCTACGACGAAGAGGCCGCGATCGTCTCCACGGTCAGGTCGTTGCTCGCACTCGACTACCCCGAGCACGAGGTCATCGTCGTGAACGACGGCTCGAACGACGGGACGATGGACCGCCTTCGCGACGCGTTCGCGCTGGAGCCGTACGAGGTCTTCGTGCGGCGCGTGTTCACAACCGAGGAGGTTCGTGCCATCTACCGCAGCGCGGAGCGTCCGAGCCTGATCGTCGTCGACAAGGCGAACGGTGGGAAGGCGGACGCCCTCAACGCGGGGCTCAACGTGGCTCGCTTCCGGTACGTCTGCGGCGTCGACGCGGACACCGTGTTCGACAAGGAGGCGCTGCTCAAGGGAATGCGGCTCGTGGTCCAGGACCCGGCTCGTATCGTCGGCGTGACCAGCCATCTCACGATCGCCCGCGATCCCGAGCAGGCGATGGCCGCACCGCAGGGGAGACGCCCGATCGACCGGCGCCCGTTCATGGCGTACCAGCATCTCGACTACCTGCGGGCGTTCTTCAACAACCGGCTCGCCTGGTCGAGGCTGGGCTTCATGCTGTGCTCGGTCGGGGCGTTCCAGATCTGGAGGCGCGACGTGCTCGAGGAGGTCGGCGGTTACTCGCGCCGGTTCACCTGCGAGGACATCGAGCTCACCTTCCGCGTTCACGAGCGATTCCTGCGAGAGGGTCGAGACTACGAGATCCAGTGCCTGCCTGACAACGTGGGCACGACGGAGGGCCCGGACACGGTGCGAAAGCTCGTCTCGCAGCGCGAGCGCTGGCAGCGCGTGATCGACGAGACCGTCTGGCACAACCGCAAGATGTGGTTCAACCCGCGGTACCGCAGCGTCGGCCTGCTCGGCGCACCGTTCTATCTCGTGACCGAGGTGCTCGCTCCGGCGATCGAGGTGCTCGCGATCGTGTCACTTCCCGTGGCGATCGCGCTCGGCGTTTTCGAGCCGGTGATATTCGTCGTGCTGCTCGCCGCGATCGCGTTCATGAACGCCGCACTCACGGCGTGCGCCATCCTGCTCGACGACCTGCAGTCGCGGACATATCGCACGCGAGACCTCCTCCGCCTCCTCCTGCTCGCGCCGTTCGACCTCGTCCTCTATCGGCCGATCATCGTCTGGGCGCGCCTCAAGGGGTCGTGGCGGTTCCTGCGCGGCGACAAGGCCTGGCACAAGTTCGAGCGCAACGTGCGAAGCGCTTGACGCGCAAGACCGAGATCCGGTGACGCGCGGATCTCGGTCGCGCGAAGATCCCTGAAGCGCGCCCGCCTTGCGGGCGCGGTGCCGCTGTCTGATGGGCATGCGCCTACGGCAGCGCGGCGAGGACGTCGTTGGCGTGGGTGTCGGGCTTCACTCGACGCATCACCTTCGCAACGTTGCCATCGGCATCGATGACGAAGGTCGAGCGCTCGACGCCCATGTACTTCTTGCCGAGCATGCTCTTCTCGACCCACACGCCGTACGCCTCCGCGACCGAGTGGTCCTCGTCTGCGAGGAGCGTGAACGGGAGACCGTACTTCTCCCGAAACTTCGCGTGCTTCTTCGGGCTGTCCGGGCTGACGCCGAGGACGACGGCACCGCGGCGCTCGAACTCCCCCCACGCATCGCGGATCCCGCAGGCCTGGGTTGTGCAACCCGGTGTGTCGTCTTTAGGGTAGAAGTAGAGGACGACCGGCTTCCCCCGCAGCGACTCGAGGGAGATGTCCTCTCCGGAGTCGCCGGGGAGCGTGAACGTCGGGGCCGGCTTCCCTTCTTCGATCATGTGCGTCGTCTGCCTCTCGCTAGGGTGCGCGCGATGGTATCCGTGCACGTGGCTCTCGGCGTCGCGGTGATCGCGGTCTGCGTCGCCGCAGCTGCTCTCGGGTTCGTCTCGTATCGCCGCGGCGCGGGTGCGGGTGCGCTCGTCTCCCACGGGCTCGTGCTCGCTCAGACGCTCCTCATCGCCCAGGCGGCAATCGGGCTCTTGCTGTTGTCGGACGGCCGGCGAGCACCGGACCGGCTGCACTATACGTACGGTGCGCTCGCGCTCGGTCTCGCGCTCTCCCCGTGGTTCTACGCGCCGGGGGTGGGGCCGAAACGGCTCCTGTGGTTCGCGGTGACGACGCTGGTTGCGGGAGCGCTCGCGGTTCGGGCGTTCATGACGGGGTCGTGAAGGGGCTATGGGAGAAGATCCCGCCGCTCGCCCGGGGGCTCGGGATCGTCGCGCTGATCGCGGTCGTGGTCGTCGTGCTGTCGCTGGAGCCGGTGCTGGCGACCGTCGGCGGGCTGCTGCAGATCGCGTTCTTCCTCGCCATAGCTTTCTTCCTCTTCCTTCTCTGGCGGGAGCGGCGCGGAGATCTGGAGGCGTGGTCGCAGTGGAACCGGCGACTCTTCTATGCGGCGATCGTGCTCGCGGTGGTCGATGTCGGGATGGCGATCGGGCTTGGGTTCCCGTCGGGCGTGGGAGCGTTCGCCTTCGTCGTCGTGCTGGCCGTGTGCGCCTACGTCATCGTCCGCGTTTGGCGCCTCGAGCACGAGTACTGAGCCCCGATCGTCGTATCCCTTTCGTTGCAGAGGCGCATCCGAGTCGCTTCGGTCCGTGTCCCACTCGCGAGCTTCTCCTCGATACGCTGAAAGCGGGTGGTGGGATGGGGTGCCCCAGGCTACGGCAGCGTGAATGCCGGGCCCTGGCGAAGCGTGGCCGGCGCGGGATTCACCGGGTGCACGAGCCGCAGCGTGTAGCGATACACGCCGGGACCGAGCCGCCGTGAGCCGAGATCGACTTGCACGAGCTCGCCGACCTCGGCGCGGCCGCGCGCGACGAGCTTCGTCGAGTGGGTCGTGGCTCTCTCGAGGCGAACCTGGTAGACGCAGTCGAGATCACAGCGAAGGCTGACCCTGAACACGCCTCGCTTCGCAGCCGACCTCGTCCCGAAGCGGAGGTACGTCGGATGCACCACCAGCTGGACGCCCGGACACCGCGTGATCGACCCACCCGCTGTGCGGTCGAGCGCTTCTGTGACCCGAGATCGGCTCGTCTTCGGCGTGCCGTCGACGTAGAAGACGCCCGACTGCCAACCGGCACGCGCTCGCTCGTCCCGCGAGAGGAAGAGGAGCATCGCCTCCACCGTGGGCTGGCAAAACGCCATCGAGAGCGCCTGCTCGTAGTACGCAGCCTGCGTCGCCTCGGTCACCGGCTTCGTCGCGGCCGGCTCCGTGCCCGTGTACAGGGCGGCCTTCTCCGGCGGTATCTCCGACTCCACGCCGAACTCGCCGTAGAGGATCGGGAGGTCGGTGCCCCGCTGGGCGGTGCCGTCGAACGCCTCGCCGAGGAGCGTGACGAGCTTTCCGTAGTCGGCGACCCCGATCGTCGTCGTCAGCGGGTGCGCGAAGGTCGGAGGCTGGCTCGAGTTGTCCGCATACGGGTGGATCGCGAACGCGTCCATGACGGGGCGATCGCGGCCGCTCGCCCGGTATGCGACCCCGAGGTCCCGTATGAACGTCGTCGGCGAATGTGTGGGGCGCGAGCCGGCCGGATTGTCGGCGCCTCGAGGCGAGAGGGCGCCGCCGTAGACCCGCACGCCCGGCTCCTCGGCCTTCAGGGCGTCGTAGGTCTGGGCAAGGAGGGCAAGGTAGGCAGGCGCCGCAGCGTTGGACCCGTCGAGGGCGAACTGCGGTAGCCAGAACCGGTTCAGGTTCGGCTCGTTGCCGACGATGACGTTCCGGAGCGATGGCGCGCCTCGGACGACCGCGGCCGCGTAGGAGGCGAACTCGGCACGGGCCTCGTCGGTCAGAGGCGTCGTTCTCGACCCGGGGTGCATCACGGTGACGTAGACCCGGACACCGTTGCGCTCTGCGGCCGCAGCGACGTTCTCGAGCACGTCGAGCTCGCCGTCCGTGGGCTTCGTCAGACCGGGCGTCCAGTAGCTCGTCACACGGACAGCCCTGAAGCCGGAGACGCGCAGGATGGTCATTTGGGCCTCCGCCTCGACGAGCGTCGAGGCGCGCACGTCGTCCTCGACGGCGCCCGCGATGAGACCGGGGCCGGCACTCGCGATGCCCGGTACCGCGAGGCAAAGCACAGCCCCGAGTGCCGCCAGGAGGCCGAGACGCATGGGGATACGCTAGCGGCGGAATGCGTGAGAATCTTGAGCACACGCTTCGCTCGCTTCCGCGGGGGCCAGGCGTGTATCTCTTCCGCGACGCGCCGGGAGAGGTGCTCTATGTCGGCAAGGCGAAGTCGCTCCGCTCGCGCGTTCGGAGCTACTTCCAGCGTGGCGACGGGCGGATCGGCACGGCGCAACTCGCCGAGCGCATCGCCGACGTCGAAGTCATCGTCACCCGGAACGAGGCCGAGGCGCTCCACCTCGAGCAGAACCTCGTCAAGCGCTATCGGCCACCCTTCAACATCAGGCTCCGGGACGACAAGTCGTTCCCGTACATCGCAGTGACACTCGCGGACGAGTACCCGCGGGTCATGTTCACGCGCGAGCGACACCGGCGCGGAACGGTCTACTTCGGCCCGTACGCGAACGCGAAGAAGGTGCGCGAGACACTCGACGTCCTGAACCGGGTCTTCCGCTTCCGGCCCTGCGAAGGGCCTCGACCCGGACGCCACTCGGGGATCCCGTGCCTCGACTTCCACATCGATCGCTGCCTTGCCCCGTGTATCGGCGCCGTCACGCAGGAGGACTACGGTCGGATCATCGACGGGGTGACCGCGTTCCTCTCGGGCGATACCGAGACGATCCAGCGCGAGCTCGAAGAGCGGATGCGCGAGGCCGCCGTGGACGAGCGCTTCGAGGAGGCGGCGAGGTACCGCAACCGACTCTTCTCGATCAGGCATCTCGCCGAGCGGCAAGCCGCGGACAAGCGGGCGGTCGGCACGGTCGACGTCATCGGGCTGGCGCTCGAGGGCGACCGCGCGGCCGTTCAGGTGTTCCCCCTGCGCGACGGGAAGATGATCGACCGCTACGGGTTCCACCTGGAGAACGTCGCGGGCGAGGACGAGCAGTCCGTGCTCGAGGCGTTCGTCCTCGAGTACTACGGCTCGACGCCGAGCACTCCGCCCGAGGTGCTCGTGCCGGCCGGCGTTCCTGACACGTCGGCGCTCGCCGAGTTCCTCAGCGCTAGGCGAGGGTCACGCGTCGACGTGCGCGCGCCGATGCGGGGTGAGAAGCGGCGCCTGGTCGAGCTCGCGGTCGAGAACGCGCGACTTGCGCTCGAGACGGACGCTGCGCACCGCGAGCAAACGAGGTTGCGCAGGGTCGCCGCGCTGGAGGAGCTCAGGGAGGTGCTGAACCTGGAGAGCCTCCCCATCCGCATCGAGTGCTTCGACGTCTCGAACATCCAGGGAGAGGCGATCGTCGCCTCGATGGTGGTTTTCGTGGACGGGCGGGCCAAGAACGCGCACTACCGGACCTTCGCCATCCGCGGGCTCGACGGCCAGGACGACGTCGGCGCCATGCGGGAGGCGATCGGCCGGCGCTTCGCGCGCGCCCGCGAGGGCGAGCCGGACGAGAGCTTCTCCCAGACTCCGAATCTCGTTGTCGTGGACGGTGGGAAGGGCCAGCTGACGGCGGCGCTTGCCGCCATGGAGGAGCTCGACCTGCCGCGTGTGGCGGTGATCGCGCTCGCGAAGCGCGAGGAAGAGGTGTTCGTGCCCGGTTTGCCCGTGCCGATCGGGCTGGAGCGGACGAGCCCGTCCCTCCAGCTCCTTCAGCGCATTCGCGACGAGGCTCATCGGGTGGCGCTTCGCTACCACCGCCGGCGGCGGGGCTCGAGATCGATGGCGACGATCTTCGAGACGCTCCCCGGGATCGGGCCCGTGCGGCGCCGGGCGATCCTGCGTCACTTCGGCTCCACCGATCGGTTTCTCGAAGCCTCGCAGGAAGAGCTCGAGGGCGTTCCCGGCCTGCCGCAGAAGACCGCGAGAGCTCTCTATGCGCAACTCCACAAGGCTGGGCCGCGCTAGGAACCCGGAGCGTCCTCGACGTTCCCGATGGCCTTCGAGTAGCGGAGCGTCCGAAGCGTGACGGCGATCGCGGTGAAGCCGGCGATGACATTCGTCCCTACCGTCATGAATTTCAGCCCGACGCTGAATGCGAGCAGCTGCGAGCTCGCCACCGTGCCTCGAAAGACGTAGAGGAGAAACGCCTGCTCGGTCCCGATCCCTGCCGGCGTCAGGGGGATCAGCGTCGCGATGCTCGCCGACACCTGCGCGAGCAGCACGTTCTCGAGCGTTTGCGGGATGTCGAAGGCGTCGAGCAGAAACCAGATCGCGACGAGGCGGAAGATCCAGTCTCCGGCCTGCCAGAAGGCCACCGTGCGCAGGTAGAGAGCCGGGCGCCGAACGACGGCGAACGCCTGCTTGACCCGCTCCCAGAAGTCGACGACGTGCCCGTGGATCCAGATGCCGACGACGACGGCTCCGATGACGAGCGTCGCGAGCAGGAGGTCCGCCGCGAGCGGGTGGTCGAGGAGCCAGGAGAAGTCGAAGCCTGGCAGCTCCGGGAGATCGCCGAGACCGGGCAAGGCCTCCTGCGTCAGCGCGGCCCAGGCGAGGAGAGCGGAGGCAGCGGCGATGTCGAAGATCGAGAGGACGAGCGTGCTCGAGACGACGGTCGTGTAGGTGCTCCCGGCGACTGCCCGGTGGGCGAGGACGATCCGCACGGCATCTCCCGCCCGAAGCGGGACGATCGCGTTGATGCCCACCCCTGCCAGGTAGGCGCCGACGACGGGCAGCCGTCGAACGTCTCGATCCGGGTACGCGGCGGCGAGGACGTTCCGCCAGGCCATGCTCGTGCACGTGAGCTTCGCGAGTTGCGCGAGCACCGCGAGCAGGACGGGCAAGGGGTCGACGGACGCGAGCTGGTCGAAGAAGGCGTCGATCCCGTCGAGGACGCGGACCAGCATCTAGCGCAGCGGCCGGGACTTGCTCGCGCAAACCCCGGCCACGCGAAGATCCCTAAAGTGCGGCCGCCTGTGCGGCCGCGATGCGAGCAGTAACACTACGAATCCTCAGCTCTTTCCGTCGCCGTCGGGACCGAGGAACGGGTAGCGGTAGTCGGTCGGCGGGACGAACGTCTCCTTGATCGTCCTCGGCGTCACCCACCGGATGAGGTTCCACATGGATCCCGCTTTGTCGTTCGTGCCGCTCGCGCGCGAGCCGCCGAACGGCTGCTGCCCGACGACGGCACCCGTCGGCTTGTCGTTGACGTAGAAGTTGCCGGCGGCATAGCGGAGCGCGTCCTGCGCTTCCTCGATCGCGGCTCGTTCGGTGGAGAAGACCGCACCTGTGAGCCCGTACGGAGCGGTCTCGTCGACGAGTCGGAGCGTGTCGTCCCAGCGCTTCTCGTCGTAGACGTAGGTCGTCACGATCGGTCCGAAGAGCTCGTCGCGAAGGAGTCGGAAGCCTTTGTCCTCCGTCGTGATCACGGTCGGCTGCACGAAATACCCCTCCGAGTCGTCCGTCTCACCTCCGGTCAGGATCTCCGCTCCGGCGGAGCGAGCCTCGGCGATCGCGTCGCTGTGGGTCTTGAATGCGCCAGAGTCGATCACGGCGCCCATGAAGTTCCCGAAGTCGGAGACGTCGCCCATGCGAATCGTGGCCACGTCTGCGACGAGGCGCTCCCTGACCTCCGGCCAGATGTTCGAGGGCACGTACAGCCGCGACGCCGCGGAGCACTTCTGGCCCTGATACTCGAAGGAGCCTCGCACGACTGCCGTGGCGACTGCCTCGGCCTCCGCAGACGGGTGCGCGAGGATGAAGTCCTTGCCCCCCGTCTCGCCGACGATGCGTGGGTAGTTCCGGTACGAGCCGATGTTCGTGCCGACGGTCTCCCACATGCCGTTGAAGACCTCCGTCGAGCCGGTGAAGTGGATGCCTGCAAGATCGGGGCTTGCGAGAGCGGGATTCCCGATCGCCGCGCCCGACCCGTAGACGAGGTTGATCACTCCGTCCGGCAGCCCGGCCGCCTGGAGGATGCGCATCAGGTAGTAGGCGGACAGCGCGGCGGTCGAGGCCGGCTTCCACAGGATCGTGTTCCCCATGAGGGCGGGAGTCGAAGAGAGGTTCCCGCCGATGCACGTGAAGTTGAACGGGCTCACCGCGAACACGAAGCCCTCGAGCGGTCGGTATTCCATGCGATTCCACGTCCCGGTGGGCGAGTACGGCTGCTCCGAGTAGATGCGGACGATGAAGTCCGTGTTGTAGCGCCAGAAGTCGACCATCTCGCAGACCGCGTCGATCTCCGACTGGTGCACGGTCTTCGACTGGTTGAGCATGGTCGCGGCATTGAGCGTCGCGCGCCACCTCCCGGCGAGGAGCTCGGCGGCGCGGAGAAAGACCGCAGCACGCGCGTGCCACGGTGTTCGCGACCAGTCGGCATGGGCAGCTTTCGCGGCGTCGATGGCCTGCTGGACGTGCTCAGGCCCGCCCTTGCTGACATCGGCGAGGACGTGGCTCTTTCGGTGCGGCATCACCGCCTGGAACGTCTCCACCGTGTGGATGTCCTTGCCTCCGATGACGAGCGGGACGTGAATGCGTTCGCCCTCCATGGCGTGGAGGCGGGCCTGGAGCTCGGCTCGCTCGGGCGTGCCCGGTGCGTAGGACTTGATCGGCTCGTTGACGGGCTGGGGCGGTGTGAAGATTCCGGGTGCGCTCATGGACACGATTCTAGAGCTCTCGGGATCGGAGCCAGCCCAGCGGCTCGGCGATGCGTCCCAGGCTCGGTCTCAGCCGTCTCCTTGATCGACGGCAAGTACCGATCAACCGTCTAGAGTCGGATCCGGTGCGGGCGGAGCAGACGCGCTACACGGTGCCCGGCTGGGGTGTGGGCGAGCTCTGGACGAGCGGCGCCGTTGTCCTCGCGCACGATTTCAGGTTCGACGGCATCGTGGAGCCTGGGCGCGAGCTGGGCGACTCGGACGGGCGTCGCGTTCGCGAGCGTCTCGACGGAAAGACGCTCAAACCCCTCAAACCCCTCAAACCCCCCAAGGGGGCACCTGGCCCCCCAACTGGCACGGTACTCCCGAAGTCTGCGCATGTGGGAAACGGCTTCGTGCCGGATCGGCAACAACGGCGCGCCGACCAAAGCGGCAGCCGGCCGAACGAGCTCGTGGAGCGCTTTGTCGCCTTCCTGGCAGGCGACCCCGCACCGCTCGACGATGTCGAGCTCGACCTGACC
Organism: Gaiellaceae bacterium; assembly: GCA_035293125.1. Taxonomy (GTDB): domain Bacteria; phylum Actinomycetota; class Thermoleophilia; order Gaiellales; family Gaiellaceae; genus GMQP-bins7. Next base: position 5,366 of record DATDOS010000130.1, on the reverse strand, counting down.
TGGGCGACTCCGTTCCAGCGCTCGGTCGCCGGTGCTCTCCGGAGCGTCCCTCGAGGCGAGGTCGTGACGTACGGAGAGCTCGCGGCCTTGGGGGGACATCCTGGTGCGGCGAGAGCAGCAGGCTCGTTCTGCGCTCGTAATCCGTTCGCGTTCCTCTTGCCGTGCCATCGCGTGGTCGGCTCGGACGGAATCGGGGGCTACGGCTCCGCGGGCGTCGGCGTCAAGCGGCGCCTCCTCGCGCTCGAGGGTGTTGCCCTGTGATCACCTCCGAGGACGTCAGAGAGGAGCTCGCGCAGGTCGCTCCGCTACGGGCGTGCGATCGTCGGGCGGAGCTTGCCGCGCTCTTCCACGCGGCGGGCAGCCTTCACCTGCGTGGCCGAGGAGAGTGGGCCCTCCATCTCGACCTCGGGAGCGGCGCAGCGGCCCGCCGGGCGTTCGCGTTGCTCCGCGACGAGGGGATCCGCTCCGAGATTCGCACGTACCACCGCCGCGCGTTCGATCGAGCGACCCGCTTTCAGCTGTACGTCGCCGGCGATACGCAGGCCCTCCGGGTCCTCGGCGCCGCCGGGGTGCTCGACCGACGACACGCACCACTCGAGCGTCCGCCCCGCCGCGTCGTCGGTCGCGCGTGTTGCAGAGCCGCGTACCTCCGGGGCGCGTTCCTCGGCGGCGGGTCGCTCACGGTCATGCGGTCCCCTCACCTCGAGCTCCGGACGGCCTCGTTGGCGTCGGCGGCGTTCGTTCGCGAGGTCGCAGCTGAAATGGGTGTCACGCTGCACGTGGTCGAGCGCTCGTCTCACGCAGCCGCGTACGCCAAGAGCTGGGATGCGATCGAGTCGCTGCTCGCGACGATGGGAGCCGCGGAGACGGTTCTCGGTCTGGAAGAGCGCGCAGTCGTGGCCGCCACGAGCTCTCGCGCCAACCGTCTCGCAAACGCGGATCACGCCAACCTCGTGCGGACGAGCCGCTCTGCGCAGGTCCAGCTCGAGGCGGTGGAGCGGCTACGAGCGGAGAAGCGGCTGGAGAGGCTCCCGAGCGCGCTCCGCGAGGCCGCCGAGCTCCGGCTTCGACACCCCGCCGACTCCCTGCGCGAGCTCGCGGCACGCACGAGCCCGCCGGCCACCAAGGCGTCCCTGCACCGGCGGCTGCGGAAGATCGAGGAGCTCGCCGGCGGCTGACGGGTGGGAAAGGCACTCAGTGCCTGGTCGCAGGGCCGTCGTTAGACTCGCTCGAGGGCGCCAGGCAACGACCACGGAGGAGCGAGAGCATGGGCATTCGCGTCGGCATCAACGGGTTCGGCCGGATCGGGCGGAACTTCTTCCGGGCGCAACACGCGCTCGGTGCGGACATCGAGGTGGTCGCGCTGAACGATCTCGGAGACGCGAAGACCATGGCGCATCTGCTCCGCTACGACTCCAACCTCGGCCCGTTCCAGGGTGAAGTGGAACTTGCGGACGGCGTCCTGCGCGCGGCGGGTGAGGAGCTGCGCATGATTTCGGAACGCGACCCCGCTGCGCTTCCGTGGGGCGAGCTCGGCGTCGACGTCGTGCTCGAGTCGACCGGTTTCTTCACGGACCGGGCGGGCGCACAGAAGCACCTCGACGCGGGTGCGAAGAAGGTGGTCATCTCGGCCCCCGCGACGGATCCTGACATCACGATCGTCCTCGGGGTCAACGACGACATGTACGACCCGGAGTCGCACCACATCGTCTCGAACGCCTCCTGCACCACGAACTGCGTCGCCCCGCTGGCGAAGGTGCTCCACGAGCTCGCCGGGATCGAGTCCGGCTTCATGACGACGATCCACGCGTACACGAACGACCAGGTGATCCTCGACTTTCCGCACAAGGATCTGCGGCGCGCACGTGCCGCAGCCGTCAACCTCATCCCGACGTCGACGGGCGCCGCCAAGGCGATCGGGCTCGTTCTCCCGGACCTCCAAGGGAAGGTCGACGGCATCGCGGTCCGGGCGCCGATCGCGACGGGCTCGCTCACCGACCTCGTCGTAGGTCTCGGGCGCGAGACCTCGGTGGACGAGGTCAAGGACGCCTATCGCGCGGCGTCCGAGGGCGCGCTCGCCGGGATCCTGCAGTACGCGGAGGACCCGATCGTCTCGACCGACATCAACGGCAGCGCGTACTCGTGCATCTTCGACAGCGAGCTGACGATGGTGCAAAGGAGCACGGCGAAGGTCTTCGGCTGGTACGACAACGAGTGGGGCTACAGCTGCCGGCTCGTCGACGTGATCGGCAAGCTGCTCGGCTAGGCGTGCACCGGCCGCGCTCCGTACGCGAGGCGGACGTCTCGGGTAAGAACGTCCTCGTCCGGGCCGACCTCAACGTTCCGCTCGAGGACGGGCGGGTCGCCGACGACACGCGCATCCGCGCGTCGCTGCCCACGCTCCGCTACCTCCTCGACAACGGCGCGACGAGCGTCGCCGTGTGCTCTCACCTCGGCCGCCCGAAGGGCCCGGATCCCGCCTTTGCGATGGCGCCGGCTGCAGAGCGTGTTCGTGAGCTCCTCCCGGACGAGCGAGTTCGCGTGCTCGAGAACACGCGCTTCGATGCGGGGGAGACGAGGAACGACCCCGAGACGGCAAGACGTCTTGCGGACGGCATGGATCTCTTCGTGAACGACGCCTTCGGCTCTGCGCATCGAGCGCACGCTTCGACCGAGGGGGTCGCCCGGTGGCTCCCGGCCTACGCGGGCCTCTTGCTCGAGAAGGAGCTCGAGATGCTCGGACGGCTGCTCGGCGAGGTCGAGCGACCGTTCGTCCTCGTAGCGGGGGGCGCCAAGGTCGAGGACAAGCTCGGCGTGCTCGTGAACCTCGGTCAACGCGCGGACACCGTGCTCGTGGGTGGAAAGATGGCGGAGGAGCTTCGGGACGAGAGCCCGCTTCCGTACGAGGCCGAGCTCCCGTCCGACGTCGTCGCGGCGGTCGCGTTCGAGCGGGACGCCGAGAGCCGCGTCACACCGTACGACGACCTGCCCGAAGGCTGGCTCGGGCTCGACATCGGGCCCGAGACGCGCGAGCGGTTTGCAGCGGAGATCCTCGCGGCCCGAACGGTGTTCTGGAACGGCCCCATGGGTGTCTTCGAGTGGCCGCGGTTCGCACAGGGGACGAAGGACGTCGCCGAGGCGGTGGCTGCCGTGGACGGCTACACGGTCGTCGGCGGCGGTGACTCCGTGCGGGCGATCCAGGAGCTCGGCCTCGCGGAGCGCGTGTCCTGGATCTCGACCGGCGGCGGAGCCTCGCTCGAGCTGCTCGAAGGGAAGGACCTCCCCGGCGTCGTCGCGATCCCGTCTGCGTGAGGCCTGGGAGGCTCGACCTTCAGGTGGTGTCGATCCCCACCCCGGGCACGTGGCGGGCGAGGAAGTCGAGGATCGTCGCAACCTGCCGAACTCGCTCGTCGACGTCGAAGGAGCTGTGCCCGGTCGGGAAGATGTAGACCTCGTGCGGGTGCCCGCGCGCCTGCAGCTTCTCGACGTAGAGCATGGCCTGGCGGAACGGGCAGCGGCTGTCGTTCTCCCCGATGAGGAAGAGCACAGGCGCGCGGACGCTATCGGCGAAGTTGATGGGGTTGCGATCGAGCATGAGCTCGGGCACATCCTTCGGCTCGCCGCCGAGCAGCGCCCGGTCGTAGGCCTTGAGAAGGGGGGAGAGATCCTCGTAGCCGGCTTCGTAGTCGCCGACCGGGACCCCGGCCACGCCGCAGCGCCAGAGGTCCGCGTGCTTGCCGAGCTCGAGCAGCGTCACGAACCCTCCCCACGAGTGGCCGGCGATCACGGCCCGGTCGGGATCGGCGATCCCGCGCTCGACGAGGTCACGAAGCCCTGCATTCACGTCCTCGAGCTCGGGCCCTCCGATGTCGCCGATGAGCGCATCGCGCCAGTCGCGGCCGTAGCCGGTGGAGCCGCGGTAGTTGACCATCCCGACGGCGAAGCCGGCGTCGACGTACGCCTGCACTTCCGGCTGCCACCGGTCCGTGTCGAGCCAGGTCGGGCCGCCGTGTACGAGCATGATCACCGGAAACGGCCCGTCCGTATCGTCCGGAGTCGCGAAGAAGCCATGAACGCGCTGCCCGCGGGGATTCGTGAAGTGCCATGACCCGTAGGGACGCGCCGCCGGCGCTCGCTCCCCGTCCAGCCGCAGCACCTCGACGCCGGCGTCGTCGAGAATCAGCCGCTGGCGATGGCCCTGCTCGTGAAGGAGCCAAACCCGGCCGTCCGGTCGGACGTGAGCGCTCATGACGATCCCCGGCTCGGCGAAGAGACCGCTCAGCCCACCGGTCCCGATGTCGTATCGCAGAAGGCGATCGCGGCCCTCGAACCGGTTGACGAGGAGCAGGGCGGTGCCGTCGGGCCACCAGTCCTCGACGCGCACATCTCCCCTGAGATCCAGAACGAGGTCGTGGCGCTCACCGCTCGCGAGATCCCAGATCGCCGGCCGCTCGTCGCCCTCGCGCTCGTGGCCGATCGCGAGCCGCTGGTCGCCTGGAACGGGTGACCAGCACTTCGCCGTGAGTGACATCCCGTGATCGAGCTCATCGCTGATCGAGGCGCCGGTCCGCGGATCGATCACGCGCAGCGCCGTATGGATCAGGTCGCCGTGCTCGGCGTGCTCGAGACACAAGAGCGACCCGTCCGCCGACAACCCGCCGCGGAGGAATCCTCCTCGGTCGACGCTGCCGATCCGCACGGACTCCGTCGACCGGTACACCTGTGTCGCGGGCGCACCGTCGAGCGAGACGTACACGCCGAACCCGTCGCTGCCGCTGACGCCCCCGGAGACGATCCCCGGGGCCTGCGCGAGCCCTTCGTTCCAGCCGCTCGGAACGCCCTTCAGGAAGGGTCGGGCGTCACCACCGGTGAAGGGCTGCACGAGCCACTGGCCCGACTCCGAGCCGGTCTCGTCCTGGAACCACAGTATCCCCTCACCGTCGAGCGTCGGAGCGCCCTCGATCACGCCCACCGGGTGGTCGGTGACGCGGCGGCGGGTCTCCGCGGAGACGTCCCACGCGTGGACCTGCCAGACCGCTGACTCCGTGGAGGCATAGACGATCCGGTCGGGCGCGTGCGGAGACCAGTCGGGGAAGAACGAGACCGGTGCGCGAAAGCGCTGCTCCCACGCTCTCGTCGCTCCTCGGCCCACGACGAGCGAGGCTAACAGGAGGGGGTCGTCACGGTTGAGCAGCGCGGACGACAGGCGCTCTGTGGCACGCCGTGACCTAAGCCTCGATCCACCGTTTCTCTGACGCGTGCTCGTAATTTGGCGCTGTCGGATTCTGAGGTCGTAAGAGGGGTGGGTAGCGGCGGGCTCTTGTTCGGCGCAGTCTGGGAATGCGTGCGTCGGGGAGGTGGTGGTG
>DATDOS010000129.1:0-5995 GCA_035293125.1 Gaiellaceae bacterium | reverse complement strand
AAGCCGAACGCGGCGCTCGCCTTCGTCCTCGCCGGAGTCTCGGTGGCGCTGCTTCGGGCCGAGGACGCGCCGCCGGGGAGACGGCGGGCCGGACGCGCCCTGGCCGCCGTCGTCGCGCTCATCGGCGCACTCACTCTCGGCGAGTACCTCTTCGGCTGGAACCTCGGTATCGACGAGCTGCTCTTCGACGACCCGCAGACGGATGTCGGGGACTTGCCGGGACGAATGGGAGTGGCCTCGACCATCGGCCTCGTCCTCGCCGGCCTCGCGCTGCTCCTGCTCGACGTCGAGATCGCCCGGCGCGTCCGCCCGGCCGAGGTGCTCGCCGTGGCGATGGGCTCGAATGCCCTGTTCGCGCTCGCCGGGCACCTCTACGGCGCACATCCGTTGGAGGCCGGCATCTCGGACGTGCCGATGGCGGAGCACTCGGTCGTCGCCTTCCTGCTCCTCGCGGCCGCCGTGCTCGGCGCCCGCCCGGACCGCGGAGTGATGGCGGTCGTCACGAGCGACGGAGCGGGCGGCATCGTGGTGCGGGGGGCCCTCCCCTTCGTGATCGCAGTTCCGATCGTCAGCGGCTGGCTGACACAGAAAACCGTCGAACAAGACATCTTCAGCCACGAGCTCGGCCACGCACTACTCGCCATCTCCCTTGTGGTCGCCACGGGCACCGGGATCGTTGCCCTCGGGGGCGTGCTGACGAGATACGAGTCCGAGCGCCAGCGCGAGTACCTGAAGTTCCGCGGGCTGCTGGAGTCGGCGCCGGACGGGATCGTCATCGCCGGCCCCCAGGGGCGCATCGAGCTCGTCAACCGGCAGACGGAGAGCCAGTTCGGCTACAGGCGGGCGGAGCTGATCGGCCGGCCGGTCGAGGCGCTCATTCCCGAGTGGGCGCAGGCCAAGCACAGCGGGCTCTGCGCCGGCTACAGAGCAAGCCCACGGGCCAGTCCCATGGGCGCCGGACTCGGGCTCAGCGCGCGACGCAAGGACGGCACGGAGTTCCCGGTGGACGTCAGCCTCGCGTCGGTCGAGCTGGACGACCGGCTGCTCGTCGTGGCCTCGATCCGCGACGTGACGGAGCGCAAGCTGGCCGAGGAGGGGCTGCGCGCCAGCGAGAGCCGCTTCCGCGCGCTCTTCGAGTCCGTGCCCGACGCCGTGCTCGTGATCGGGAGCGACGACCGGATCAGGTTCGCGAACAGCCAGACCGGGGCCGTGCTCGGGTACCGGCCGGACGAGCTGCTCGACCGGCCGCTGGACATCCTCATCCCCGAGCGCGCGCGCGCGGTGCACGCTGGACGCATGTCTCGCTACCTCCGCGATTCTCGTCCGCGGCCGATGGGCGCTGCGCGCGGGCTCGTCGCTCTGCGCAAGGACGGGAGCGAGATCCCCGTCGACATCAGCCTCAGTCCGACCGAGACGAACGGAGAGATGCTCGTGATGGCCATGGTGCGCGACATCACCGCGCAGGCGCAGGCCGAGGCCGAGATCCGGGCGATGACCGAGCAGCTCGAGCAGCGCGTCCGCGACCGCACTGCGGAGCTCGAGGAGGCGAACCGCGAGCTCGAGACCTTCAGCTACTCGGTCTCGCACGACCTGCGCGCGCCCCTGCGGGCGATCGACGGGTTCGCCCGCATCCTCGAGCAGGAGGTGGGCTCGACACTCCCGCCTGCGTCACAGCGCCACCTCGGGCTCGTCCGGAGGAGCGCGCAGGAGATGGGCACTCTGATCGACGCCCTACTCAAAGTCGCGCGGCTGGGTCGGCACAGCGTCTCCCGAAAACCCGTCGAGCTCGGAGAGCTCGTCCGCGAGGTGCTCGGCGAGCTGCGGGCCGAGCAGGACGGGCGCGCGGTCGAGATCTCGATCGGCGACCTGCCGACCGTGCCCGCCGACAGGCTCCTGCTCAAGCAGGTGCTTGCCAACCTGCTCTCGAACGCGCTCAAGTTCACGCGCCACCGCGACCCGGCGCTGATCGAGGTCGGCTCCTACGAGGAGGCCGGCACCCAGGTGGTCTACGTGCGTGACAACGGCGCCGGCTTCGACATGCGACACGTGAACTCGCTCTTCCGGGCCTTCCAGCGGCTCCACCGTGTCGACGACTACGAAGGCTCGGGCATCGGGCTCGCCCTCGCCGCCCGCATCGTCCGCCTCCACAGCGGGCGGATCTGGGCCGAGGGCGCGCCCGGGGAAGGAGCGACCTTCTACTTCACGCTAGCCGAGAGGAGCGAGGCATGAGATCGCAGCTGGTCGAGATATTGCTCGCCGAGGACGACCCGAACGACGTCGAGCTGACGCTCAGCGCATTCGAGAGAAACAACCTGGCGAACCGCGTCCAGGTCGTCCGGGACGGGCAGGAGGCGCTCGACTACCTTCTCTGCCGAGGCGAGTACACGAACCGCGGCAATGGCTCGCCGAGGGTCGTCCTGCTCGACCTGAAGCTGCCGAAGGTGGACGGCCTCGAGGTCCTGAGGACGATCCGCGCCGACCCCGTCCTCCGGACGCAGCCCGTCGTCGTCCTCACCTCGTCGCGGGAGGAGCCGGACATCAGCGAGAGCTACGCGCTGGGCATCAACAGCTACATCGTCAAGCCGATCGACTTCGAGGCCTTCGTCGAGACGACGAGCATGCTCGGCTTCTACTGGGGCCTGCTGAACGAGCCCCCGCCGCGCCGAGAAGGCGGAGATGCCTGAAGCCGATCCGCTGAGCGTCCTTCTCGTCGAGGACTCACCGCTCGATGCCGAGTTCGTCGAGCTCGCCCTGCGGGCCAACGGCTTCGAGCTCGAGCTCGAGCGCGTGGACAGCGCCGAGGCGATGCGCGTCGCCCTCGAGCGCCGGTCGTGGGACGTGATCGTCAGCGACTACCGGCTGCCCGATTTCGACACGATGGAGGCACTCGAGCTCGCGCACGAGCTCGGGGACGACACGCCCTTCCTGATCGTCTCCGGGACGATCGGCGAGGAGGCGACGGTGGCGGCGCTGAAGGCGGGCGTGAGGAGCGTCGTCCTCAAGTCGAACCTCTCCGAGCTCGGGCCCACGATCGAGCGGGAGCTGGACGACCGCGACACTCGGCGCGGACAGCGCGAGGCCGAGCGGGCGCTGCGCGAGAGCGAGGAGCGGTTTCGCAGGCTGGCGGAGAACGCGCCCGACGTCATCTACCGCTACCGGCTCGAGCCCGAGCCCGCCGTCGAGTACCTCAGCCCGGCCTCGGCCTCGATGTCGGGGTACACGCTCGAGGACTTCGCCGCCGACCCGGAGCTCGCCCGGAAGATCATCCACCCCGACGACCTGCCCCTGCTGGAAGAGACCACTCGGTCGACGGAGCCGACGACGCTCGTCAGGCGCTGGTTGCACAGGGAGGGGCACGTCATCTGGGTCGAGACGCACAGCGTGCCGGTCTTCGACGACGGCCGGGTCGTGGCGTACGAGGGCATCGCACGCGACGTCACCGAGCGGCAGCGGGCGGCTGAGGCGATCCGAGAAGCCGACGAGCGCCTGCGGCTCGTGCTCGCGGCCGGCGCCATGGCCGTCGTCGAGGTGGACCTTGCCACGGGCACGCTCGAGTGGACGGGGGACGCTCTCGAGTGGCTCTTCGGGCCCTCGGCGCGGGAGGGCTCGAAGAGCTGGACCGACCTTCTCGAGCGTGTGCACCCGGAAGACCACGAGACCGCGGCGGCGGCTCTCGAGCGCACCGTGGCGGGCGAAGGCGCCCACCTCGAGTTCCGCGTGGTCACCGACGGCGGCACGATCCGCTGGGTCGGAGCCCACGCGGTGCTGGTCCAGGCCACGGCTTCCTCGCCCGACCGCCTGGCGGGGGTCTGGGTCGACATTACCGAGCGCAAGCGCGCGGAGGAGGCCCTGCGCGAGACGAACGAGGCGCTCCTCACCCTCGTCGAGGCCTCGCCGATCGCCATCGCGAGCCGAGATCTCGAGGGGCGCGTGACGATGTGGAACCCTGCCGCCGAGCGCCTGTACGGCTGGACGGCGGACGAGCTGCTCGGCAGAGCGTTCCCGCACGTTCCGATCGACGGCACGGAAACGAACGCTGAGTTTCGCGAGCGCGTGCGCTCGGGGCAGGTGGTGGCCGGCGCCGAGGTGACGCGCGTCCGCAGGGACGGCGCGCTGATCGAGGTCAGCCTCTCGCTCGCGCCGCTCCACGACGCGACGGGAGCCGTGCGCGGGGAGATGGCCGTCGCGGTCGACATCACCGAGCAGAAGCGCGCCGTGGAAGAGCTGCGGCGGAGCTTCGAGCTGCTCCAACGGAGCGACGAGCACCGCCGGCAGCTGCTCAAGCGGCTGGTGCGGGCGCAGGAAGAGGAGCGGAGTCGGATCGCCAGCGACATCCACGACGACTCCGTCCAGGTGATCACCGCGCTGGCTCTGCGGCTCGATCTGTTGCAGAGACAGATCGACGACAGCGAGTTGCGTGCAGCGGTGACCGAGATCACCGAGACAGCTCGCTCCTCGATAGGCCGTCTTCGCCGGCTGATGTTCGAGCTGCGGCCACCGGCGCTCGACCGCGACGGGCTCGTGGGGGCGCTCCGGCAGTACCTCGAGACGATGAACGCGGAGCGCGGCATCGAGTTCACGCTCGAAGCGGACGTGGCTTCCGAGCCCGACCCCGAGACGAGGGTGATCGCCTACAGGATCTTGCAGGAGGCGCTCACGAACGTCGTCAAGCACGCGGACGCAACCGCGGTCGACGTGACTGTCCATGCGACGGGCGACGGGCTTCGCGCGCGCATCGCGGACGACGGGAAGGGCTTCTCGACGGAGGAGCGCCTCACGGGTGACACGATCGGCCACCTCGGAATGACCGCGATGCGCGAGCGGGCCGAGATCGCGGGCGGCTGGTGGACGATCGAGAGCGCTCCGGGCTCCGGCACGGCGGTCGAGTTCGAGCTTCCCGTGGCGACGGACGGCTGATGGCAACACGAGTCTTGCTCGCAGACGACGACGCCGACGTCCTCCAGGCTCTCGGGGCGGTGATCGAGAGCGAGCCCTGGCTCGAGCTCGTCGGAGCGGCCGGCGACGTGGACGGAGTGATCGAGCTCGCCCGGCTGCATCGCCCGGACGTCGCCCTGATCGACGTGAAGATGCCGGAGGGCGGCGGCCAGCGGGCCGTACGCGAGATCGCACGGTGCTCGCCGCAGACCCGCATGGTCGCCATCTCGGCCTACGACGACCGCGGCAGCGTGTTCGGGATGCTTCGGGCGGGTGCGGTCGGCTATCTCGTGAAGGGCGCCAGCGCGAACGAGATCTGCGACACGATCGCCCGCTCTCTTCGCGGCGAGTCGGTGCTGTCGCCCGAGGTTGCGTCCGAGGTCGTGCACGAGCTCGCAGGGCACCTCGAAGAACAATCGTCGCTCGAGCAGATCCGGCGGGAGCGGGTCGAACGCGTGCAGGAGACGATCACGGGCGGGGCGGTAAGGGCTGTCTTCCAGCCGATCGTCGAGCTCGAGAGCGGCGAGCCGATCGGCTTCGAGGCCCTGGCACGGTTCACGACCACGCCCGAGCGCGGCCCGGAGGCCTGGTTCGCCGAGGCGTCGTCGGTCGGACTGCGCACGGAGCTGGAGCTGGCGGCGCTCCGCTCGGCACTGATCCACTTCGAGTCGCTCCCGTCCGCGGCTTTCCTGTCGGTGAACCTGAGCCCGACCGCGCTTCTCGCGCCGGTGGTCAGGCAAGAGCTCGACGACGCTCCACCGGAGCGGCTGGTGATCGAGGTGACAGAGCACGCCCCGATCGAGGACTACGACGCACTCGCACAGTCGCTGCGGGAGCTCCGCTCCCGCAGCGTGCGCCTTGCCATCGACGACGCCGGCGCCGGCTTCGCCAGCCTCCGGCACGTGCTTCGGCTTGCTCCGGACATGATCAAGGTCGACGGCTTCGTGATTCGCGCGACCGGGACGGACAAAGGGGCGCGGGCGCTCACGAGGGCTCTCGTCACGTTCGCGCTGGAGATGGGCCAGCTCGTGATCGCCGAGGGGATCGAGAAAGAGCACAC
>DATDOS010000128.1:0-41191 GCA_035293125.1 Gaiellaceae bacterium | reverse complement strand
GTGGCGGTGGTGGTCGGGGCCGTGGCGCTGGCGGTGCTCGAAGCCCTGGGCCTCGTCTCGAGGCAGACCTCCGACGCGCTCGGGATCGCGACCGTGCTCGGCGGCGTCGGCCTCGGGGCGCTGATCGCCTACGCTCTCAAGCCCGCTCCTCGGAGAGTTCCGCCTCATCGCGGCCATTCCGCTGTATAGCCCCCGCGATCTCGCCTGATAGGAGGTCGTGCAGACGTTCGAGGCCGAGCCCGTACGCGGCCCAGAGCGGGAGGTAGTCGAGCCGGACGAGCCCGTCGATGCCAAAGCGGGCGCGGCCGTAGTCCCACGGGACGTTGCCGACGAACCGGCGGAGAAGGCGGCCGCTCGTGTACTCGACACCGAGGATGCCGGCGCCGTAGAGCGCGGCACGGAGCGCGAGGGGACGCTGCCGAATTCGGTCATGCACGGGCTCGAAGAGCGGTTGCGCGAGCCCGTAGACCGGCACGTTCAGGAGGCTGCTCGGGCGGCGCCGCCCCGTGTGAACGCAGACGAAGACGGAGTCGACCGCCCAGCCGGCCAGGCCGTAGATCAGAAAGCGGACGCCCGGTCGGGAGCTGCGCATTCTCGAGATAAGGGCTGCGTGTGGCACCGTGCCGGGGTGGTTCTACCCTACGAGGTGGGCCGAGCGCGCCTCGGCCGCGAGCTCGGCGCCTTCCGTGAAAGCGCGGACGCGCTCAACGTCTCGGAGCGACGAACTGCGTGCTTTCCACGGAGTGCTCGTCCGTGCCGAACCCGATGCTCGAACGCGGCTTTCGCGGTAATGAGTCGCACAAAGGAGGTGAGATATGGGGCTTTCGACGACGCCCTCGAAGCCGTTCCGCGCTGTCCGCGACTTCTTCCGTCGCCTGCTGGGCCGCCGGCTGTCTAGGGCACCGTTCTACAAGAGACTCCTGCATCGCTAGAAGCAACCGCACGAGCGACGGCGAACGCGACGCGGACCCGTACGGCGATCTCCTTCCCGTCGCGTCAGCGCGGCGTCAGCGGCTCGAGGTGATCCGCTCGACCTCGCGCTCGATGTCGGCCTCCGTGGCCGGTCGGCCGAAGTGGGCCCTGAGCGCGGCGACGCCGACGAGGAAGCCGCCGACGAGCGCGACCCAGAGGATCCACGGATCCCAGTCGCCGGGGTTGCCCTGGTCGCTGAGCCGCTGCGGCCATCCGTCTGCGCCGATGTACTCGACGACGATCCATACGGGTGTGAGGACGATGAGGCCGAGCACGTACGCGGACGCGTAGAGCTTGAGCTTCCGGACATGCTCGAGGTGCTTCAGAGCGAGCTCCCGGAGCAACTCCTCGTCGCGGGCGCGAACGATCTGCGGCAGCGCCTCGGGGGCGAGCCGCTCGTTCCGTGCAATGGTCTCGGTGGGCACAGTCATCACTTCCTCGCGACTCGTACCAACATCACGCGTGGATGGCGTCGAGCCATCCGGGTGCACACTGATAGCGGCGTCGGCGCGATACGGATTCGCTCCGCGAAGCACCCTGCTGATCTCGGCCCGAGCGGGCTCGAGATCGACGGCATAGACAGGTCGCGTGTCGCTGATGAATTCTGCCCGCGCGAGGGCAGAGAATCAGGTTCCGTCACCGCAGCCGAGGTCGGCGAGCGCGAGCGGAAGGCAGCCGGGGCGCCTCGAAGTGGAGCGCGGTTTCCGAGTACCTCTCCGTCACGACGCGAGGTTACGCGCGTTCGGGTCTACAGTCCTGCGGCTCTCCTTCACAGCATCCGAGCTTGAATCGACACCGTGCGCACTGCCATGTCCCGTGCCGCCACTCCATGGCCGCGCCGCAGCGGAGGCAAGGCTCGGACGTCTCCTGTCGGGGCTCGGCCGTCACGCGTCAACCGTAGCCAGCGAAGAGGACGGCTACGATGACCCGCGCGGCGCCGTGGCCGAGAGGTTAGGCAGAGGCCTGCAAAGCCTCGTACAGCGGTTCGAGTCCGCTCGGCGCCTCTGCCTCGCCCAGCTCGAGATCGTCGATTCGTAACAGTCGTTGCGTTAGCGCGTTACCGGTGGGAAGATCGGGGTCGAGCTCCGGGTCTTGTAGGGAGACAGCGGCGGGTGCTTTGTCCGCCCGGAAGCGAGTCGAGGAAGAGGAGTAGCCATGCAGGAAGTAACGACAACTGCCAGTCTCGTCGACTACGCGACGCTCGAAGGGGGCAGGTCGATCACGGCGGTGCTTCCGCGCAGTCAGATCGCGGCGGCGCTGCACGGCGACGACTCCGCCCAGCTCTGGTTCGAGCTCGAACGCGAGGAGGATGAGCAGGCCAGGCTGCTGACGATCGACATGGTGTCCGGCGATCTCGCGGAGATGCTCCGGCGCTCGACCGGGGACGAGGTCGTGTTGGCGCTCGACGGAGACGCAGCCGCCGGCCTGTTCGACGATCCCGACGTCGAGGCGCACGGTATGCGCGGAGCGTTCGCAATCGCTGTTGTTGCCGGCGCGATGATGGCTCCGGCCGGTCTCGCGGCGAATCCGCAAGTCTCGAGCCTCTCCGCGAAGGCTCAGGTCTCAGGTCTCGCCGCGACCACCCAGGTCTCGAGCCTCGCCGCGAAGGCGCAGATCACGGGCGTTGCCGCCAAGACCCAGGTCAGCAAGAGCCTCGTCGTCAAGGCAGGAGGCGTGAAGCTCCTCAAGGGCCCGCTCGCACGGTAGGCAGCGAGCGGCAACGAGACCGCTCGCCGGCTCTGCCAGACTTCGGGCAGCAACGACCCCGGGCCAGCCGGCGTTCGCCGGCGGCCCGGAGGGACAAGGAGCCGGAGATGACCGAGGTCTATACGACCGGATCGTGGAAGCCCTTCCCCGGTGAGGAGGATGCGTTCCTCGAGGCGTGGAAGGAGTTCGCGGGTTGGGCGAGCGGGCTGCCGGGAGCTGGTCGCGGGGCGCTCGCACGCGATCTGCGCGACCCGGAGCGGTTCGTGAGCTTCATGGCCTGGCGGGACCTCGAATCGGTACGTGCCTGGAAGGGCTCGCCCGAGTTCAAGCCGAGGATGTCGCGCGTGCAGAAGCACATCGACAAGTTCGCCCCGACTGAGCTCGAGGTCGTCGCGGTCGTCGGCGAGGACTGAGAGCGGCGACGAGCGCGAGCCGCGAGGAGTCGGCTACCCGCCGAACCAGCGCTCGAGCCGCTCGGTCTCGAACCGTCGCTTCTCCGCGGCGTTCGCCGCGTCCGGCTCGACGATCGAGACGAGGGGCGCCGGGGTCGCGTAGAACTCGGCGTCGACACGGGCGGCGGAGCTCGGCCCCATCTCGATGTAGCACGCCGCGCTACCGTCGAAGGCGGGCGGCTCGGGGCCGCCGCGCAGTTGGGCGGCGATCGCTGCGGCGACGCGCATCCCCTCGAGCTCGGCGATGACGCCGGCCTTCGGGAGTGGCAGGCCGTTCGCGAGACGAATCTGTGTCACGTCGCCGATTGCGAACACGCCCGCGTGCTCGGTTGTGAACGCCCCCGGATCGACTGCGATCCAGCCGCTCTCAGCGGTGAGCCCACTCTGTCGAACGACCTCCGGGGCACGGTGTGGGGGAACCGCGAGGAGGAGGTCGAAGCCCAGCTCCGAGTCGGCCAGCGCCACGACGCCCGGGCCGACACGTTCGAGCTTGCTCCCGACATGGAACCCGATGTCGCGAGCCGTGAGCTGCTCGGCCATCCACGCGGAGCCCTCTGCGCCGGCATTGGGCATCAACATCGGCTGGACGGTCGCGACGAACAGCTCTGCCCGGCCGCGGATGCCGCGGGCGCGAAGGTGCTCGTCGACGTGCATGACGCACTCGAACGGGGCGGGCGGGCACGGGTACGGAGCACCCGCGATGAGGACGAGGATGCGACCGTTTTCGAAGTCTGCGAGCGCTCGGGCGGCGCCCGGAACGCCTGCAGTGCTCCACACGTCGTGCCCGTGCTCTGCGAGCCCCTCGACGAGGTCCGGCCGCGAGACGGCGCCGAGCGCAACGAGGAGGTGGTCGGCCTCGATCGTCTCGCCGCCGACGGTCGCGGCGCGGGCGCCGGGATCGATCGCGCCGATCTCGTCGCGGACGACCCGAATGCCGCGCTCGCGGAGCGTGTCCCGTGAGCGGCTCCCGTCGGCGATGGTGGCGTGACCGACGAGCTCCCAGAGCTTGCGCAGGCCCATCGAGAAGTGCTCGTTGCGATCGACGAGAACGACCTCGTGCTCGTCTCCGAGAAGGCGCTCGAGCTCGACGGCGGCCGCGATACCGCCGAAGCCTGCGCCGAGGATCAGGGTTCTGGCCATGTCGCGCCTAGTCTGCCGCTTCCTCCCGGCTCAGGAGTGGCCGAAGCGGACGTCCGGCAGGATGCGGTCGAGCCAGCGCGGCTGGACCCATGCGTGACGGCCGAGCAGCCGCAGGAGGACCGGCATGAGGACGAGCCGGATGAGCATCGCGTCCAGGAGGACGGCGACGCTCAGAATGACGCCCATCTCCTTCGGCGGCAGCGGGCCCGAAAGCGCGAAGGTGAAGAACACGGCAATCATCACGCCCGCGGCCGCGAAGATCGTCCGGCCGGAGTGGGCGACGCCGCCGATCATCGCCTCCCTCGGGTCGCCCGAGCGGTCGTAGTGCTCCTTCGCGGAGGCGAGCAGGAACACCGTGTAGTCCATGGCGATCGCGAAGATCATCGCGAAGAAGAACACCGGGCCCCACGCGTTGAGAAAGCCCTGCGACTCGAAGCCGAGCGCCGACTCGAGCCGCCCATCCTGGAAGATGAGCTTCGCGACGCCGAACGCGGCGGCGGTGGCCAGCAGGTTCGTGACGACCCCGACCGCCGCGATTACCGGCGCCTGGAGCGCGACGAGCAGGAGCAGGAAGCCGAGCAGGAGCACCACGCCGAAGACGAGCAGCGTGCGGCTTGCGAGCGCCTCCTCGAGGTCATGGTTCTCGGCTGCCGCGCCGCCCACGAGCGCCTCGGCGGGGAGGGTCGTGCGCAGCCGCTCGACGGTGGCTCCGAGCTCGGGATCGGACGGATCGACCGTCGGCGTCGCCAGGAAGAGCGCCGTCTCACCGGTTTTCGAGGTCACACCTGGAGCGACGTTCGCGATGCCCGGATCGGTGCGGAGGACCTGGAACGTCTCCTCGCCTTGCATTCCGGGCACGACGACCTGGAGCGCCCCGGGCGCCCCCGGCCCGAACGCCTCCTGCACCTGCGTGTATCCGACGCGTGAGCCGTCGTCCTCGGGCACGACCTTGATCGACGGCATCCCGGTCTCGAGCCCGAGTACCGGAAGGGCGAGGACGACGAGGATCGCGAGCGCCGCGAGACCGAACGCCCAGGGCCGTCTCCACAGCCGCTCGGCCCAGCGCTCGAACGCAGGCGACCGGTGCTCGCCGGCGTGTACCCACGGGAGCGCCAGCCGGTCGACGCGGTCGCCGAGCCACGCGAGCACGGCCGGAAGCAGCGTCAGCGCAGCGAGGAGCACGAACGCTACCGAGAGCATGATCCCGAGCGCCATCGAGCGGAACGCGGGGCTCGGGACGAGCATGACCGCCGAGAGCGAGATGAGCACGGTGACGCCGGAGAAGAGCACCGCCTTGCCCGCGGTATCCATGGTCACGGCGACCGCCTCGCGCGTGTCCCGGGCGGAGCCGAAGTGGGCGCCGCGAAAGCGTGCGACGATGAACAGGGCGTAGTCGATCCCCAGGGCGAGGGCAAACATGAGAGCGAAGTTCATCGCCCAGATCGAGACGTCGAACAGCTGCGAGACCAGGAAGAGGCTGCCCGCCGAGGCCATGAGGCCGAGAATCGTCAGGAGCAGCGGAAGCCCCGCAGCGACGAGCGAGCCGAAGGCGAGCACGAGGATCGCGAGCGTCACCGGCCAGGAGATGAGCTCCGACTTCAGCATCGCCGACTTGTTCGCCTCGTTGAAGTCGGACCACATCCCGGGCGCGCCCGTCAAGCTCACCGTCACCTGGTCGTCTCCTGCCTGGGCGAGGTCGTCCTTCAGGTCGTCGGCGGCCTTCACCATCTCGGTCGGACTGGTCGCCGCACCTCCCTGGACGATCGCGGTGCGGCGGTCCTCGGAGATCTGCGGCTCGGACACGGACGCGATGCGGGAGTCGGCGGCGAGGATGCTCTCGACGCGATCCAGGGCGGAGCCGAGATCGCCGTCTCCGTGGACGACGACCATGAGCGCGTAGGCGCCCTGTCCGCCGAACGACTGCTCGATCTGCTCGCGCGCCCCGACGGACTCCGAACCGCCGGCTTCCCAGCCGGCACCGGATAGAGCATGCTCAGCGCGGGGCGCGAAGATGCCGAACCCGATCGCGATCACCACCCAGCCGATGACCACGAGGCGCACGTGCGACGCCATCCAGGCGCCGAGCCGCCCGAGCGGCCCCACCGTCGGCGTCATCGGGAAGCTCCCGCCAGGAGCACGTCGAGCTCCGTGACCTGGCGCCGGAGCCCGCCGCAGACCGTCTCACACAGTTCGAAAACGGAGTCGTCCGCGACTGCGTAGAGAACGCGGGTGCCGTCCCGACGCCGCGACACGAGGCCGGCGGCGTAGAGCATGCCGAGGTGCTTCGAGACGTTCTGCTGTGTCGTTCCGAGGGCGTCGGTGAGGTCCTGGACGCTCGCCTCGCCGTCACGGAGCCGGTCGAGGAGGCGGATGCGCATCGGCTCGCCCAGGACGCGGAAGCGGTGGGCGATGTGGTCGACGAGGGGCGGAGGAAGTGGGTGAACGAGGCTCATGCTGGAGATCGCTTCCTTTCTTTCACAACCGCACAACTGAAGAGTTGTGTTTATAGCACACGCGTCCCCGCGACCCCGTGCGGACGCGCGGCTACTCCTTCGCGATTCGGGTCAGGTGCTCGAGAAGCGCGGCGGTGGAGTGCTCTACGCCGGAGAGCACATCGTCCTCCATGTGCTTCCAGACCTCGAGCCGATCACCGGTGAGCGGCTCGCCGCGGAGTGCGATCGTCGTCTGTCCGGCGCGTTCCTCGAGCTCGCTCGTCCAGTGCATCCGGCCGACTCCCGGGAACTCATAGCTCTTCGTGAAGTAGTCGAACGGGCGCCAGTCCTCGACATGCTCGACGACGACCTCGGCACCGTGCATGCAGTGGTTCGTCACTCCCGCGCCTTCCCGTCCTCCGGGAGTGATGCGGAGCACTCCGTCTGATTGCCAGAGCGATCGGAGCTCGGGGTTCGTCATCCACTCCCATGCGACCAGGCGTCCGACCGGCACTGTCAACAGCCGCTCGAAGCTGGCATTCCCGTCGGCCACGTAGACGCGCTGTCGCTCGCTCTCGACACGCCAGCGCTCCCCGAGGTCCTCGAGGCAGCAGGCGACCTCGCCGACGTCGTCGTAGCGCTCGACGTGCGCGCGCATCCCGAGAGCCACCGGATCGAGCCCGAGCGCCTCGACGCAAACGTCCGTGAGCAGGACGTAGCCCTTCGTCCCGAGCACGTCCGCCGCCGAGTTCTTAGCGAGACGGTGGAGGACGATCACGTCGCGGCCGGTCAACTCCTCGTTCCCAGCGAGGTCGCGGCGAACGAAGCTTCCGTGGTGGACGAGGAACTTGAGGTCGAGGGTTGGGATCTGCCGGCAGGCCTCGCAGGTGCACGACGTCGCGTGTGCAATGTCACGCAGGCGGGACCGGAACCCGAAGTACGACCGCTCGATGGTGTCGAGGAGCGTCGAGGCCCCGCAGGCACCGTCGAGTGCGTACGAGAAGATGGCGTCGCCTTCGAGCTTGCTCACATGAAGCGGAGGCTGGAGGTTCGAGACCACGACTCCCATGAGGTCGGAGAGCACGTCCTGGGCATGCTCGAGCTCGGTACCCAGAAGGTAGCTCGTGTAGCCGGAGATGTCCGTCAGGACGAGCGAGCCCCGCTCGGCGGCTACCAGCTGCGGCGTGCTCGCGGACGGGTCGGACATCGCGCGATCGTATCGCGCCCGGTGAGTAGGGTTAGCGGTCGATGACGGCGATTCGCATCGACGGGAAGGCGCTCGCGGCCAAGATCCGCGCGCAGGTAGCGGAAGACGTGCAGGCATTCGGTGAGCCGGTCTGCCTCGCGACGATCCTGGTCGGCGACGACCCGGCGTCTCACGTCTACGTGGGCAAGAAGCACGAGGCGTCGCACGAGGCGGGCATCGAGTCGCGTGACCACCGCTTTCCCGAGGCGACACCAGAGAGCGAGATCCTCGACCTCGTCGCCGAGCTGAACGCGGACGACGACGTCGACGGGATCCTCGTCCAGCTCCCGCTGCCCGCACACATGGACGAGCCAAGGGTCACGCGGTCGGTCGATCCGGCCAAGGACGTGGACGGTTTCCATCCGCTGAACGCGGGGCGGTTGTTCCTCGGCGAGTCGCTGTACGTGCCGGCCACGCCTCTCGGAGTCATGGCCATGCTCGCGGAGTACGGGGTCGAGTTGAAGGGCAAGGAGGCAGTCGTCATCGGGAGAAGCGAGATCGTGGGCAAGCCGATGGCCATGCTGCTGCTGGCGGAGCACGCGACCGTGACGATCTGCCATTCTCGCACCGTCGATCTCGCAGAGCACACGCGTCGGGCCGACATCCTCGTTGCAGCCGTCGGCCGCCCCGGGCTCGTGACCCCCGAGATGGTCAAGCCTGGCGCGACAGTCGTCGACATCGGCGTCAACCGCACGGAGGCCGGGCTCGTCGGCGACGTCGACCCCGCGGTCTTCGAAGTGGCCGGGCTGATGACACCCGTACCGGGCGGCGTCGGCCCGATGACGATCGCGATGCTGCTTCGCAATACGTTGACAGCTGCGCAACATCGCCGCTCCGGAGTTGCGTTGCCCGGTTCCTAGGCGCTACGGTTCGCGCGTTCTAGCCATCGGCGTCGGCCCTCCAGGGCCGGCCGCTAGTTGTAGGAGGACGTACGTGGAGCAGGGCACCGTCAAGTGGTTTTCGAACGAGAAGGGCTACGGCTTCATCGAGCGCGAAGGTGGGGACGACGTGTTCGTCCACTTCTCCGCGATCGCGATGGACGGCTTCAAGACCCTCACCGAAGGCCAGCGTGTGGAGTTCGAGGTCGTCCAGGGTCCCAAGGGTGCCCAGGCCGCGAACGTCGTGGCAGCGACGAGCTGACCGGACTCGTATCGACGTGAGCGCGGGCTCCCGAGAGGGAGCCCGCCTCGTTTGAAAGGATGGAAGGAGCGTAGGTGTCAGGCTCAAGCCTGACACCTACTCAGTCTTCAATGGCCATATCCCGAGAAGAAGTGCTCCATGTCGCCCGGCTCGCCAGGCTTGCCCTCACGGACGACGAGATCGAGCGCCTGACCGATGAGCTCGGGAAGATCCTGGAGGCGGTGGGCGTCGTCTCCGAGCTCGACCTCGCGGACGTGCCGCCGACGTCTCATCCGCTGGATCTCGTCAACGTCTGGGACGAGGACGTGCCGCACGACCCACTGCGCGTCGACGAGGTCTTCGCCAATGCGCCCGTGCGCGACGGCGACCTGTTCCGCGTCCCGCCGACCGTGTGATGCCTCCGATCGTGGACACCCTTCGGCTCACCGCGGAGGAGGCGCTCGCCCTCGTGGAACGGCGCGAGGTGTCGCCGGCCGAGCTCCACGCCGCTTACCTCGAGGCCATCGGAACGCGGAACGGCGAGCTGCACGCATATCTCCGCACGGTCGAGACGGTGGAGGGGGCGAGCATCCCGATTGCGCTCAAGGACGTCATCTCGACGAAGGGCGTCGAGACGACGGCGGGCTCGAAGATCCTCGAGGGGTACGTGCCCGTGTTCGACGCCACCGTCGCCGCGCGCTGCAAGGCAGCGGGTCTGACCCTTCTCGGCAAGACGAACACGGACGAGTTCGCGATGGGCTCCTCGACCGAGAACTCGGCCTGGGGGCCGTCCCGAAACCCGTGGGACCCGGCTCTCGTGCCGGGCGGCTCGGGCGGCGGCACCGCAGCGGCGGTCTCCGCCGGGCTCGCTCCCTGGGGGCTCGGATCGGACACCGGCGGCTCGATCAAGCAGCCTTCAGCGTTGTGCGGCAACGTCGGGCTCCGGCCGACGTACGGCACCGTCTCGCGCTACGGAGTCGTCGCGTTCGCGTCCAGCCTCGACCAGGTAGGGCCGGTCGCGAAGACCGTCCGTGACGTGGCGCTCCTCTATTCGATCATCGCCGGACGCGACCCGCACGACTCGACCACGGTCGAGCTTCCCGAGCCCGTGCGGCTTCCCGACGCGGAGCGGCTCGACGGTCTGCGCATCGCGGTGCCCAGGCAGATCGCGTTGCTCGACGCCATCGAGCCCGGCGTGCGTGCGGCGTTCGAGCGCGCGCTGGAGCTCGCGCGGGAGCTCGGCGCGGAGGTGGGGGAGTGCGACCTGCCCGTCTCCTACCGCTACGGGATGCCCTGCTACTACCTCATCGCCCCGGCGGAGGCGTCCTCGAACCTCGCGCGCTACGACGGCGTTCGCTACGGGCCACGCACCGAAGCGGAGACGTACCACGAGATGGTGGAGCGCACCCGCGACGAGGGCTTCGGAGCGGAACCCAAGCGGCGGATCATGCTCGGCACGTACGCGTTGTCGGCCGGCTACTACGACGCCTTCTACGGCCAGGCGCAGAAGGTGCGCACGCTGCTCATCCGCGAGCACCGCGAGGCGCTCGCGAACGTCGACGTGATCGCCACGCCCACCTCGCCGACGGTCGCGTTTCCAATCGGCGACAAGGCAGCCGACCCTCTCGCGATGTACGCCTGCGACCTGCTCACGATCCCGTCCTGCCTCGCGGGTCTCCCGGGGCTCTCGATCCCGTGCGGCCTCTCGGAAGCACTTCCGGTCGGGCTCCAGCTGCTCGGTCCCCAGTTCGGCGAGAACACGGTCTTCCGCGTGGGGCACGCGCTCGAGCAGGCCATCGGGTTCGACACCGTGCCGGAGCGCTTGCGGGCGGGGTCAGCCCCGTGGGGTCAGACCTCCGAGGAGACGCCGTGACCTGGGAGCCGGTCATCGGCCTCGAGATCCACGTCCAGTTGAAGACGCGGACGAAGATGTTCTGCCGCTGCCCGGTCGGGTTCGGAGCGGGGGAGAACACGCAGACGTGCCCGGTGTGCCTCGGGTTTCCCGGCGCGCTGCCCGTCGTGAATCGGGCTGCGGTCGAGTGGACGATCCTTCTCGGTCTCGCGCTCGGGTGTGAGATTCCGGGGCAGGCCGTTTTCTCGCGCAAGAACTACTTCTACCCCGATCTTCCCAAGGGTTATCAGATCTCCCAGTATGATCTGCCGTTTTGCATGAATGGTAGTATGCTTCTTCCCACTGCGGAATGTGACCGTGTGATCGGAATCTTCCGCGCACACCTCGAGGAAGACGCGGCCAAGACCGTGCACGTGGGTGGCCGGACCGGGCGGATCGGAGGTGCGGACGTCTCGCTGGTCGACTACAACCGCGGCGGGACGCCGCTCGTCGAGATCGTGACCGCACCAGACATCCGCTCCGCGGACGAGGCGAAGAGGTTCCTCCAGCTCCTGCGCCAGACGATCGTCGAGCTCGGGATCTCGGATGCCGAGATGGAAAAGGGGACGTTGCGGGTGGACGCCAACGTGTCGGTCCGCCCGGAGGGCTCCGACGAGCTGCGCACGCGAACGGAGATCAAGAACATGAACTCGTTCAACTTCATCGCGCGCGGGATCGAGGCCGAGGTCGAGCGCCAGATACGAGTCTGGGAGTCGGGGGGCGAGGTGCGCCAGGAGACGTACGACTTCGACGCGGCGAGCGGGACGCTGACCGCGAGGCGCGCAAAGGAGGAGGCGGACGACTACCGCTACTTCCCGGAGCCGGATCTCGTCCCCGTCGAGCCGCCCGCCGAGCTCGTCGAGCGGCTCCGCTCCGAGCTGCCCGAGCTCCCGGCCACTCGCATCCGTCGCATCGAAGCCGAGCTCGACCTCGAGCGTGCGACGGTGCTGGTAACAGGTGGGCTCGATCGCCTTTGGGAAGAGACAGTGGGGTCCGGCGCTGACGCCGTGACAGCGGCGAACGTCATCGCGAACACCGTCGTCGGCGCCGGGGTCGATCCTGGTGTTGTCTCACCGAGAGAGCTAGCACGGCTCGTCGAGGGGCGCGATCGAATTCCCAGAGCGGCATTCGACGAGGCGATCGGAAAGCTCGGTGAGCCCGGTTTCTCGGCCGACTCGTATCTCGCGCAAGAAGCCGTGTCGGACACAGCCGAGCTCGAGCCGATCGTGGACGCGATCCTCGCGGCGAACCCCGGCCAGGTCGCCGCGTATCGCAACGGCAAGGAGGGGCTCCTCGGTTTCTTCGTGGGTCAGGTGATGAAGGAGACCCAGGGGCAGGCCAACGCCCGCGTCGTCAGCGAGCTCGTCCGCTCCAAGCTGAGCGGTTAGGCCTTCGGAATCTCGAGCTCGCGGCCGAGGTAGAGGCCGGAGCTCTCTGCCTCGACGAACGGCGCCATCGCCTGCTGTCGGGCGGCTTCGACGTCCGACAGCCGGTAGCGCTCGCGTGACTCGAGCGAGTCCCAGGTCGAGATGCCGACGACCTCGCTCCGCTCCTCGGAGAAGCACTCGTACGCGCGCAGCATCCCTTCCGGGAACTCCTTCGGCCGCCACGCGCGGCGGAAATCCTCGTACGTGCCCGGCTTGATCTTCCGGGTCGTGATCCAGACGACGTACTGGTCGCGATCCATTGCGGTCCTCCTCGGAGATTCGCTCGTAGCTGGAACGTAGCGAACCGGATCGGCGCTCGCGCCGAATCAGGGCGCGTCCTCCGTCGCACGAGCTGCGCCGCGGGACGGTAGGCACGCTCCTCGTCGGGCCGCCTGGCTAGGCTGCGCCGCGTGCATCCGAGCCGGCGCACGATCGTCTTCCTGGCGTCGATCGCGCTCTTCGTCGGAGGGTTCGCACTTGCCTCCTGCGGAGGAGACGGCGGCAGCGAGGCGACCGGGACGACGGAGACCGGGACGCACACGACAACGACCAGGGCGACCGAGACGACCACGGCGACGACAGACGAGGCCGAGAAGCCGACAGTCGTTCGCATCGTGGTCGTGAACGGCGCGCCGAAGGGCGGGATCGTGCGCGAGAGCGTCGACAAGGGGGATAGGGTCGTGCTCGTCGTGGAGTCGGACCTCGCCGACGAGGTGCATCTCCACGGCTACGACATCTCTCGCGAGATCGCCGCGGGCGGCACGGCTCGGATTGCCTTCAGGGCCACGCTTCCCGGGAGGTTCGAGGTCGAGCTCGAGGAGCGTGGTGCCCAGATCGCGGATCTGACCGTCGAACCGTGACCCCGCTGGCTCACGGGATCGGTGGGGTTCGCGACCTCCCGGTTCCCGAGTCGTTCTTCTTCACGACTGCGGCGATCGTCCTCATCGTCTCGTTCGTCCTGCTCGGCGCTCTCTGGCGGCGCCCGCTCCTCGAGCTCCATTCGGGAGGCCGCACGCTTCCGCGTTTGCTCCAGGCGGTCCCCCTCTCGCGGGTGCTGCGGATCGTCCTCCAGGGGGCCTCAGCGGCTCTCTTCGTCCTGACGCTCGCGACGGCCCTCTTCGGGACGACCGTCGAGCTCCTCAACTTCGCCCCGACGTTCGTCTACGTGATCTTCTGGCTCGGGCTTCCCGTCCTGTCGGTGACGCTGGGCAACGTGTGGCGCGTCCTCAGCCCGTGGCGGGCGATCGCAGACACGACGGTGTGGGTGCTCGAGCGAGGCGGGCGGGAAGCGCGCCCGGTGCTGTCGTGGTCGGGACGCTGGGGTCGGTATCCGGCTGCGGGCGCACTCTTCGCCTTCGTCGCGCTCGAGCTCGCGCACCCGCGGCCGGCGTACCCGCGCACGCTCGCCATCGCCATCGCGCTCTACACCTACTGGGCCCTCGCGGGGATGGCGGTCTACGGGCGTGATGCGTGGACGCGCCACGGCGAAGGCTTCGCCGTGGCGTTCGGACTCCTGGCCCGGATCGCCCCGTTCACCGTCCGAGACGGTGCGGTCGTCGTCCGCTGGCCGTTCACCGGGCTCGGAGGGGCGGACCGCGTTCCGGGCACTCTGGTCTTCATCGCCGTGATGCTCGGCTCGACCAGCTTCGACGGATTCAGCCGCACGAGCACGTGGCAGAACCTGCTCGCCGACGTCAGGGCCGACCTCGCCGGCTCCTCGCTCCGGCTCGCCGACCTCGTGACGACTCTGGTGAACGTGGCCGGCCTCTTGCTATTCGTGGCGGCTGTCGTCGTGACGTACTTCGCCGCCGTCGCGGCGGCGCGGGCACTCGTGCGGGCGCCGCGCTCGCTCGTTCCCGACTTCGTGCTCCCTCTGGTCCCCATCGCAGCTGCATACCTCGTGGCGCACTACTTCTCGCTCTTCGTCATCCAGGGGCAGTTCATCATCACGCTCGCTTCCGACCCGTTCGGACGAGGGTGGGACCTGTTCGGCACGATCGACTTCGCTCCGAACCTCGCCGTCGTCTCGCCTGAGACGGTGTGGTACGTGCAGGTCGGCGCCCTCGTCGTCGGGCACGTCGCGGGACTGGCGATCGCACACGACCGGGCGGTTGCCCTGTTCGAGGATCGCCGCGCGGCTCTTCGCTCCCAGTACCCGCTGCTGGCGCTGATGGTGCTCTATACGGTGGGCGGGCTGTGGTTGCTCTCGCGGGGGTAAGAGTCCTGGCTCACGGCGGCGTGGCCGGCGCTGTCACCGAGGCGTTGATCGCTTTGGCGGTCGTCGCCGTCCTCGTCGCCGTCTGGCTCCGGGAGCGTCGAGCGAGTCGTGGCCGAGATCCGGAGAGCTCTGCGCGGCTCAGGGACGACGACGGGCCGACCTCCCCGTAGGGAGGACGAACCCCGCGTAGAGGAGGATCGCGGCGGCGGCAATGACGGGCGCGAGCGCGCCGACGCCGAGCCCGGCGAGCCCACTCCCGACGGCGGCGACTGCGACGCCGATAAGGATCAGCGCGTTCCCGAGCGGGCGCACACGGAAGGTCGTGAGCGCGACCACCGCCACGGCGAGCGTCCCCAGGGAGTTGCCCGCGATCGCCACGACCCGCGCGGGCCAGACGGCCAGCACCTCCTGAGCCTCGGGAATCTCCGTGCCTGACACCTTGCTCTGAAGTTGCACGCCGAGCGCGACTCCCACGGCGATGCCCGTGTAGACCAGAGCGACAGGAGTGATCCACCGCCGGCCCGCAAGGAGGAGCGAGCCGGTGCCGAGAAGCGCGGCGGTCAGGAGCGCCCCGCCAAGGTAGTAGGCGCGAAACGCCGCATCGCTCCACCCTGCGGCTGCACCCCAGGCGAGGGCACCGGCCGCGACGGCGTACGCGGCGAGAGCGGCTGCCCAGGCCACGAGCTCCGGTGCGCGCCGGCTTCGGAAGCGCCGGAGGAGATCCCCTGACAGGCGCAGGGATACGAGCGCAGCCGCAAAGGCCAGCAGGGCGTCCACGGCGAAGACTGTAGTGCCGTTGCCACAGGTAGGCTCCCGGGCGTGCTCAGGCCAGTCGCCGCGCTCCTTGCGACGTCGGTCGCGGCGCTCGCGCTCGTGCTCGCTCCCCTGGAAGCGGCGCCGAAGCGCGATTATGCAGCAGCTGCATGGACGATCTTGCCGCCGGGCGAGAACGGCAGCCTCTCCTTCGACGGCAACACGACAGACCAGGCGAAGCTGTACGACGCGCTGACGCCGCTCTCCGGCAACGTCACTGCCCGAGACATTCGCCGGTTCTTCAAGCCCGCGCCACTGGGGCTCGCGCCGAGCAAGGGCTCCAAGAGCGAGCGGCCGCGGGCGGGAGTCACGATCGTGCGAGACGGCTTCGGCGTCGCGCGCGTGACCGGCAAGACCGAGGCTGACGTCGCGTACGGGTCGGGGTGGGTGACCGCGGCCGATCGCGGCCTCCTGCTGCAGCTCATCCGCGGCCCCGCCCGCGTGGCCGCGCTCGACGTTCCGGGGCTCGACCCGATCGCGCTGGCACTCTCGGGCAGGAGCTTCGTGCCGAGCTCCGAGGCGGAGGCGTTCCTCTCGAACCAGCTCGACGCCGTCCGCTCCCAGGGCGAGCTGGGTCGCCGGATGCTCACGCTGATCAACGCCTACGCCGCCGGTATCAACGGCTATTACCGATCGAAGGGGATCCCCGCAGCTCCGTTCACTGCGAACGACGTCGTCGCGTCGGCTGCCCTGATCGCCGCTCGCTTCGGGACGAACGGGGGCCAGGAGGTGCAGAACGCCATGTTCCTCGACGCACTCGAGGGACGTCTGGGGTCGGCCGAGGCTCATCGCGTCTTCGCCGACCTCCGCGAGGCGAACGACCCCGAGGCGCCCGTGAGCCTTCCCGGGCGCTTCCCGCACCAGCTTCCGTCGGAAAGCTCGCCGGGGAGCGTCGTCATCGACGACGGGAGCTTCACCGGAGCTCCGCCCGAGGCCCCTGCGTTCGCGTCCAACGCTCTCCTCGTCGGAGCGAAGCGTTCGGAGACGGGGCATCCACTCTTCGTCGCGGGGCCGCAGGTCGGCTACTTCTTCCCCGAGTTCTTCGCCGAGATGGAGCTATCCGGCGCTGGCTTCGCCGCACGCGGCGCAGTCTTCCCGGGAGTGCCCATCGTTCTCGTCGGGCGCGGTGCCGACTTCGCCTGGAGCGCAACCTCCTCGCAGGCGGACAACCTCGACGTCTTCGTCGAGACGCTCTGCGACGACGATCGCCACTACCTCTACCGCGGGCAGTGCGAGCCGATGCGCCGGTTCTTCGTCGGCACGCTGAAGGCGCAGGGCTCACCTGACCAGCCGGTCGCGTACTACGAGACCGCGCACGGACCTGTGGTGGGTTACGCGACGGTGGCCGGGAAGCGGGTTGCGATCTCGGTGCAGCGCTCGACGCGCGGGCGTGAGCTGCTCAGCTTGCGGGCGTTCTACGAGCTCAACACCGGTCGCGTCGCCTCCGCGCAGGGATTCCTCAAGACGATGAGCGCGGTCGAGTTCAGCTTCAACTGGTTCTACGCGGACGATCGGGACATCGCGCTGTTCTCGAGCGGCCGTCTGCCGCTGCGGGCGACGGGTACCGACCCAGCGCTGCCCACCGTCGGGACCGGTGACTACGACTGGCGTAGCTTCCTGCCCTTCGCTCGTCACGCGCGCGCGATCAACCCGCCTTCGGGCTTGATCCTGAACTGGAACAACAAGCCCGCCGCCGATGTCGGCTCGGCCGACTCGAACTTCTCCTACGGATCCGTGCAGCGCGTCGATCTCCTCACAGCAGCCGTCGCAGGCCGCAAGAAGCACACGCTGGTGAGCGTGACCGCAGCCATGAACAAGGCCGCGACGCAGGATCTCCGGATCGTGCGCGTCTGGCCGGTGATCCGTGCGGTGCTCCAGACCGGGCCTGCGCCGAGCGCGCGTGCCGAGGCCGCGGCGGCGCTGCTCGACGGCTGGCGCGGAGCCGGGTCGAGCCGCCTCGATCGGGATCTCGACGGCAAGATCGACGATCCCGGAGCGGCTGTCCTCGACGCCGCCTGGCCGCGGCTCGCCGATGCCGTCATGGCGCCCGTTCTCGGCCCACTCGTGGAGCGGCTCGCCGCGCTACACGGACGAAGCGACGACGCGGGCCCCGGTGGCTCGGCGTACATCTCGGGGTGGTACGGGTACGTCGACAAGGACCTGCGGGCGCTTCTCGGCCGACAGGTAAGGGGCGCGTACTCACGCCGCTACTGCGGCGCGGGCGTGCTCGCCACCTGCCGCGAGGCGCTGTGGGCTGCTCTCGACGCGGCCGCTGCGGAGTTGGAGGCGAAGCAGGGTCCGGCGCCCTCGGCCTGGCGCGCCGATGCGACGGCAGAGCGGATTCGGTTCACGTCGGGTGTGCTCTCCGACACGATGCGCTGGTCGAACCGCCCGACGTTCCAGCAGCTCATGTCGTTCACGAGTCATCGGCCGCGCTGACGCGCGACCCGGCGTCCCCACGAGAGGGTTGCTGAAAAGCGCAAGTTACAACTTGTAACTTGCGCTTTGGTTCTCGGCTCCAGTCCTCGCGATCGGTCGGACTCTTGAAGCTCTCACCGGCAAGTGACAACTTGTAACTTGGCGCCATGATCTGCGCCGTTGATCTCCGGCGGTAGTCTCACGAGGTGGCCGCAAAGCGCTACCTGATGGCGCCGGGGCCGACGCCGGTCCCACCCGAAGTCCTCGCCGCCGGCGCACAGCCCGTTCTCCACCACAGAGGACCGGACTTCCGCGCCGTCATGTTCCGCACCCTCGAGCGGCTGCAGGACGTGTGCCGCACCCGGAACGACGTTCTCCTCTTCACGGCGTCGGGGTCGGCCGCGTTCGAGTCTGCCGTCGTGAACCTCCTCTCACCGGGGGAGCGAGTCCTCGCTGTCATGGCCGGCGAGTTCGGTGAGCGGTGGGCGGCCCTCGCGACGGCGTACGGAGCCGACGTTCAGGAGCTTCGATACGCCTGGGGCGAGACGCCGCGGGCCGACGACCTTCGCACACGCCTCGAGGAGACAGGCGCGGAAGTCGTGTTGGTCGTCCACTCCGAGACCTCGACGGGAGTCGTCTCGGACGTGCGGGCTCTTGCCGGTGCCGCCCGGGAGGCCGGTGCGCTCACCGTCGTCGATGCCGTCTCCAGCCTTGGTGCCGTACCTGTCGAGACTGACGCCTGGGGCCTCGACGTCATGGTCGCCGGCTCGCAGAAAGCGCTGATGACGCCACCCGGACTCTCGCTGGTAACGGTCTCGGGAGCGGCATGGGACCGTTCGCGAGGAGCGACGATGCCGCGCTTCTACTTCGACTGGGAGCGAATGCACGCGGCGCTTGCCACCGGGTCGACGCCGTTCACGCCCGCCGTGACGCTTGTCGCTGCCCTCGATGTCGCGCTCGGGTTGCTCCTCGACGAAGGGCTCGACGCTGCTTTCGCCCGGCATGCCGCGCTCGGCCGCGCATGTCGCGAGGGCGCCAAGGCGATGGGGCTCGAGCTCTTCTCTCCCGACGAGGAGCGCTCGGCGATCGTCACGGCGATCCTCGCGCCCGACGGCGTGGACGCCCGCGAGCTCGTGCTCGCGCTGCGAGATCGCTTCGGGATCACGGTCGCGGGCGGTCACGGCGAGCTCGCGTCGCGATTGTTCCGGATCGGCCACATCGGCTACTACGACGTGCTCGACATCACGACCGTGCTCGCGGCCGTCGAGGCGCTCTTGGTCGAGAGCGGAGCCGACGTCGAGCGCGGGGCCGCTGTGGTCCGGGCGCTCGAGGCGTATCGCGAAACCGCGCGTGTCTGATCCGATACGTCCCAAGGTTCTCGTCCGGGAGCAGATCGCCTCACCGGGGCTCGAGCTCCTGCGCAACCGCTTCGACGTCGTCGAGGACTCCGAGTCCGAGCTCGCGACGATCATCGACCAATTCGACGCCATCGTCGTGCGCTCCTCGACGACGCTCGATGCTGCCCTGATCGATCGTGCCACGCGCCTCAAGGTCATCGGGAGAGCGGGGGTGGGCGTCGACAACGTCGATGTCGAGGCCGCGACGAGGCGCGGAATCGTCGTCGCGAACGCCCCGGAGTCGACCGTCGTGTCCGCTGCCGAGCACACGATCGCGCTGCTGCTCGCACTCGCGCGCAACGTCCCGCAGGCACAGGCAGCGCTCACGTCGGGGGCCTGGGAGCGAGAGCGCTTCGCCGGAGTCGAGCTCACGGGGAAGACGCTCGGCGTCGTCGGCCTCGGCCGGATCGGCAGGCAGGTCGCGCGTCGCGCGCTCGGGCTCGGAATGCGCGTGATCGCGTACGACCCCTTCGTTGCGATCGAGCGGTTCCGCGAGCTCGGGGTCGAGCCGGCGACAACACTCGACGACGTGTACGAGGCCGCTGACGTCATCACTCTCCATCTCCCGCTCAACGACAACACACGGGGCCTGCTCGGGTCGGACGCCTTCTCACACATGCGTGACGGCGTGCGGATCGTGAACGCAGCCAGGGGCGGCCTCGTCGACGAGGACGCCCTTGCCGAGGCGATTCGGGCCGGAAAGGTTGCCGGTGCGGCGCTCGACGTCTTCGAGGTCGAGCCGTACTCCGGACCGCTGCTCGAGCTGGATCAGGTCGTCGTCACCCCGCACCTCGCCGGCTCGACGACCGAGGCGCAGGACCGGGCCGGTCTCGTCATCGCCGAGCAGGTGATCGCGGCTCTCGACGGCGAGCTCGTGTCCACAGCGGTGAACATTCCCGCCGTCGAGCAAGGCGCTCTCGAGACGCTGGGGCCTTTTATCCCACTCGCGTCGAAGCTCGGACGACTCGCGATGGCGCTCGCGACCGACTGGCCGGCTCGTGTCGTGGTCGCGGCTCACGGCCCCCTCTCGGAGTACGACACTCGGCTGCTGACGGTCGCTGCGTTGAACGGCGCATTCCAGGATCGAGTCGACGAGGTCGTGAACTACGTGAACGCTCCGGTGATCGCAGCCGAGCGCGGGATCGAGGTCTCCGAGCAGCGTTTCGCGGCATCCCGGCACTACACGAATCTCGTGCGCGTCGCCCTCACCGCGGGCGGGAGCGAGCTCGAGGTCTCCGGGACGACCGTCGGTCCCGAGCATCGGCTCTTCCTCGCCGGAGCGCTCGGATTCGCCATCGACATCGAGCTCGCACCGTGGATGGCGTTCCTCGTCTACGACGACGTGCCGGGCGTGATCGGGAGGGTCGGGGCCATGTTCGGCGACGCCGGTGTGAACATCGCCAACATGGCCGTGTCGCGGACGAAGGAGGGAGGAAAGGCGCTCATGGTCTTCTCGATCGACTCGCCGGCGCCCCCAGAGCTCGTCGAGCGGGTCGCCGCTTCCGGTTTCGACGACGTCCGCTTCATCGCGCTTGGCTGAGGTTCCATCGCTCGGCGCGCGCGGAGGCGGCTGGGTCGTGCTCCAGTTCGCGTTCATCGCGGCGATCGTCGCTGCCGGAATCGCCGGGCCCGACTGGCCCGGGTCGCCGGGGTCGGCGCTCACCGTTGGCGGCGCCCTTCTCGCCGTGGCCGGTGGTGCTCTCGCGACCGTCTCGGCCCGGACGCTCGGGAGCAGCCTGACGCCGTTCCCCCGTCCCGCCCATGGCGCCTCAACGGTCGAGCATGGTCCGTATCGCGTCGTCCGCCACCCGATCTACGCGGGCGGAACGCTCTTCTTCGCCGGCTTCTCGCTCGCGTTCTCCCCGGCAGCGCTCGCCTTCACGACCGCCCTCGCGGCCCTCTGGGTGCTCAAGGTCCAGGTCGAAGAGCGGTTCCTCCGAGCGGCAGATCCGGCCTACCGCGAATACTGCGCACGGACGCGGTACCGGCTCATTCCGTTCGTCTACTGAGCGCCGAAAGGTAGGCTGCACAGGTGGTAGCGGCCTGGCCGGAGCCCGTGGAACGGGTGTCCTCCTTTCTCCGCGATTCGGGAGCAGAGGCCCGCATCCAGGAGTTCTCCGACGGAACGCCGACCGCCGCGGACGCTGCTGCTGCCGTCGGCTGCGGGCTCGACCAGATCGTGAAGTCGCTCGTTCTGATCTGCGGCAGCCGGCCTGTCGTCGCGCTCGTCCCGGGTGATCGGCGCGGCGATCCGATGAAGGTCGCACGCGCTCTCGGAAGTGAGTCGGCTCGGGTCGCATCGGCGGAGGAGGTCGAGAGGGCGACCGGCTTCGCTCCGGGGGCGGTCGCGCCGTTTCCGTTGCCGAACGTCGACACCGTCCTCATGGAGCGCTCGCTCCTGCAGCACTCGCTCGTCTGGGCGGGAGCCGGGTCCTCGCGGCACATGGTCGGGATCGCCCCGGTCGAGCTCGGCAGGCTCGCCCGAGCCAAGCCGATGGACGTCGTCACGGACCGAACCTACGATTCACCTGGAGGCCAACGGTGACCCACAAACACCGCGGCGGATTCCGACTTGCGCAAACCCGAAGCCCGAAGGAGAGCTGACGCGATGCAGGAGACCGAAAAGATCTGGATGAACGGAGAGCTCGTCGACTGGGCCGATGCGAAGATCCACATCGCGTCCCACGGGCTCAACTACGGCTCCGGGGTATTCGAGGGCATTCGTTGCTACGACACCCCGAAGGGGCCGGCCGTCTTCCGCCTGAAAGACCACCTGGCACGTCTTGCGAACTCCGCCAAGGTGCTCTATATGGATCTCCCGTACACGGTCGAGGAGATCCGTTCCGCGACGCACGAGCTGATCGCCGCCAACGGGCTCGCGTCCTGCTACATCCGGCCGCTCGCGTTCTACGGCTACGGGGAGCTCGGTGTCGCCACGACCGGAAACCCGGTCGACGTTGCGATCATCAGCTTCCCCTGGGGCGCCTACCTCGGAGAAGAGAGCCAGCGCTCCGGCATCACGACGAAGATCTCGAGCTGGGAGCGGGTCGGGCCGAACGTGATCCCGCATGTGGCGAAGGCCACTGGGATCTACCTCAATTCGATGCTTGCCACGACCGAGGCGAGGCGCGCGGGGTACGACGAAGCAATCATGCTTTCGCACGACGGCTACGTCGCCGACGGGCCGGGCGAGAACATCTTCGTGGTCAAGGACGGTGTCCTGATGACGCCGCCGCTTGCGATGTCGATCCTGCCCGGGATCACCCGGGACACCGTGATTCAGATCGCCCAGGATCTCGGCTACCGCGTGGAGGAGGCGCTGCTCATCCGCACCGACCTCTATCTCGCGGACGAGGTCTTCATGGTCGGAACGGCGACGGAGGTCGCGCCGGTGCGGTCGGTCGACGACCGGGAGATCGGGGTCGGGCCGGTGACGCGGGAGCTGCAGAACGCCTACCTCGACACGGTGCACGGCCGCAGCGAGCGTTGGGGTGGTCAGTGGCTCGACGTGGTCGAGATGTCTCCCTCCGCCGCCTAGATAGTGGCGGTCTCGAGAACCGTCCCGCTCTCGAGCCCGTGGCTCGACGAGCGGGAGGAGCAGCTCGTCGCCGACGTGCTCCGCTCGGGCCGACTCTCGCTCGGGCCGACGATCGACCGCTTCGAGGAGGAGTTCGCGGAGACGGTCGGTGCGCCGTACGCCGCCGCCGTCTCGAGCGGTACAGCGGGTCTCCACCTGCTCTGCATCACGGCCGGAGTCGGTCCCGGCGACGAGGTCGTCACTTCTCCGTACTCGTTCGTCGCCTCTGCGAACTGCGCGATCTACGAAGGTGCGACACCCGTCTTCGCGGACGTCGACCGCCGCACGCTCAACCTCGATCCGGCCGCGGTCGAGGCTGCCATCACCGACCGCACGCGCGCCGTCGTCGCCGTCGACATCTACGGCTATCCGTGCGAGCTGGACGAGCTCCGAGCGTTGTGCGAGTCGCGCGGCGTCGCGCTGATCGAGGACGCCTGCGAGGCGCTGGGCGCGCGCTACAAAGGGCGGCTGATCGGGACCCATGGACCGCCGGCGGTCTTCGCCTTCTACCCGAACAAGCAGATGACGACGGGAGAGGGCGGCATGGTGACGACGCACTCGGAGCGCGAATGGCGACTCCTCCGCAGCCTGCGAAACCAGGGTCGCGCCGACTCCGGCGGCTGGTTGGAGCACGCGCGGCTCGGCTTCAACTATCGGCTCGACGACGTCCGGGCAGCCATCGGCCTCGGCCAGCTCGAGAAGCTCGACGACATCCTCGCCTCGCGGAGAGCTGCCGCCTCCGCATACGCGGAGCTCCTCGGCGATATCTCCGGGCTCGAGCTTCCGTGCGCTGACGACGCCGACCACGAGCGCTCCTGGTTCGTCTACGTCGTCACGCTCCCTTCGGGGACGGATCGGGAGGCCGTGATCGACTCGCTCGACGCTCGCGGCGTCCAGACCGCGCGCTACCTGCCGTGCATCCACCTGCAGCCGTACATGCAGGAGCGGTTCGGCTTCCGGGTCGGCCTGTGCCCCGTGGCAGAGGACCTGAGCGCGCGCACGCTTGCGCTGCCTTTTCACGCCCGGCTCGACGCCGACGACCAGACCTACGTCGCCGACGCGCTCCGCGCGGCGCTCGAAGCCAAGTAACAGACTGTTACTTGGCGATCTCGGCGGTTTGCGCGGCCCGCGCACGCAACGCCTCGTCGCCGAGGACGTCGTCCGGAAGGTCGTAGCCTCGGAACGAGAGCCAGGCGACGAGCACGAGCAGGGCCGCCAAGGGCCCGACGAGCCGAATGCCGAGAGGGTCGTCGGACGTGTGGCCGAGTGCGAGCAACGCACCGAGGAGAAGCGGTGCGAGCGCCGACGTCGTCTTCTCCAGGAAGTTCTGCGCACCGTAGTACGTGGCCTCCCGGCGTAGGCCCGTCTGCAGGTTGTCGTAGTCGATGATGTCGGCCGTCAGCGGGGCGGGGAAGAGGTAGTTGCCGGCAATCGGGAGCCCGGCGACGACCATTGCGCCGACAAGCTGCACCTCGACTGGGACACCGGGCACGAACCCCGCCATGGCGAGGAGCGGGAAGAGCAGGACCGCGCCCACCAGCGAGACTCGATAGGCGTGCCGCTTGGTCGTCCGCCGGGAGAGCCTCGCGGCGACGGGAATCATCACGACCATCGTCCCGACGGCGACCGCCGCGAGCGCCGCCACCCACGCTCCCGCCTCCTCGATCTCCAGCACCGCCTCGACGAGGAACGGCAGCGATCCCAGCAGGACCTGGAAGCCGAGCTGAAAGAGCGCGAACGCAGGGAGGAAGAGGAGGAAGTAGCGGTTCGAGAACGTCGCCCGGAGCGCTTCGCGAAGTCCGAGCTCGGCCGGCTCCTGCGTCCGTGACGCATACCCCCACACGCCCGCCGTCCCGACGTAGCGGAACGTGAGCGCGACGATCGCGACCATTGCGGCCATTGCGGCGTAGCCGGCCGTATCGACGACGAGCCCCGAGACGACGAGGCCCAGTCCCGCTCCGGCAGCGCCGAAGTACACGCGCATCCCCGTGATCTGAACTCGCTCGGCACTCGACGGCGCGATCTCGGGAAGGAGCGCCTCGTACGGGCCGCCCGACAAGGTCGACGCGATGAAGTAGAGCTCGAGGACGATGAACAGGTATGCGGCTGCGGCAGCAGCGCTCGACTCGGGCGGAGTGAAGAGGAGGAACGAGAACAGCGCCCAGAACGGTGTCGCGGCGAGGATGAACGGGATCCGGCGACCGAGCCGGGTACGCGTCCGGTCGCTCCAGTACCCGATCAGCCCGTCGTCGACCGTCTCGACGAGGCGTGCGGCCGTCAGGATCGCTCCGACCGTGAACGGAGAGAGAAGGTCGGTCGCCTCGGTGTAGAAGTAGAGGAGCCAGAGGCTTCGACTCTGCGTCAGCGCCTCGCCGCCCATGCTCGACGACGCGTACATGAGCTTGGTGCGAAGCGGGAGCCCACTCGACATGCGGGAGTATTCTCTGCCCCCCTCTCGAGGCCCGCCCGGGGCACGCTTATCCTGAGCGTTCGTGCCGTCCTACAGCTGGCTCACGCTCGGCCCGACGCAAGCTCGCCTGCTGGCCGCCGTCCTGGTCGCCTACGACCCACCTGTGCTCGGCGCGGGGATCCGGATGCTCGTCGGAGCTCCGCGCGTCGAGGAGTCCGAGGTCGCGGGCGCGCCCGCGACGATCTTCCGTCCCGCTCGAGGTCAGGGGCCATGGCCCGCGCTGGTCGTCTTCCCGGGAGTGACTCGCATGGGCCGCCGACACCCGGCGCTCGTCGGGCTCGGACGCGGCCTTGCCTCCATCGGCGCTCTTGTCGTCGTCGCGGAGCCTGAGGGGTTGGCCCGCGGGGAGCTGACGGGCACGACCGTGACGCAGGCGCTCGCGGCAGCCGAAGCCGTAGCCGCCCGGCGCGATGCCCAACGGGGCCGGATCGCGCTCGTCGGCGTCTCGGGAGGGGGGACGCTGGCGCTTCTGGCCGCCGCCGCCCCGCAACTGGCGGCTCGCGTCAGGGCGGTGGCCGCGCTCGCACCCGTCTGCGACATCGTGGAGGCGATCCGATTCGTCACGACCGGTGCGTACCGGGAGAACGACGACCTCGTCGGATTCGCAACCGGGGACTTCTTCAAGCTCGTCGTTGCCCGATCCGTCGTCGCCTGCCTCCCCGAGGGGCGTGACCGAACGGCGCTTCTGGGGCGTCTTCGCGCGCTCGCCGACTACGGCGACACCCCGCTCGAAGAGCTCCGCACGTGGCCCTTGGAGGCGCTCGACTCCGGCGCCCGCGCCGTCGTCCGTCTCCTCGCCAACGACGATCCGACGTGTTTCGACGAGCTCTTCTCAGCGCTTCCGCGAGAGGTTCGAGAGTCGGTGGAATCGCTCTCGGCTACCGCGGCCGCAAGCCGGATCGGGGCCCCCGTCGAGCTGGTCGTCGCGCGCACTGACAAGTACATCCCGCTCGCTGATGCAATCTCGTTCGCGAAGGCGTGCTCCACCCCGCGACTCACGATCCTCGAGTCCCTCGAGCACGCCGTGCCGCGTGCCTCGCTCTTCCAGGCACGCGAGCTGGCCAAGCTCGACGGCGTGCTCGTGCGCCTGCTGGCGGCGTCATACTCACGGGCATGACCGCGTCGAAGATGGTCTTCCTCGGCTTCGGGAAGTACGCCCGCGCCGACAAGATCTACGCGCTCGAGCCGATCACGGGCGAAGATCGAGGGCACGGCCGGCGAACGCTGGTCTGGGTGGACGGAATCGCGGAGCCGATCGTCGCGTCCCGAACCGAGCAGACGATCCTCGAGGACATGGCGGAGGCGTCCGCCGTCGTCGCTGATGTCCGGCGCCGGCGCGGCCGCGCCACCGCGCAGCACCCGCAGCTCTTCGAGGAGTGACGTGGGCGCTACCTGCTGGGGTCAGACCCCACGGGTCTGACCCCGTTGCGGCAGAGCTCTGGGCAGTTCTCGCCAGCAGCGTCCACGAGGCGGCTCGGGCTCTCATCGGGTGGACGTTTCTCGTCGACGGCGTCGGCGGTGTGATCGTCGAGACGGAGGCCTACGCTCCCGATGATCCCGCGAGCCACGCCCATCCGGGCCCGACACCCCGCAATGCGACGATGTTCGGGCCACCGGGGCACCTGTACGTGTATCGCTCGTACGGGATCCACTGGTGTGCGAACGTCGTCTGCTGCGAGGAAGGAGTCGGCGCAGCCGTCTTGCTTCGTGCGCTCGAGCCCACGGCTGGGATCGGAGAGATGCGCGTACGGCGCGGGGTGGACGATCTTCGGTTGCTCTGCGCGGGACCGGGACGTCTCACCGAGGCGCTCGGGATCTCGGGTGAGCACAACGGGATCGCACTCGACATCCCACCGTTCGAGCTCGTGCGACCGCAGGCACCGGTCGCTGTCGTCACCGGGCCCCGCATCGGGATCACGCGCGCCGGTGAGCTTCCGTGGCGCTACGCGCTCAAGGGGTCTGCGTTCGTGAGCCGTCCCCGACCACGAGCGTGACGCGGAGGCCCGGCGCGACCGCGACACCCGGCTTCGGGCTCTGGCGAAGGATGGTCCCGGCAGGCCCGGGCGCGGAGACGACGTTGACCCGGAGCTTCAGGCGCGCTGCCTCGCGCCTGGCGTCCTCCAGGCTCGAGCCCACGAAGTTCGGAAGCAAGCCGTGGCGAGCCTTCGAGACGACGACCGTGACCTCGTCGTGCGCGGAGAGACCGCCGCTCCGCGGGATCTGGCCGACGACGATTCCCGGCAGCCTTCCGGGCCTGGCCGGCTTGTAGACGAACTCGGCTTCGAGCGGCTGGGCGGCCAGACGGTCGGCGGCGCCCTCTGCGGTCATCCCGATGACGAGTGGCACCGGCACCTCGTTCGGCTTGCAGTCAGCCGTCTTGTCCGGGCCACGGCCGGAGAAGTACACGAGGAGACGGGAGTCGCGGCAGTAGCCGTTGTCGAGTAGCCACTCGCCTCTCCGTTTCACCACCCGGGTCGAGACGCCGCCGAGATACGGGGGGGCGGCGAAGGAGGCGTCCTCGTCCTCCTCGACGGTCTCCATGAACTCCTTCCAGATCAGGGCGGGCAGCGTTCCGCCCGTGACGGGCTCGCCGCCGAACTCGGAGAGCATCGGCCGGAGCATGTCCGGGTAGCCGACCCAGACTGCGACTGCCAGCTCCGGTGTGTAGCCGACGAACCAGGCATCGCCGTAGTTGTCCGTCGTTCCCGTCTTGCCGGCGACGGTACGGCCTGCGATGGCGGCGCGTCTTCCGGTGCCCGCCCTGACCACGTCCTCGAGGATGCCCGTCAGCAGCTCCGCTTCGCCCTCCTCCAGCACCTGCGTCGGGATCGGGGCGTTCTCCTCGATGCCTGCGGAGCGGATCCGCTCGACGCGCTCGACGACGCGCGGGCGATCTCCGAAGAACGATCCGTCCACGCGCCGGCCGCCGTTCGCGAGGGTTGCGTAGGCACGCGCCATCTCGAGTGGGTTCACGGCCACCGAGCCCAGCCCGATCGAGAAGTAGGGGTCGAGCGGACTCCGGATGCCGAGCGCGTGCGCGGTGTCCACGATCGCCTTCGGCCCGACGAGGTCGGTCAGCTGCGCGTACACGGAGTTGTCGGAGGAGACCAGGCCTCGCGCCAGGCTGACCCGGCCGAGGTAGGTGCGGTCGTAGTTCGTGACCGTCCAGATGCGGTCACCTGCATCGATCGAGACCTTCTTCGATTCGATCTCGGTAAGCGGCGAGATCCCCTCGCGCATCGCGGTCGCGAGCACGATCGGCTTGAAGGCAGAGCCAGGCTGTCGTTCTGCCTGTGCGGCGAGGTTGAACTGGCTCTCGCGGAAGTTCCGGCCGCCGAACATCGCTTTCACAGCCCCGGTGCGCGGGTCGATCGCGACGAGTGCAGCCGCGGGGCCGTTCGGGTTGCGAAGCACCTTCTCGATCGCCGCGCGCGCCCGCGCCTGGAGGTCGAGGTCGATCGTGGTCGTCACTCGCAGTCCACCCCCGAACACGCGGCCTGCGCCGTACTTCGCGACGAGCTCGTCCTTGACGTAGTTGAGGAAGTACGGGGCCGGGCCCCGCGTCCCCGGGAGGCGAATGTCCTCGGGCGTCGGCAGTGGCGCAGCGTTGGCGCGCACGAAGTCGGCCCGCGTGATCTTCCCTTGCCTGAGCATCATCTCGAGCACGTGCTTGCGTCGTGCTGTCGCGTTCCGCGGGTTCGTGGCGGGGTCGTAGAGCGCAGGATCGGCGGGCATGCCTGCGAGCAGAGCGGCCTCCGGTAGGTCGAGCTCCTTGGCGCTCTTCTTGAAGTACGCACGAGCCGCCTGCTGGATGCCGTAGGCCCCGTTCCCGAAGTAGATGGTGTTGAGGTACGCGGTGAGGATGCGGTCCTTCGTCCACATCTGCTCGAGTTGCCACGCGAGAGCGGCCTCGCGCACCTTCCGCGCGAGCGTCCGCTCGTTGCGGATGTACGCGTTCTTGACGAACTGCTGGGTGATCGTCGACCCACCCTCGACGATCCCCTGGTT
This sequence comes from Gaiellaceae bacterium, assembly GCA_035293125.1. Classification (GTDB taxonomy): domain Bacteria; phylum Actinomycetota; class Thermoleophilia; order Gaiellales; family Gaiellaceae; genus GMQP-bins7. The sequence continues at coordinate 11,904 of DATDOS010000128.1, read as the reverse complement.
CTGGACGTCTTGCCACAGAGCGCGGGCGACGCCTTTCAGGTCGATCCCGTTGTGCTCGAAGAAGCGCTGATCCTCGACCGAGACGATGGCCTGGCGCATGATCGCGGCGATGTCCTCCGTGTCGACGAGAACACGGCTCTCGTCACCTCGCAGGACGGCGAGGACCGATCGTCCGTTCGCCGCGTAGACCACCGTGTCGACGTCCGAACGCTGGGCAGCCGGGTCGAGGGAAGGGATCTCGCTCGCGACGGCGCGCACGAGACCGAACGTGAACGCCAGACCCGCGAGGACGACGAGGACGCACAGCAACGCCGCAAGACGCCGCTTGCGAACCCGGCGCCGTCGACGCGGCGTCCCCTTCTCTCTCCGAACCCGCAAGGCAACCAAGTCTAGCCTTGCGCAAGACCGGAAATCCGCTAGCGCGGATTGACTCGCTGGTTGATGCCGGGGGAACCTTCCGGTTCCCCCAGACCCCCTCCCCTGGTCCGCTCCGCGGACAAGGCGCTCCGCGCCTTCCCTGAAGCGCGGCCGCTTCGCGGCCGCGATCTTCGCCTTACCTTCGACCGTGCGTCAGACCGGCTCCGAAGCGACGATCGGCGTCGTCGTTGGTACGTCTACGCCTCCCGCCTCCTCGACCGTCACGGCGACGACGTTGCCCGTATCCACCGTTCCGTCCACGCCGACGACGTCTGCGCCGTCTCGTCCCGGGAAGAGACCGGCTCGGACAGGGGTCTCGCCTTCGATGATCCACATCTCGTACGTCTTGCCCGAGGGTGCGGGGTCGAGTCCGTGCAGCACGAGAACCGCCCGTCCTTGCGGATTGACCACGAGCTGACCCTCACCCGCCTGCAGTGACACCGTGCGGGCGTCGGGATCGGCGAGGATCTCGGCTGCGGCGCGCTCTCGTTCGAGTGCAGCCCGTGTGTCGTCGAGCTGGCCCGACAGATGCGACGCCCACAGTCCGATGCCGAGCGCGACCACCGCGGCGACCGCCGCTGCTGCCGCGAGCACGGGAACGACGCGTCGACGGCGGGGCTCGAACGGGACGACGACCTGCGGCTCCGCACGGACGTCCGTCAGGATCCGCTCGCGAAGCTCCGAGCTCGGCGACGGTCCAGATGCTGCGATTGCCAGCGCCTCCGTCGTCTCCCAGAACGAGGCGAGCTCGCGCTGGCACCGCTCACAGCCGGGGAGATGCGCCTCGTAGGCGTATCGCTCCTCGGGGTCGAGGGCGTCGAGCGCGTAGCCGGCGGTCAGCTCGTGAATTCCGGTCTCCATGATCCTTCCTGCGCGGAGTCGTCGAGGAGCTCGCGCAGGCGCGCGAGCCCTGCGAACATCCTGCTCTTGATGGTACCGAGCGGCACTCCCAGCCTCTCCGCGAGCTCGGACTGCGAGAACCCACCGTAGTAGGCGAGCTCGATCGCCTCGCGCTGGACGTCGGGGAGCTGCCCGAGCGCCGCCTGCACGCGCTCGCGCTCGAAGCGGAGCCATGCTGCTTCATCGGTAGCGAGCGCGGTCTCACCTGCCGATGACTGCTCGTCGGCGAGCGGCTCGGCGCGGCGTCGCTCCTCGCGGCGCACGAGGTCGACAGCCCGGCGATGGACGAGCGTGAGGATCCACGTGCTCGCCTTCGCGCGCTCGGCACGGAAGGCGGCCGCGGTACGCCAGACTGCGAGGAACGCTTCCTGCACCGCATCTTCCGCGTACCGCTCGTCGCGGAGGACGCGGAGCGCGAGGCCGTACGCAATGCGCCCCATCCGGTCGTAGAGCTCCGCCAGCGCGGCCTCGTCTCCCCGGGCGACGAGTGCGACCAGGGCCTCGTCGGAGAGGTGGGCGTGCTGCTTACGCATGGCGAAGCGATTCGGCGACCCGGGCAACGCTAACACGGTGGGGGCGGTTACCTCCATCGCCGTGCTTCGCCGCAGGGGGCGCGGCGGTTCGATCTGGCGGCCACCGAACCGGATCGGTGGGACCGGCGAATACGCGACGTCAACGACCGAAGGAGCGACGCATGAAACGTGCGATCCTCGCGGCGCTGGCGGCCACGGCTCTCGCCGCCGCTGCTCTCGCCGCAGTGGTCAGCGGAGGCCCGCGACTGTCCGCGGCCGCCGACCACGTCGACGCCCCGGGCCTCACCCCGCCCGGCGGCAACTTCCAGCTCGACCTCACCGACATCTACGCGTGGCGTGCTCGCACCGGGAACACGGTGCTCGCGATGAACGTGAACGGGCTGACTGCGCCGGGCAAGCGCCCGGTCTTCGCGAGCGGTGCTCCAGCCGTTGCGCGGACGAAGGCCGTCACGTACTGGTTGAGGGTGGACAACAACGGGGATGCGGCCGCCGACGTCAACCTCGGGATCTCGTTCTCGAAGGCGAACGCCGCCGGTGTTCAGACCATGACCGTGACGCGGAACGGCACGGTACTGCTCACGGGGAAGACGAGCCCTGGCAAGGCCATCACCGTCAACCGCGAGGGCGCGGTGCGTGCCTACGCCGGGCTGCGTGACGACCCGTTCTTCTTCGACCTCGACGGCTTCATCAACATCCTCTCGAAGGAAGCCGGCAAGTCGTTCCTCGGGTGCAACTCGCCGCGGACGGACTTCTTCGCCGGGAAGAACGTGTCCTCGATCGTCCTCGAGCTCCCCGCTTCGCTGCTCACGCGCTCCGGCTCGTCGCAGATCGGCGTGTGGTCGGCGACGACGACAGGCTCGAAGCAGATCGACCGCATGGGGCGGCCGGCGATCAACACGGTCTTCATCCCGCAGAACCCGTTCGAGAAGACCGAGCCGTACATGAAGAGCCAGTTCAACGCTACGCAGCCGAAGAACGACCAGGCCCGCTGGCGCGGTGAGGTCGTGGACTCGCTGCAGGTGCTGTTCTCGCTGAATGACGGCGCAGGCGACGACAAGTCGGACGACGCGAAGAAGATCTCGGGTCTGGCCGACGTCCTCCTGCCCGACATCCTCACGTTCGATACGGCGAATTCCGACGGCTTCCTGAACGGCCGCCGACTCGCCGACGACGTAATCGACGCCGAGCTCGGCCTGATCACCGAGGACACGGTCAAGACCGACTGCGTCTCGAAGAACGATCGCGCGTTCCGCGCGGCGTTCCCATACCTGGCGACGCCTCACTAGCGCGTACGGGTACGCACGAGGGCGGCCGTCTGGCCGCCCTCGCTGTGGTCCGAACCGTCAGCGCGTGCCGCGCGAACAACACGCGTGAGGCGCCGCATCGCATTCGGTCTCGCCGCGCTGGTTGGCGTTCTCGCGGTCGTTCTCGGGGGCGGCTGGCGAGGGAGCGACGCCACCGCGCGCACGGTCGGACGCGAGGATCTGGCTCAGCTGGTCGGGCAGTTCTCGGCCGGCTCGAGCAGATCGGTCGTTCGGCGGCTCGAGAGCACGGCCTCCGCGCACCCGAACGACACTCGCACGCTCACCCTGCTCGGCCTCGGCTACCAGCAGGTCGCTCGGGAGACCGCCGACGCGTCGTGGCTCCCGCGCTCGCGTGAAGCCTTGGGCCGGGCTGCATCGGCAGACCCGGCCGATTCACTCGCCGTCTCGGGGCTCGCGCAGCTCGCCGTCACCCAGCATCGCTTCCGGGCGGCGATCCCGCTTGCCCATCGCGCTCTCCGTCTCGACCCGGAGAACACCGTCGCTATCGGCGCCCTCGGTGACGCCTTGGTCGCAGCCGGCCATCACCGCGAGGGATTCCGTGCTTACGATCGTCTCGCCGGAAGGGGCCCGAGCGTCGGCGCATACGCTCGCGTCGCGACCGCACGCCAGCTCCTCGGCCGGCCGGCAGCGGCGCTCGACGCCATGGAGCTCGCTATCGAGGCGGGCTCGGCGATCCCTGAGCAGGAGGCCTGGGCACTGACGCGGTACGGCACGCTCCTCGTCGCCTCCGACAGGATCGAGGAGGCGGACGCCGCGTTTCGCGGTGCGCTTCGGCTTTCGCCCGGGTACGTCCACGCGCAGGCGGGCCGCGCCCGGGTCGATGCAGCCCGTAGCCGGTTCGGGGACGCCGCGCGGCGCCTTCGGCGCGTCGTCGACCGGCTCCCGGTTCCCGAGTACGCGATCCTCCTGGGAGACGTGCTCGCCCGCGACGGCCGCCCGGTCGCTGCTCGACGCGCATACGCCCTCGTTTCGACCCTCGAGCGCGTGCTCGCCGCGAACGGGGTCCGGACGGAGCTCCAGACGGCTATCTTCGACCTCGATCACGGCATCAGGCCCCGCGCGGCGCTCGCCCGCGCCCGGGCCGCCTACCGCGCTGCCCCTGGCGTGTCAACCGCAGACGCCGTCGCCTGGGGCCTCGCGCGCACGGGGCGCTGCGCTGCGGCACGCGGTTGGTCTCGTCGTGCTCTCGTCCTCGGGACGAAGGACGGTCTCTTCCTGTTTCACAGAGGCATGATCGAGCGCTGCCTCCACGGTGACGCGGTGGCGCGCCCCTGGTTCGCGCGTGCGCTCGCGGCGAACCCGACCTTCTCGCTTCGCTGGGCTCCCCTCGCGGAGAGGCTCGCAGCATGAGACGCCTGATCGGCTTGCTGGTCGTGTTCGCCGTGCTCTCGGCTCCCGCCGTCGCGAACGCGCATCCGCTCGGCAACTTCACGATCAACCACTACAGCCGCGTCCAGCCGTCGGGCGACCGGGTCTACGTTCTCTACGTCCTCGACATGGCGGAGATCCCGACCTTCCGCGAGCGCCAGGCAATGGGTTCGCCCGAGGGATACGCCGCGGCAACGGCGCGCAGGATCGCCCGCCAGCTCGAGCTCGTGGTGGACGGCGAGCGGCTGCGCGTGATCCCGGTCGAGCATGCGATCGCCTTTCCGCCCGGCGTGGGCGGGCTGAAGACGCTGCGCTTGCAGGTCGTCCTTCGCACCGAGCGGATCGCGCGCGCCGACGCGCCGCGCTCGCTCTCCTACCGCGACATGACCTTCCCCGGCCGGATCGGGTGGAAGGAGGTGGTGGTGGCGCCGGCCGGCGCCGCGATCGTCCTGTCGTCGTCGGCGCCGCAGGAGAGCATCAGCGGCGAGCTTCTCGCGTACCCCAAGGACCTGCTCCGGAGCCCCCCTGACGTGACGGCGGCGACGGCGAGCTTCGAGCCGGGAACGAGCCCAGGGCCCATTCCGCGACTCGCCTCGCAGAGCTTGCTCGCGCAGCGCGTCGCCGTCCGCACGCCGACGGACGGAGGCTTTGCGAGCCTCGTCGCCGAGCGGGACCTCGGACTGGGCTTCGTGCTCCTCTCGCTGGTGATCGCGCTCTTCTGGGGCGCGGCGCACGCCTTCAGCCCCGGTCACGGCAAGGCGATCGTCGCCGGCTACCTCGTCGGCACACGCGGCCGTGTCTGCGACGCGCTCATGCTCGGCGTCATCGTGACCGTCACCCATACCGCCGGCGTCTTTGCGCTCGGTGGGGTCACACTGCTGCTCTCGGCGTTCATCGTCCCCGAGCAGCTGTACCCGTGGCTCAACCTCGTCTCCGCGCTACTCGTCGTCGGTGTCGGCCTGACGATCCTGCGCTGGCGGATCCGCGTCTGGCGACGAGGCAATCCACTCGGTCACGTCCATGACCATGGCCACGACCACGCGCATCATCACGACCACCGGCACGGCCACGACGGCGGGCACCCCCACGACCACGGGGACGGCACCGCTGGTCGGGCAGGCCTGCTCGGGATCGGGATCTCCGCCGGCATCATCCCCTGCCCGACCGCACTGGTCGTCCTGCTCGCGGCGATCTCGCTGCAGCGGGTCGGCTACGGGCTCGTCCTCATCCTCGCCTTCAGCGTCGGGCTCGCAGTCGCCGTCACGTCGATCGGCCTCGTCGCCGTGCTGGCCCGCAGGACCTTCAGCCGCGTGTCCTTCGACGGGGCCGTCATTCGCGCGCTACCAGCGATGAGCGCCGTCGTCGTCCTCGGTCTCGGCGTCGTGATGACGCTTCGGGCGCTTCCCTCCGTGCTCTGAACCGAACCGGTTTCGCTTCCACGGCGAACCAAGGGCATGTTCGGGCTCGACGACTGGATAGCCAGCTTCTCGGACGGTGTGTCGGTTGTGCTGGTCGCTCTCGTCGCGGTTCTGCTGGGCCTGCGGCATGCGACCGACCCCGATCACATCGCCGCTGTGACGACACTCATCGCGGGCGGCAGGGAGCGTGCGGCGCGTGCGGCCGGCAAGCTCGGCCTGGCCTGGGGCCTTGGACACGGAACGACTCTCTTCCTTTTCGGCCTGCCGATCGTGCTGTTCAGTGCGTACTTGCCCGAACGGGCTCAGCAGGCCGCTGAGACGTTGATCGGCTTCGTCATCGTCTATCTCGCCGTGCGTCTGCTCGTCCGCTGGAAGTCGGGAAAGCTGCATGTCCACAAGCACGGTCACGACGACGTCCGCCACGCCCACCTGCACGCGCACGCGAGCAGTCGAGGGCATGGGCACGGCCACAAGCCGCGCTCGGCGTTCGGCGCCTACGGTATCGGGCTCGTTCACGGCATGGGCGGGAGCGCCGGTGTCAGCATCCTCATCCTTGCCTCGATCGAGTCGAAGACGCTGGCCGTTCTGTCACTCGTGATCCTCGCCGTCTTCACAGCCGTCTCGATGACGATGGCCACCGCGGGGTACGGCTTGACCCTGGCCAGCAGACCCGTTCGGTCGGCTTTCGACACCGTCGCTCCGATCCTCGGCGCTGTCAGCCTGGCCTTTGGCGTCTGGTACGCCGCGGCGGCGTGGAGCCTTGCTCCGTATCCGTTCTGAGAGTTGAGCCAGAGGTTTAAGACGGCCGCAAGGTTTTCGCGGTCGAATGCGAGACAGCCCGGGCGGCGCCCGGCATCAAACGAGGAGAGGAGAACCATGAGCAAGATCTTCGCGCTCGCTGTCGTAGGGCTCGTACTTCCGGCGCTCGCGCTCGCGAGTGGGCAGGCGATGAGCCCGGTCGTATCGGCCAAGCTGAAGGGGTCGAACGAGACCCCCGTCCAGGGTGACCCCGACGGTACCGGCTTCGTCGTCGTCACCTTCAACGCGAACAAGGGAACGGCGTGCTGGAAGTTCAAGGGCGTGGAGGGCATCGCCGCGCCCAACGCGGCGCATATCCACAAGGGCAGGAAGGGCACCTCGGGCCCGGTCACGATCGCGTTTGGCGCGACGTACAAGGCGTCTGGCTGCGCGAAGGCGCCGAAGGCCACAATCGAGAAGATCGAGACGAATCCGAACCGCTACTACGTGAACATCCACAACGCGAAGTACCCGGCGGGTGCGCTGCGCGGCCAGCTGGTCGCGGGCATGGAGGGCTAGCACACGCACGTCAGCTCGAACAGGTAGGCGAGACGTGGGGCCCGGCACCGCCGGGCCCCACACCGTCGTGTCTAGCCGAAGGTGAAGGCGTAACCCTCGAGACCGGGGGCGAAGCGCAGCTCGAGGAGCCCGCGAGCCAACCTCGGGAACCGGGCGACCGTGTACAGGCGCGGAGTGCCCGAAACCCGGATCGTCCGCACTGGGCGCCCGTCCACGAATGCGAACACGCGGCCAGCGCCCGCGAGAACGAGGAAGATGTCGTTCGCCTGGAAGTTCAGACGGAGGCGCGCGTCACGCCCCGCGACGGCGCGGGACGGCTCGACTGTCCACTGGCCGGAGTATGAAACCTGATCCTGCCGGAGCTCGTGCTTCGGGAAGCGGTACTCGGCCTGCTCGTCTAACGCGAGCCGGCTGTTCGCGAGGTTTTCGATGCGTGCGTACCCGAGATACGTCTCCCGTGTCGTGATGTCGCTCGGGGTCTGGTCGACCACGGAGGTTCGAGCGGTCTTCACCTTCTCGCCGAGCAGGCGTCGGATCAAGCGCTCCGTCTCGCCGTAGGCACCCTCGCCGTAGTGCTCGTAGCGGATGCGCCCGGACTTGTCGATCAGGTACTTGGACGGCCAGTAGTCGTTCGAGTAGGCGCGCCACGTCGCGAAGTCGTTGTCGAGCCCGACCGGGTAGCGGACGCCGAGTCGTCGTACGGCCGAGCGGACGTTGTCCGGAACGCGCTCGAAGGCGAACTCTGGGCTGTGGACGCCGACGATCATGAGTCCGGCCTTGCGGTAGGCGCGGTCCCACGCCTTGAGGTGGGGAAGCGTGCGCAGGCAGTTGATACAGGAGTAGGTCCAGAAGTCGACAAGAACGACCTTCCCGCGGAGACCGGCGATCGAAAGCGGCCTGCCGCCCGGCGTGTTGAGCCAGAGCTTGATGCCCTTGAACTCTGGCGCCCGCGGAGCGGCCACGCTGCTCGTGTCGGCGGCCAAGGCCCCGCCGGAGTCCGTCAGCTCACGTAGCTCGCTACGTACAGCCGAGTTGCGCTCGAGCTTCTCCTGGAAAGTCGTCCCGTACCCCGGAAGGGCTGTCGTGATCCTCTGGTCGGCGCCAAGAGCGATTGCGAGGGCTCCCACACCCAGCACGACGCCGGCGACCTTCCGGGTCGACTCGGCGTGTGTCCGGAGAAGCCCCACTCCCGTCGTCAGCCGCTGGCCGCCGATCGCGATCGCGAGCATGGGGATCGCGGCGCCGATGGCATACGCGCCTGTCACCAGGATGATCCGGAGCCCGATCTCCCCACTTGCCGCGAGCACGGTGACGGCCGCGAGAACGGGCCCTGCGCAGGGAACGAAGACGAGACCGAGGCTGAGGCCGAGCACGAGGCCGCTTCCGTCCGCAGACGGACGATGCCGCGTGAGGAAGAGCAACGGACGCTCGAGGAGCCACGCGACGCGCCGCGAGAGAAGGCTTGCGGCCATCACCAGCATGGCCGCGATGGCCAGGTCGCGCAGGAGGTCTTCAGGCAGTCCGAGCGCGCTCAGGAGCGCGCCTCCCGTAAGAGTGAACACGGTGAAGGAGACGATGAGGCCCGCGACGATCGCGTAGGGACGCCTGCGGTTGGTGCTCGACGCGCTGCCAGCGAGGATGAGCGGTAACACGGGCAGCACGCAAGGTGAGAGCGAGGTGATGACGCCGGCGACGAACGCGACCCCGAGCAGGATCAGCACGTCCTCAGCGTAGGAGCCCATCCCTTACGAAGGCATGAAATCGGCTCCCGGTAAGGCGGTAGGCTCCGCGGCCATGGAGGAGCTGCTCACACTCGACGACGCCGAGCGGCTCGCCGAGGCCGTCGTTCCAGCGGACGCATGGGGATACATCGCCGGCGGAGCAGGCGACGAGCGCACTCTGCGCTGGAATCGTGAGGCGTTCTCGCGCTTCCGCCTGCGGCCGCGTGTGCTCGTCGACGTCTCTTCTGTCACGACCGAGACGACGGTCCTTGGCACCCCGGTCTCGATGCCGGTGCTCGTCGCTCCGATGGCGTACCAGGCGATCGCCCACGAGGATCACGAGCTCGGGATGGCTCGCGGGACGGCGTCCGCCGGGACGTTGATGTGCCTGTCGACGGTCGCGACGGCAACGCCGACCGACGTCGCCGCGGCTGCGCCGGGGGCGCCGCGGTGGCTACAGATCTACGTGTTTCGCGACCGCGAAGTGAGTGACGAGGTGATCGCACAGGCACTCGAGGCCGGCTTCTCGGCGCTCGTTCTCACCGCGGATCTTCCTGTTGTCGGCATCCGGGAGCGTGAGCTCCGCGCGGGCTTCGACGTCCCCGAGGAGACCGTTCCCGCCATGGCGGCCGCACGTGCTCGCGGAGGCGAGGAAGACCACCCACTCGGTCTGCTCGACTCAGGACTGCAGTGGGACTACGTCACGGAGCTCCGAGAGCGGTGGAACGTGCCCGTGATCGTCAAGGGGCTCGTCACCGCAGAGGACGCGGAGCTCGCATGTGCGCACGGCGCGTCAGGCATCGTCGTGTCCAACCACGGTGGACGGCAGCTCGACGGCGCCATGGCCTCTCTCGAGGCACTCCCGGAGGTTGCAGACGCCGTGGGCGACCGGGCGGAGGTCTATCTCGACGGTGGCGTGCGTCGCGGCACCGACGTCGTCATGGCTCTCGCGCTCGGCGCGCGCGCCGTCCTCGTCGGGCGCCCGGCGATGTACGGGCTCGCCTTCGGTGGTGACAAAGGAGTGCGTCAGGTCCTCGAGATTCTCAGGGACGAGACCGAGAACGCCCTCGCGCTCCTCGGCTGCCGCTCGCCGGCCGAGGTCACACGAGCGCACGTGACGAGAGCCTGAGTCGCCATGGGTCTCGCCGACCTCACGCGGAACGCAGTTCACTCGCTCCCTGAGGGCGCGCTCGAGCAGAAGCTCGCCCTCGGCCGGCCGCTGCGTGTGAAGCTCGGGATCGACCCGACGGGCCCCGACATCCACATCGGCTTCGCGGTCGTCCTCCGACGTCTGGCCGCCTTCCAGCGGCAGGGCCACATCGCCGTCCTCATCGTCGGCGACTACACGGCGCGGATCGGCGATCCCTCCGGCCGATCGGTCGAGCGGCAGGTCCTACCCGACGAGGTGCTCGACCGGAACGCCGAGCTGTTCGCGGCGCAGGCGTACCGGATCCTCGACCCCGAGCGCACCGAGCTGCGCTTCAACGGCGAGTGGCTCGGCAAGCTCGACTACGCGGAGCTCGTCCGGCTGACGCGAATCGGAACGGTCGCCCAGTTACTCGAGCGCGACGACTTCGTGAAGCGCTTTCGCGCCCGCGAGCCGATCTCGGTCTCCGAGCTCCTGTACCCGTTCGCGCAGGGATACGACTCTGTCGCCGTGCAGGCGGACATCGAGGTGGGCGGCACCGACCAGCTCTACAACCTGCTCATGGGGCGGGACGTGATGGCGAGCTACGGCCTCGAGCCGCAGGCCGTGCTCACGTTCGAGCTCCTGGTGGGCACCGACGGCGTCGAGAAGATGTCGAAGTCGCAGGACAACTACGTCGGGATCGACGAGCCTCCCGAGGAGCAGTTCGGGAAGGTGATGTCGATCCCGGACTCCGCTCTCGACCAGTGGTGGCGCCTCTGCCTCGACTCCGACCCGCCCCAGGTGGAGCCGATGGAGTCGAAGCTCGCGCTGGCAGGGAGGATCGTCGAGCTCTACCACGGGTCGGAGGCCGCGCGAGCCGCGGAGGAGCACTTCACACGCGTCGTCCGCGAGGGGCGAGCGCCCGAAGCGGTAGCCGACGTCTCGCTCCCGGCTGGAGACCCGATTCATCTGCCGGGCCTGCTCGCTGAGCACTTCGGCCTCTCGACGAGCGAGGCGCGGAGGCTGATCGCCCAGGGCGGCGTCAAGCTCGACGGCAAACCCGTTTCCGAGCTCGACGTCGCGCGCTCCGAGCTCGTCGGAGCGGTGGTGCAGGCGGGAAAACGGCGGTTCGTGAGGCTCGTCGGCTAGAGTTCGGTGGCGCAAGACCGGAATCCGTTAGCAGAGGATTGCGGCCGCTTGGCGCGCCCGCGCCTTTGCGCCGAGTCACTAGGCGCGGACTGGGCGGAAAACGGCTTCGTTGACACCGGAAGACCCTGTGCTACCATCATTCGGCCTCCCGAGAGGGGGGTGCAGGAAGTCTGTAACTCGACCACTGGAGAGCTTTCGAGCGAGCGGATACGACTGTTTGTGTTCCGTCCCGAGGGCCTCTGGTGCGAGTCAGAGGCTTTTTGGTTGCCGGAGAGCGGCGTGGTCTTTGAAAACTCAACAGCGTGAAACGTCGAGACCTCTCGCGGGCTTTGGCCTGCGTGAGGAAATGAATCCGTCGACCCTTTGTTCTACTGGCCGCTCGGCGGTGTCCCCTCTGGGGGCGCTCGCCTCGCGGCATGGGAAGACGATCGAGCATCAAGCTCGAACTGAAGAACTGTCCTCGCCTCTGCGCGAGGGCGCACGTTCTCTTCACGGAGAGTTTGATCCTGGCTCAGGACGAACGCTGGCGGCGCGCTTAACACATGCAAGTCGAGCGAGAACCGGGGCTTCGGCCCCGGGGACAGCGGCGAACGGGTGAGTAACACGTGGATAACCTGCCCTCGGCAC
>DATDOS010000127.1:0-2370 GCA_035293125.1 Gaiellaceae bacterium | reverse complement strand
CACCACCACCTCCCCGACGCACGCATTCCCAGACTGCGCCGAACAAGAGCCCGCCGCTACCCACCCCTCTTACGACCTCAGAATCCGACAGCGCCAAATTACGAGCACGCGTCAGAGAAACGGTGGATCGAGGCTTAGGTCGCACTCGCTTTCGTGGCACCCGGACAGGAACTGCTCTTCGTGGCTCGTGCAGCATCTCTAGGAGCCGCTCCCCGTCCTCCTGCGGAACCGCGTTCAGCGAGCGGCGGAACATCCCGCTCCACGCATCGGCTTCCAGGCATGTGAGTGCGCCAATCGTCTCTTCAACCGGGACGCCAACATCAACGTCCAGCGTCGTTAGCGGTGTCGTCCGAAAGCGAGCTGGGAAACGAGCGCGTCCGTCCTCGTCCTTCCCCCATACGTCGTCCTCGAAATCGAGGTGCATCCGCTCCTCGACGCGCAGTGCTCCAACCCACCGCTTCGCCGGAGCCTTGACGTAGCACAGCAGCACGTCCGACGGCTTCACCTTGTCGAAGGTGGACTGGAAGTACCCGCCGCGGGTCTTCGTAGGAGCGGGGAACCCTGACACCGTCCAATCGCGAGCCCTCGCCTGCTCCCACGTCTCGATGGTGAAGATGTCAGTGAAGAAGCTGGGCACGCGCGGACTCTAATGCGTCACGTCCATGAGCAAGTGGCGCTGCCGCGTGGCAGCTCTCACAGTTCGCTAGGAACAGTCAGGTCTTCCTCGTTCCACCCCGCGCGTAGCAACGGGGTCAGGTCACCGCGATCGTCGAGGAGATCGTCGCGAGCGCGCAGCGCGGCTAGGCCGCGACCGGCTGCTCCAGCCCGGCGCTCCACTCGCCCGCCACGGCGAGCGAGTTCATGCGCGCGCGGTGGACGAACACCGCCTGCGCCGCCTCCGCATTCGCTGCGTCGCCCGCCCACGCCTTGAGCGCAGAGGCCTGCAGCGCCCTGCCGTAGGAGAAGGAAAGCGGCCAAGGTCCGCCGATCTGGTTGATCGCGTTCAGGTTCTCGGTCGCCTCGACCTCCGATTGTCCTCCGGAGAGGAACACGATTCCAGGCACTGCCGCGGGCACGTGCCGAAGGAAGCAGTCGATCGTAAGCTCGGCGATCTGATCTGGCGCCGCCTGCTCAGGGCACCCCTTACCGGAGATCACCATGTTCGGCTTGAGGAGCGTCCCACGGAGATCGACGCCCTGGACGCCGAGCTCGTGGAAGACCCAGTGCAGCGTGCGGGCCGTCACCTCGTAGCAGCGCTCGATCGTGTTGTCGGCGTCCATCAAGACCTCGGGCTCGACGATCGGGGCGAGTCCGGCCTCCTGACAGAGGGCGGCGTAGCGGGCCAAGGCGTGGGCGTTGGCGCGGATGCATGCGGTCGACGGAATACCCTCGCCGATCGTGATCACCGCGCGCCACTTCGCGAAGCGCGCGCCGAGGCCGCGGTACTCCTCGAGCCGCGCCCGGAGCCCGTCGAGGCCCTCGGTGATCTTCTCTCCGGGAAAGCCGGCGAGGTCGTGGGCGCCGGTGTCGACCTTGATCCCCGGGATGACGCCCTTCGACGCGAGCACCTCGGCAAACGGTGTTCCGTCGTCTGCGCTCTGGCGGAGCGTCTCGTCGTAGAGGATGACGCCCCCGATCGAGTCCTCCATCCCGGCCGCCGTGAACAGGAGCTGGCGGTAGAACCGCCGGTTCTCCTCGGTCGACTCGACGCCGATCGAGTCGAAGCGCTTCTTGATCGTGCCCGTGCTCTCGTCAGCGGCGAGGATTCCCTTGTGCTCGGCGACGATCGCCCGGGCTGTCTCGTGCAGCTCCTGCGCTCCCATCTAGGGCGCTCCTTTCATCAGGCTCTGAATCTTCGTCAGGGGGTGCGAGGCGACGATCCGGCGGAAGGTGCCCGAGCGCGAACGCATGACGATCGACTCGGTCTCGACGCGGTCGCCGACGACGCGAACGCCGCGGAGCAGCGCGCCGCTCGTCACCCCGGTCGCGGCGACGAAGACGTTCTCGCCTCGCACGAGGTCGCCCGCCGTCAAGACGCGGTCGATGTCGAAGCCGGCCTCGAGCAGGCGCAGCCGCTCGTCGTCGTTCCGCGGCCACAGCTTTCCCTGCATCGCGCCCCCGAGGCACTTGATCGCGGCGGCCGAGATAACGCCTTCGGGGGTTCCGCCGATGCCCATCAAGAGATCGACGCCCGTGCCAATCTGCGCCGCCGCGATCGCGGGAGCGACATCTCCGTCGCGGATGAGGTTCACCCGCGCTCCCGCCTCGCGCAGCTCGGCGATCAGGTCGTCGTGGCGGTCGCGCTCGAGGACGACGACGGTGAGGTCGTTGACGCCGCAGTCCTTGACCTCCGCGACGCGCTCGAGGTTC
>DATDOS010000126.1:0-2158 GCA_035293125.1 Gaiellaceae bacterium | reverse complement strand
AGCCTCCCGGCCTGCTGGCGGCGCTTGTCTCTCGCGATGAGCCAGTCGGTGAAGCGCGCCAGCGGGATCGTGAGGGCGATGAAGAGGATCGCGGTCGCGATGTACGGGGTGTAGTTGAACGACGCGGCGACTTCGATCTGGGACTGACGGAACGCCTCGACGACGCCGAGCAGACCGACGAGGGCGGTGTCCTTCTGGAGGCCGATGAAGTCGTTGAGTAGCGGCGGGATCACGCGCCGAACGGCCTGCGGGATGATCACGAACCGGAGCGTCTGGCCGTGCGTCAGTCCCAGCGAACGCGCGGCTGCGGACTGGCTCGGATGCACGGATTCGATGCCCGCCCGGTACACCTCGGCGACGTACGCCGAGTAGACGAGGACGAGCGATATGACTCCCCAGAAGAGCGGGTCGATCGGGACGCCGGGCAGCTGGAGGGCCGGCACGCCGAAGCCGAGGATGTAGATGACGAGGATCGTCGGCACTCCGCGGAACAGGTCGACGTAGACGACCGCAAGCGCGCGCAACGGGAAGAACACGGGCCCTGGAAGGCTCCGGAGCACTGCGATGGCCAGCGCGAAGACGAGGATGAAGACCTCGGCGACGAGGAAGATCTTCACGTTCGTCCAGAAGGCCGAGAGGATGTCCGGGAAGGCCTCCTCGAACTCCTGCCGGTTGAAGAACGCCCGCTTGACCTCGTCCCAGCCGGCCGAGTTGACCACGACGAGAGCGACGACAGCGAAGAGGACCGCCGTCGACAGGAGGGCGACGGCGACGTTTCGGCCGCCGCCTCCTGTTGTCAGGCTGCCGAGGATCTTCGAGCCGCGGTTCTCGTTCAGTCTCGCGCTACTTCAGGATCGGGGCGCCCTTCTGCCCCAGCCAACGAACCTCGAGCCGTTTGAGCGTCCCGTCGTCTCGCATCTGCCTGATCGCCTTGTTCGCGCAGTTGACGAGCGGGTTCCCCTTCTGGAAGACGAGCCCGAAGTACTCCTGCACGCCCCCCTGGTTGGGGAGCCGGCCGACGACCGTCGACCCCGGAACCTGGACGTTCGTGATGTAGCCCATGCTCGGGAAATCGGTGACGAGGCCGTCGATCTGCTTCGTCTTGAGAGCCGTCACGACGTCGTTGACCGTGTCGTAGACCCTGGGCGCCTTATCCGGATCCGGCTTGATGTACTTGACGATGTAGTTGTAGCTCGTCGTGCCGAGCGCCGCTCCGAGCCGGTACTTCTTCAAGCCGGCGAGGGACCGAACCTTGGAGATCGGGTTCGACTCGAGTCCGGCCACGGCCTGGTTGACGTTGTAGTACGACGTCGAGAACGTCACGGCCTTCCTGCGCTCGGGGTACGCCGACACCTGCGCCATGTACCAGTCGAACGGCTTCTTGCCGGGCGCGAACGACCTCGTGAACGGAACCACCTTCCAGGCGACCTGCGCCTTCGTGAAGCCGAGGCGCTTCGCGATCTGATACGCGACCGCGGACTCGTACCCCTGACCGGTCGAGGGGTCGTTCAGCTCCCAGTCCTTGTTCTTCGAGCCACCCTCCCACCAGGGCGGAAACGCCGGGTTGTCGGTCGCCAGGGAAAGCTGGCCTTCGTTCAGGAGGTTGAGGCTGCCCTTAGCGCAGCCAGGGATCGCGGCCGGGGCTGCCGGCCCGCCGGTGGCCGTCGCAGCGAGCGCGAGAGCCAGTGTGGTGAGGGTGAGACTGAAGAGAACGGCACGCATCGCTGCAATCACTCCTCGAGACGGGGACTCGGCTGGGCGAGCGTACCACTGCCGATGCGGCTAGCGTGAAGCGCGTGGCGAGTCCCTTCGTCGAGCTCGAGGTGGGGGAGCGGGTCGTCAAGCTGACGAACCCGGACAAGGTGCTCTTCCCGAAGGCGCGCAAGACGAAGCTCGACCTTGCCGAGTACTACATCGCGGTCGAGGAGGGCATCGTGCGAGCGCTGTACGAGCGACCCACGCAGCTCCGTCGGTTCCCGGACGGCGTGACGGGCGAGGTGATCTACCAGAAGCGCGTGCCGAAGCACCATCCGGACTGGGTCGAGACCGCGCGCGTCACGTTCCCGTCGGGACGGCATGCCGACGAGCTCTGCGTCACGGAGCTCGCACAGGTCGTCTGGGCGGCGAACCTCGCTGTCGTCGACTTCCATCCGTGGCC
>DATDOS010000125.1:0-6502 GCA_035293125.1 Gaiellaceae bacterium | reverse complement strand
GATCGACCGCGTCCAGCTCCTGCAACTCGCTCGATACATGAAGAAGTACGACGTCATCAGCACGCTGCCGAACTTCACGAAGCTCGTGCCGAGCTTCGTCGAGGGTGGCCGGACGCTTCAAGCCACTGTCGGTGAGAGCGGGTTCCTCACGCTCAGGCTCGACGGGAAGCTCGTGTCGAAGCTGAGGGCGGGCAACTACACCGTCGCCATCGCCGACAAGTCCACGAAGGACAACTTCCACCTGCAGGGCGCCGGCTTCAGCAGGTCGACGAGCGTGGCGAAGAAGGAGACGGCCACGTGGACGGTCGCGTTGAAGAAGGGCGTGTATCAGTACTCGTCCGACGGCAGCTCGAAGCGCAAGGGATCGTTCCGAGTTACGTAGAGGTCTCTTCCGAGGAGCGGGGCTTTCGGCCCCGCTCCTCACTCAAAGCCAGTCGAGCAGCTCCGCCACCCCCTCGATGACCGCGTCCGGACGGTGCGCGGCGGCCACGTCTTCGAGTTCGACGAGGCTGCTGATCCCACTGCGCACGAGGATGGTGCGCGAGCCGCCCAGACGGCCCAGGGCGATGTCCATGCCAAGGTCGTCGCCGATCACGGCGAGCTCCTCCGACGACACCCCGAGCTGATCGCTGATCGTCCGGAGTGCCGCCCGTGACGGCTTGCCGACGACGACCGGCCGCGTGCTGGTGGCCTTCGCGATCGCGGCGGTGAGCATCGCACCACGGCTGAAGATCGGACCGTTGGCACCCGCATACGCAGGCGCGTAGCTGCCCGTCAGCAGCCGCGCGCCGCTCAGCACGGCGCGGGCCGCCCGTTCGAGCTTCGCGAAGTCGACGGCGTCGGGGTGCGCGACGAAGACGAGATCGGGAAGCGTCACGTCCTCGCCGTCGAGGATCCGAACGCCGGCTCGCATCAAATACTCACGCGCCGCTCCCGTGCCGAACAGCAGCACCGAGGCGGAACGGGAATGCCCGCGCAAGTAGGTCTGGACGCTGCACAGAGGCGTCAGCAACTCGTCGTCGGCAACAGGCAAACCGACTGCGCGCAGGCCGGCGGCGAAGGTCTCCGGGGGCGCGTGGCTGCCGTTCGTGAAGAGCACGAAGGGTCGGCCCGAGGCGCGGATCTTCGCCAGCACCTCGAGAGCTCCGGGCTGCACGTAGACCTCCTCGCCCGCGCGATGCACGAGCGTCCCGTCGACGTCGAGCACGAAGCCGCGTACGTCGTCAAGTCGCACGGCGCCACACCACCAGTTCGTCTCCCTTCTCCACGCGCAGGTACGAGATCGATCTGCGCTCGGCCACCTCGTGCAGCAGCGTCACGAGCGGGTCGCGTCCCGGACGGGCCGTCGGCCGCGGCCGCACCGAAGCGGGTGGCGAGGCGAGCATCGCGTTCACCTGCTCCTGCGGCATCGTCAGCCTCAGCAGCAGCTCCTCGTCGGAGATTCGCGGCCCCAGGCGCTCGCGCGCGCCCTCGAGGTGCAGCGGCTCGAGCGCTCGCAGCTCCTCGGCGCGCGGTCGAGAGAGCACGCGCTCGGCTACCTCTGCGGCCACGGGTGCGGCGGGCTCCCCGTAGTGTCCGAGGAAGTAGCGGATGGTCTCGTCGGAGACGTTCGACCAGCGTTCGGCGTCGATGACGTTCCGTACTGCCTGGGTAGCTACGAGCTGCGAGACCGGCGTGACGATGATCGGGTAGCCCATCTCGGCGCGAACATGGCCGACCTCCTCGAGCACGGCGTCATAGAGCTCGGGCCTGCGGAGCTCGTCGAGCATCCGCCGCGTCGTCGAGACCATGCCGCCGGCGAGCTGGTGGTGGTAGTACGTGGCGTCGAACTCCTGCGGCTGACCTATCGGCAGCCCCTTCTCGCGGGCGAGCTCGCGGAAGTGCTCGGAGGCGGCAGCGAGGGCATCGAGGTCGAGCCGGTGGGCGAAACCCTCGGCCTCCAGGTTGCGAAGCGTCGTCTCGGCCGCCGGATTGGACGTGCCGCGCGCCAGTGGGTCGACGGCCGTGTGCAGGACGTGGAACCCAGCCCGCAAGCCTTCCATGTAGACGAAAGGCGCGAGCCCGATCGTGCAGTGACTGTGCAGCTCGACCGCGCGCTCGTCCGCGGCGCGAACGAAATGCGGGGCCAGCTCGGCCACCCCAGCGGGGGTCAGCAGGCCGCCGGGATCCTTGAGATAGAGCCGGTCCATGTCGGCGCAGTCGGCGAGCGCAGCGGCGCGCTCTGCGAAGTACGCATGCGTGTGCACTTCGCTGACCGAGTAGGTGAGCCCGATCACGATCTCCTCGACCCCCTCCTCGCGCGCCATCCGAGCCACGCGCCGCAGGCGCCCCGGATCGTTCGAGGGGTCTGCGACCTGAAAGCGGCGGATCCCGTTGCGAACAACGCATCGGAAGACGAGCCGCATCAGGTCCTCGTCGCACGGAACCCAGGAGATGAAGCGCATGCCGGTGGTGATGAAGCTCAGCGGAGTGGCCGGCATCGCGGCACTGACGAGCCGGATTCGCTCCCAGGGATCCTCCTGGTGGAAGCGGACCGAGACGGCCATGTGCGTGCTCGAGGTGAAGTCGAGCGCGTGAAATCCCACCCGATCCATCGTCGGGGCGATCGCGAGGACGTCCGGCGTCGTCAGGCCGGTGGCGCTCCACAGGCTCTGATTGCCGTCCCGGGTCGTCGTGTCGACGATGTCGACGAGGCCGCTCATCGGTCGGGCCGGACCTGGAAGAGCGCGGCCCCGTACTCCACGAGCTGCGCGTTGTCCACACACACCTCGACGATCGTCCCGACCACGCCGGCGGGGACCGCGTTCATCATCTTCATGACCTCGATCAGGCAGACGATCGTGTGCGACTCGACGCGTGTCCCCACGCTCACGAACGGAGGCGACCCTGGTGCCCCGGCGCGGTAGAAGGTGCCGAGTAGCGGAGCGCCGATGGTGAGCAGATCGGTCGCGGCATCCTCGACCGGCGCATCGGCTGGCGCGAGTTGCGCTTCTGGAGCGCGCTCTGGTGACGTGGCGTCCGCCGGGTCCAGCCTGGGCAGCTCGGCCTCCACCCCGGGGACCGTGGCAGCTCCGCGAAGGACGTAGAGCGAGAACACCTCCGTCTCGACTCGTAGCTCCTCGACGTCCGACTCGTCGATCAGCCGCAGGATCTCGCGGATGTCGTCCTCGCTCAGCGGCATACCTGGTCAGGATCGCTTCTTCGTCCTTGCGGGGGCGCCGAAGGTGCCCATCACCAGCGACAGCGCGGAAGTGGAGAGCTTCGGCGCCGGATCCGGCATCGCCGTCACGGGACGCGCCTGGAGCACGAGCAGGGCATCCGGCAACGGTCGCCCACGCGCGATCGCCCACTCGATGTCCTGGTGGGAACCGAAGTGGCGCTCGACACGTCGGGCGACCTCGACGAGCGCCGCAAATTGCTGCTCGCCCAGGCAGGGCACGTCTCGCCGCTCGGCCGCCACCTCCACGCGCACGGTGCCACGACCGGCCGCGTCCGGCACGTACTCGACGTGCTTCGTGCTCACCGTCTGTCGCACCACCTCTCCCGTGATCTTGCTGACCAGGTAGTCGTCAGGCGTCAGCTCCCCGCTCACGACCGCGATCCCGAGCCCCCAGCTCGCGTTGAGCGCGACCATGCTCGGATCGCCGCTCACCGGGTTGCAGGTGAACATCACCCCCGAGACCTCCGCGTCCACCATCAGCTGGACGGCCACGCCCATCGCAGGCTCCTTCTCCTCGGCCCGGAGGGCTGCTCGGTAGCTGATCGCGTGAGGGGTATAGAGGCTCACCCAGCAGTCGCGCACGGCGTCGCAGACCTGCTCGACGCCGCGCACCCAGAGGAAGCTCTCCTGTTGACCGGCGTGGCTGGCCTCCTGACTGTCCTCGCCGAGCGCGCTCGAGCGGACGGCCACCGGGGGGCGCTCCTCGGACGTCGCACGCGCAAGCTCGTCGTAGCGCCGATGGAGCTCGGTGCGTAGCGCGTCCGGGAGTGGCGCGAAGCGCATCGCCTCGTCGATCGCCTTCGAGGCGGCCCCGATCGCCTCCACGTCTCCGGCCGGGGCGCGCGACAGCGCCGCGGTGATCATTCCCTCCAAGCCGCTTTCCTCGACGAACGTGCGGTAGGCGCGCGCACTCACCGCGAACCCGGGCGGGACGGGGATCCCGGCCGAGAGCAGGTCTCCGAGGTTCGCGCTCTTGCCGCCGAACTCGGCCGCGTCCGAGCGCCGCAGCTCCGCGAGCAGGCGTGTGTAGGCGGCGCTCATGGGCCAGAGTCTCGCCCATGAGCGGGTGGACGGGGCGTGGGGGAACCGAGAGGTTCCCCCACGCTCTCAAGAGGACAGGTGGTTCGCGGGGGAGACATGGCCTCCCCCGCGAACGCGAGCCGAAGGCGAGCGTTGGCCACTTAGGCGTCGAGTATCGTCACGACGCCGCTCGAGCCGTCGACGCGGATCGTCTGCCCCGTCCGGATCTCCGCCGTCGCACGGCCGGTGCCCACCACCGCCGGCAGCCCGTACTCGCGGCAGACGATCGCCGCATGCGACATGACGCCTCCGATGTCCGTGACCACGGCCTTGACTTTCGGGAAGATCGGCGCCCAGGCCGGCGAGGTGATCAGGCAGACGAGGACGTCCCCGTCTCGGACTGCGGCAATCTCCTCGACGTCGATCACCACCCGTGCGACGCCCTCGACGGTGCCGGGCGACGCCGCGACGCCCGTGAAGCGCGCCCCGCCCTCCTCTGCGTGTGCCCATTCGTGGACTCGCTCCGTCGTGACGCCCCAGAGCATGATCGTCATCGGATCGGTGATCGTTTCGGGCGTCGCGCCGATGGCTGGCGGTGGCGTCCACTCCGCGAGCCGCTCGAGCAGCTCCTTGCGCCGCGCGACGATCGGCGGCCAGTGCTTCGGGCCGAGCGGCGCCCCGCCGGTCGCCCAGGTCAGGAGCAGCTCGTCGAGCGCCGTCGCGACCTCGTGGCGCCCGAGCTGGAAGACGTCCTCGGAGTTCTCCAGGAAGCCGTGCGTCGCGAGCAGAGCGCCGAACTCGCGCACCTTGTTCCACCAGCGCGTCAGGAACCAGTAGTCGCAGTAGAACTTGTGCTCTTCGACGTACGGGAAGACCATGCGTGAGAGCCCGAGCAGCTCGTTGAAGGCCCCGCGCGTCTGCTCGTCGAGGAGCGCTCCATACTCCTCCGCGAGACGGTCGCGCTCGCGGGCGATCTCCTCGCTCGGGCGCTCGACCTGCTCACCCTCCTTCAACGCGCGCACGTAGCCGATGACCGACGCATAGGGGATGCTCGGGTCGTCGTACCAGCTGCGGAAGTAGTGGAGCAGGCCGTCGCCGGTGGCCATGTTGAACCAGGGATCCTTGACCTGCTCGAGCTCCTCGAGCCATTGCCTGCCCGCCTCGCTCTGCGCAAGCTCGGCGTCGATCTCCTCTGGCGAGTGCCCCTCGACGAACGCCCCGTCGACGCCGCCGTCGATCGCGAGCTTCGCAAGTCGGCGAAGCTCCGCGCTGGGCTGGAACAGCAGCACGTCGATGCCGGCGACCATCTGAGCGACGTGCTGATCGGGGATGTCGGGGAGATTGCTCTTGCAGAACTCGTGGAAAGTGACGTACGCGCCGTAGCCCAGGAGCAGGAGCTCGAAGTGGTGCTGCCACATCAGGTCGCCACAGTGCAGGGTGCGGCTGTACGCCTCGAGGATCTCGTAGAACGCGGTGTTCCGCTCGTCCTCGAGCATGAGCTCGTCGGGCTCGTACTCGGGGAGGTCCGGGACCGGCAGGTCGGTGATCTCCGCGATCAGGGCCTCCATCTTCTGCTTCCACTTGCCGTACAGCTCGTCCCAGTGCTCGAAGTAGTAGCCGGCGCGGCGCTGGAAGTACTCCACCCGCTCGACGACTTTCTCGGGATCCGTGACCGGGTTGCCGGAGATGTAGACGTAGCCGTTGACGATGCGGTAGTCGATGCCCATCGCGGGGGGCACCGCGAAGAACCGGTTCTGCCACTCCCCCACCGCCTGGTACGGGGAGTCGATGCAGGCGACGTCGAACGCCGGCATCGGCACCGGGAAATGCTGCGAGTTCCAGAACCAGAACCTGCCCTCATCCGCCTCGCGCCGCGACTCGTCGAACACCGCGTAGTACGGGTACATCTCCCGCCATCCCTCGCACCCAGGCGGAGTAGCGATGTCGTACGGGCTCGGGAATGCGGAGCTCTTCTGCGTCGGCGCGGCCATATGCTCTCCTCCGTCGGGGCTCAGGCCTGTATACAACAATCGTCGCCACCCCGGAAGAACATCACGGATGACAAGCACCCTCGACGATCGCGAGGCTGGAGCGACGATGCGCGCCATCCGCCAGCGGGTTCTCGGCGGGCCCGAGGTGCTCGAGCTCGTGGAGGTCCCGCGGCCCGACCCGGGGCCCACGGAGGTGCTCGTACGCATGAGCGCCGCAGGCGTGAACCCTGTCGACTGGAAGACGCGCGCCCGTGGCGGCTTCCTGGGGGAG
>DATDOS010000124.1:0-2081 GCA_035293125.1 Gaiellaceae bacterium | reverse complement strand
CTCTGCGCGGCGTTCCTGCGTGAAGCGGCGCGGGGTTAGTCCATAGCCGCTCGCGACCACTCGTGCCACGACCCCTCGTAGTTCCGCGCCTCGTACCCCGCGCCTCGCAAGACCTGAACCGCGAAGCCGGAGCGGCTTCCGGTGTGGCAGTACGCGACGATCTCGACCCCTTCGGCGAGGCCCACGAGCTCACGCACTTCGGCCGCGCTCCTGCACTCCAGAATGCGATCGAGAGGCAGGTTGACCGCCCCGGGGATGTGACCCTGCCGCGGGTCGCAGTGGGCTCCGGCGAGACCCTCGAACTCAGGTTGCGTCCTGACGTCGAGAAGAACGAGACCTCGCTCGCCGAGGCGGCGACGGAGCTCGTCCAGGGTTACGTCTGCCATTGACCCAGGAACTCGAGCAGGACGGACGTAAACCGCTCCGGCTGGTCCACGCTGACGAAGTGGCCCGCGCCTTCGAACACCTCGAGCGAGCCGCGGAGCGCGTTGGACGCAAGCTCGCGTGACTCGTCGACCGAGACGATCTCGTCCTGATCCCCGACGCAGACGAGTAGCGGCCCCCCGAAGGACGCCGCGATGCCCGTCAGGTCGAGCCGGTCGCGAACGGCAACCTGGGCCTCCGCCAGAAGCTCGGCCGGGAGGTCGGGCTCTGCCTCCGCCGGAACGCGACCTGCGCACAGCGCCGCGATCTGATCTTCACGAAGGCGGCGACGATCGAAGGAATCGGCCCCAGCTCTGGAGCCCGCGAGAACCATGCCGAGAACGTTCTCGGGCGACCGTCGCGCGAGAGCGAGCGCGCAGTACCCACCCATCGAAGCTCCGACGAGGACGAACGGGCCGACGAGCTCCCGGAGAAGCTGTGCCGCCCAACCGTCGATCGAAGGACCGCGCCGATAGAGGTGCGGGGCGACGGGGTTGAAGCCGGCGTTCCGGAGCGCGGAGACTTGCGGCACCCACATCCGCTCGCTGAGCGGCCAGGCGTGGAGCAGCAGGACCTTCACGCGCGCGCAACCCGGACGGCGCCGGCAAGGTCGGGCGCGTCGACCCATCCGTGCCCGGCGCCCTCGACACCGAGCGCAGTCGCCAGCTCGGCGAGCAGCTCTCGCGCCGGCGGCAGGTCGGCCGGCGCAGACGCGGTGCGGGCGATGCGACGCACCGATTCGGGATCCGCACCCGTGAGGCGCGAGACGACCGTCGGATTGGCCGCGAGCCCGACGACGTCTCCCGGCGGCAACGGGCCGTAGAACTCGGGGACGGAGAGGTACTCGTCGACGATCCTCCCGCGCTCGAACAGGATCATCCTCAGGAGCTCGTCGCGCTCCACACCGAGGAGCAGCGTGACGGCACCCATCCGGTCCGAGAGCTCGCGGGCGAGGCGGCGCAGCATCTCGGGGTTCCGGTCGCAGACGTCGTCGTAGACCGCGATCCAGCCGTTGCGCGGAGGAGCCACGAGCGAGCCGCGGGATCCTCCGGGCAGACGGGGGACGAACTGGCGCACCGCCTGCCCGACGGCGCTGAGATCGTCGGTCTGAATGTGGATCGACCCGAACGATGCGGACTCCTGCGCGCCGAGCCGAGCCTCCAGATCGGCCACCGTGCCGGTCATGACCACGACGTCGTCGCGAAAGCCCCAGCGCACGTAGAGCGAGCGAGCGCCCGCGTTCGAGGCGACGACCTCGAGATCGATCATCTCGATACCGAGCGCGCCGAATGCGCCGAGCACCTCGCGCATCAGCTCCGTGCCGATGCCGGAGCGCCGCACCTCCTGCTTGACGTACAGGTCGGTCAGCGTGCCGAGGGTGGCTGTGCGCCGCCTCGCGAGCGCGAATCCGCACGCAGCGCCGTCGTCGCCCTCCGCCAGGAAGGCGATCTCCGAGGCGAGGATCTCGGCCACCTCTGCGAGCTCCTTCTCCTGATCAGAGGGCCCCTGATGAATCGGGGGCGGGACCTCGTGATCGAATTCCCGCCAGAGCGCCGCGACGACGGCGAAGTCGTCCGGTCCTGCGCGGCGAACCGTCATCCGCCCATCCTCATGCCGGCGAGCAGGAACTGGGCCGACAGGTTCTGGAAGGGCGCAAA
>DATDOS010000123.1:0-7233 GCA_035293125.1 Gaiellaceae bacterium | reverse complement strand
GAGCCCTCTCCGAGCCCGACGTTGGGCACGGTCTTGGTGAGCTCTTCGATGCTCTCGATCTCCTCGTCGCTCAACGACCCCTCGTCCGAGCCGCCGCACCCGGCGACCACCAGTGCGATCGCGACGGCAGCAAGGAGCCCGAGGATGGTGACCCTTCGCCTCACTCTTCGTTCGACGCGACGGAGCCCCAGAAGGATTCAGCGCCAGGGCCAGTGCTAGATCGCGAAACCCGTGAACTGCGCCAGGGGGCGGGTCAGCCGAGCCAGGTAGCCGCTCGCGAGAAGCACGCCGAAGACGACGAGCATCGAGCCGGAGACGGCTCCGACGAGCGATCGGTGCCGGTTGATCACGCCGACGAGCCCGAGAGCCTTGGTGAAGCCGAGTCCGAAGAGGAGGAACGGGACGCCGAGCCCGAGGGCGTACACCGCGAGCAGGATCGCGCCTTCCCCCGCGTTTCCCGATGCTGCTGCGAGCGCGAGGATCGCGGCGAGCGTGGGGCCGATGCACGGCGTCCAGCCGATCCCGAAGGCGAGCCCGGCCAGTCCCGCGGTTGCCACGCCGCCCGTCCGCGGGTGCTGAGCGACGCGCTTCTCCCGAAGAAGCGCGAGCGGGAGTGGTACTCGCAGGTAGACGAGCCCAGCGAAGACGATGAAGGCGCCGGCGACGATCTCCAGCGTGCGGCGGTTGGAGAGGAGCACGTCACCGAACCAGGCGGCGCCGGCTCCGAGAAGGACGAAGATCGCTCCGAATCCGACGACGAAGGCCACCGTCGAGGTGGCCACGCGCCGTGTCTGAGTTCGGGCCCCCAGCTCGCCGAATGCCACTCCCGAGACGATGGACAGGTACGCGGGGACGAGCGGCAGAACGCACGGAGACAGGAAGGACACCACGCCTGCGGCGAACGCTGCCGCGAATGCAGCGGGACCGAACTCGAGCGCGGCAAGCAGCTCCACGTTTGGTTAGACGCGCTCGTCGTGTTCATGGATTCCATCACGGCTCCTGTGAATCGCTCCGGGCGAAAGCGGCGTCCAAGAGTGCGTGACCTCGATCCGCATCTCGCGGGGCCTGTCGGCTGCCAGGAGGACCATCCGTTGAGTCAGCGAAGGGCGCGCCAGGCGCGACGGGCCAATGGCCCGGATAAGTCACCGCAACCCGGGCGCTCGCGCCTGTTCCGCGATCGCCGCCTCTGGAGCGTCGCCGGTGTCCTGGCTCTCGTAGCCGTCATCGGGGCCGGGATCGTCGTCGCCCGTGGCTCCGGCGCCGCGGAGCCGATCGTTCAGCGAAGTAGCGAAACGGTGTCCTTCTCAGGCACCGACCCGGTGACCGGGAAGCGCGTGTCCCTCGCCGACTACACCGGCAAGCCCGTCGTCATCAACGTCTGGGGCTCGTGGTGCCCCGGTTGCGCCGCCGAGGCCGAGGATCTGCGCCGCTTCGCCGCCGACCATCCGGAGGCTCAGCTGATCGGTATCGACCTGCAGGACTCCAAGGGCTCCGCGAGAGCGTTCTACGAGCAGTACGGCTGGAGACATCCCAGTATCTCCGACCCCGACGGCGAGATCTCGTTCTCGCTCGGGCTCCAAGGAACGCCGAGCACGTTCTTCCTCGACGCGCAGCACCGGGTGAGGACACGCATCGTCGGCGAGACGGACTATGCGGGGTTCGAGCGAGGCCTCGAGGCTGCGCTCGGCTCGAGCTGAGGCTCCCGCCCAGCGGACATGGAGCGCGCACGGCCCGATGTTGTCGTGTTCGACGTCGTGGGAACCCTGTTCGGACTGGGGCCGGTCGAGGACGCGCTTGCGACAGCGGGGGCGCCGGCAGGCATGCTCGAGGCCTGGTTCGAGCGACTCCTCCACTCCGCGACTGCGCTGACGCTCGCCGGCGAGTACGCGCCGTTCGCCGAGATCGCCCGCTCGACCCTCGCCACGACGGGCGCGCGCATCGGCGTCACGGTCGACGCCGAGACGGTGCTGGGCGCGTTCGCCGAGCTGCCGCTGCTCCCGGGAGCGCGAACCGCCGTGGAGCGTCTCACCTCGGCGGGTGTCAGGGTGGCCGCATTGACCAACAGCGGCGCTGCGCAAGCGCGGGGGCTTCTCGAGCGCGGCGGTCTTCTCGATCGCTTCGAGGCAGTCCTCTCGGTCGAGGCTACCGGGAGACACAAGCCCGATCCGGTGCCGTACCGATACGCGCTCGAGCAGCTCGACGTCGCCGCCGAGAGCGCTGCCTTCGTCGCCGCGCACGCCTGGGATGTCCTCGGCGCCGATCGCGTCGGGCTTCGCGCCCTCTGGGTCGCCTCCCATGAGAGAACCTGGCCGCTGCCGATCCGAGTCGGTGAGACCGCTCCGGACCTCGAGGCGGCGGCACGGCTCCTGCTCGGCCCCGAGAGCGCATGATCGAGCGCGCCCGACGGCTGGCCCCGGCCTTGTGGTTGGGGGTGCTCGTTCTCGGCGTCGCGGGATGTGGCGGCGCGCAGAGCAGCGCGAGCGAGGCCGCGGGGGACGCCCCTCTCGCCACCCAGCTCGCTCTGCTGCCCGACCAGCCGGAGCTCCGCCGGCACGTGCTCGTCGCCGATCTCGAGCGGCTTCGGCTTGCCTACCCGGAAGAGGCCGACCTGCGAGTGGCCCTCGCCGGGGTCTGGCTTCCCGACGCGCTCGTAGGGGCCGACCGAGCGCTCTGGCGTCGCGCGTACGGTCTGGGCCTCGAGGACATCTCGGCGTTCGCATCGGCCGGGTACCACCCCGCGGAGCTCACCGTCGCCGACGGTGAGCTCACACCCTCGGCGATGCGGACGGCGTTCGTGCGGTCCGGCTACAGGGCGAGCCCCGGCGGTTTCGCGCGTGGCGAGGACGGCTCCATCGACGTCACGAGCGAGGCCGGCCGGCTGGCGCTCAGCTCGTTGAACCGCGTCGTCGTCTCAGCGAGGCGCGTGATCGCCGCCTCGACGACCCTGCTCTCGCAAGCTGCACGCTCGCCGACGAACACGCTCGCGGCGAGGGGCGACTTCTCGGCTGCCGCGACGGCGCTCGACCCGATCACGTCGGCGGTCGTGCTCGACGCCCAGCTCGTCCGGCCGCCGTTCGGCGTGCCGTTCGAGACGCTTCCGCAGCATTCCGCCGATCTCATCGCTGTCGGTATCGACGACGCAGGCTCGGAGGGAAGAATGCTCAAGATCGCGCTCGTCTACTCGGACCCCGAGCAGGCGCGGTCGGACGCAGAGCTGATCGAGCGTGATCTCGAGTCGACCGAGCTGCCGGGTGCCCCGGGGTCTCGCTTCGCCGACGTCGCGTCGGAATGGAACGTGACGGCCGACGATCGGGTGGTCCTGATCACCGCGTCGCTGTCTCCGGAGCAGCAGTCTGGAATCTGGCGCCTGCTCGTCGAGCGTGGCGATCTCGCGCCGTTCGTCAGGCCGCGACGCTAGTGGTCTCGATCCCTGACCGTCACGACAACTCGGCCTCGCCAGCCCAGGTGCCCGACGTGCCCGCTGATGCTGTCGCGTGGCTGTCGGCGGAGGAAATGCGGGCGATCGACCGCGTCATGATCGACGAGCTCGGGATCGAGCTCGAGCAGATGATGGAGAACGCAGGCCGGAGCCTTGCCGTTCTAGCACGCCTTCTGCTCGGCGGCTCGGCTGCACACAAGTCGGTGACAGTCCTCGCCGGCCGTGGCGGCAACGGAGGAGGCGGCCTTGTCGCCGCCCGCCATCTCGCGAATGCGGGCGCGCGGGTGCGTGTCTCGATCGCAGCTCCTCGCCGGGAGCTTGCGGCAGTCACGCGAGACCAGCTCGACGTCCTCGACGCGATAGCTGTTCCAGTCGAGCTCGATGCCGCCGCCGCCGTGCCACCGTCGGATCTCGTGATCGACGCCCTCCTCGGCTACTCGCAGGCGGGGCCTCCGCGCGGGGGTGTGGCCCGTCTGCTCGACGCAGTGAAGGGGTTGCGGGTTCTCTCGCTCGACGTGCCTTCCGGGCTGGAGCTCGCGACCGGGACCCTTCACTCTCCGCACGCCCGGGCCGAGGCGACCTTGACGCTCGCGGCACCCAAGACGGCCTTGCGGGGACCGGCCGCAACGCTCGCGGTCGGCGAGCTCTACCTGGCCGACATCTCCGTTCCCGCGTGCGCCTTCTCGCGGATAGGCCGCGACTACGTCACTCCATTTGCGGACGGGCCGCTCGTCCGGATCATCTGAGACATTCGCGCGCTCCGCGGCACGCATCCGCTCTGGAACGAGACGACGGAGGAGCGCGTCTCGTCATGCGCTCCTCCGTCCCTGTTCGGTCACGCGTGACGTCAGGCTGCCGCGGTGAACTCGACGTGATCCCGGAGCGTGATGAGACCCTCGTGGTAGATGCGCTCGAAGGCACCGACGAGGTCCGGCTCGAGGTCGGCGCTCTCGGCTTCGAACTGCGCCTCCCAGGTCACGTGCGAGTGGTCGCCGTGACCGTGGACTGCCAGTCGCGAGCTGTACGACCGAAGCGGTAAGGGCGACTTCGTGATCTCGTAGACGTAGTACCGCTGCTCGTCAGAGCGCTCCACGATCCGCTCGACGATCTCGGCCCCGTCCTGCATGGTGCACGAGCGGTAGCCGTTCTCCAACGTCGAATCAGCCAGAGCCGGGACCCAGTCGACGATGCGTCCGGGGTCACCTGCTACCGCCCAGACCTCCTCGGGCGGGGCCTTTATCTCGACCGTCTCGAGAACCTGAGCCATGAAGACCTCCTGGGTTGGATGGATGGAACGCTCTCGTTAGGACCCCGGGATCGCGAACGCGATTCACTTCGATCTCGGTGGGCGTGAATCTGCGCAGGGGAAAAGTGGCTCTAACTGAGCGACCCCTCTTCGAAGGAGATGCACCGATGCTGAAACGGCTCCGAGATGTCTTCACGCTTGCGGCTTGCGAGCATGTGCCCGAGCAGCATCAAAGGGCCCGGGCAAACACATGCGAGGAGTGCGGCTCGCGCTTCAATCTCAGGGTTTGCTCGACCTGTGGCCACGTCGGGTGCTGCGACTCGCAATACGGCCATGCACGCACGCACTTCCACCAGACCGGCCACCCGGTGATGAGAGCGAAGACGGCCATCGGCCGCGGCTTCATCTGGTGCTATGCCGACAATCGCTACGTCGGTGAGCGTGAAAGTGCGGCCGCGTGAATCTCTTGTCCGCGTTACGGGGTCGAATCCCGTGACGAGCGCGATCTGCCACTCGCAGTCGGCTCCCTCCAGCGGCGGCGGGGACGGAGTTCTCCCCCTCCCCTCTTGTCCCCGTCGCCGCAATCCGCTGCCCCGATGAAGATTCCGAGTATCCCGTGAAGCAACCGAGGCGATTCGATCTGGCTGTGATCGGCTCTGGGATGGGCGGCTGGGCCGGTGTCCGCATGGCCCGGCGCCGCGGGGCTCGAGTCGCGCTCTTCGAGAGCGGCCCGGTCGGCGGTACCTGAATCACCCGGGGGTGCATCCCCACCAAGGCCCTGGTCAGGGCTGCCGAGATCGCCCACGACGCTCGGAGTGCACACGAGTTCGGCATTCGGCTCGGCTCGGTGGACGTCGACTTCGCGGCCGTGATGGAGCGCGTCCGCACGGTGATCGACGACGGGATCTCCTTCTACGAGCGCATGATCGAGCGCGACGTGGGAACGACCCTCTACCGCTGTCACGCGCGGGTGGTCGGAGAGCATGCGATCGAGTGCGGCGGGCTGACGGTCGAGTTCGACCATCTTCTGATCGCGACCGGAGCACGGCCCCGCATCCCCGATCTGCCCGGGCTCGACAGCGTCCCTTTCGTGACGAGCAACGAACTGCTCCAGGCGACGGAGCTTCCGGGCCACCTCGTCTGCCTCGGCGCCGGAGCCGTGTCGCTCGAGTTCGCTCAGGCCTACCGCCGCTTCGGCGCGGAGGTGACGATCGTCCTGCGCGGCCCGCGTATCGCGCGAGGAGAAGACGCAGAGCTGGCCGAGCTGCTCCAGCGCTACCTCGAGGAGGAGGGGATCCGCATCGTGCCCCACGCGCAGATCGAGCGAGTCGAGCTCGACGGGGGTCGCCCTTCGCTCGTGCTGGCGGGCGATCATCGCCTCGCGGGCGACGTACTGCTCGTGGCCACAGGGCGCGAGCCCGTCGCCGGCGATCTCGGTCTCGACGAGCTCGGAATCGGGACCGGCCCCAAGGGGGTCGCGGTCGACGACCGGCTGCGCACTGCCGTGCCGCACGTCTTCGCGATCGGCGACGCCATCGACGGAATGATGTTCACGCACGTCTCGACGTACGAAGCCCCGATCGCGATCGCCAACATGCTCGACGGGGCGAGCCTGACGCCCGACTACCGCACGATGCCGCGCACGACCTTCACGAGCCCCGAGCTGGCCGGCGTGGGGTTGAGCGAGGAGGAGGCGCGCGCCGCAGGCTACGAGGTCGAGGTGCGCCGCTACGACGTCGGCAAGCTCGGCAAGGCACGGGCACTCGGCGAGCGTCGCGGGCGGATCAAGTTCGTGCTCGACGCGCGTACGGGGGTGATCCTCGGAGCCCACGTGCTCTCACTGCACGGCGGCGATCTCCTACCGGGCCCGATGGTGGCGATGAACGCACCCGGCGGAACGCTGGAGCCGCTGCTCGCGACGACACACGCGCACCCGACGCTCTCGGAGGCGGTCAAGGTCGCGGCTCGCGACGGCTGAGACGCTGCCGCCTCAGCGGTGCCGGCCAACTCGCCGACCGCGCAAGCGAACGCTGGCTCAGCAGCGTCTCGACTCGTCGTCGAGCGGAGCGACGATCCTCACGGCGAGGTGGGGCGGGCAGCCGCGCTCGACGAGGTCGAGGAGTGCGTGAAGGTCGACGCCGCAGTCGCGCGCGAGCTTCTCACTGGCCGGGAGACTGAAGCCGGCAGCGAGCAGTTGCCGACGCCGCCAGGTCACGACCGCCGCGTCTCGGATGCCCGGGGCTCCGTCTGTCAGATCGGTTCTGGTCTTCATGTCCTCTGGGACCCTGCTCCCCGGCGGAGGGATTCATCCATGGGTTTGAGGGCCTACGAGTGCTGACTGGTGAGGCGGGCGATCAGGCTGCGAAGACCACCGGTTTCCGGCGGGTTGGCCGCGGATTCAGGAGGGGACAACCCGAGCTCTTTCTCGAGTTGGGCCTTCCGCCTCGTTCCGATTGTTCCAGCCACAGCGATCCCGTCCTTGAAGAGGACGATCGTGGGGATGCTCGAGATGCCGAAGCGGGCGGCGAGTTGCTGCTCTTCGTCGATG
>DATDOS010000122.1:0-20220 GCA_035293125.1 Gaiellaceae bacterium | reverse complement strand
TCGCGCAGGAGCAGCAGGACCGCATCGGCGCCGCACTCGCGGGCCGTGCGAAGGTCCTCGTCGGTCGAGAAGAAGCCCTTCGCGAGCAGTGGGATCCCCGATGCCGCCCGTGCGGCGCGGAGGTCGTCCCAAGACCCGCCGAAGCGATCGTCGACGAGAATCGAGACGGCGGCTGCGCCGGCACGCTCGTAGGCCGCGGTGATGACGCCGGGATCGGCGTCGGGGCGTAGATCGCCCGCGGACGGCGAGCGTCGCTTCACCTCCGCGATGGCCGAGAGGCCGGGCCGGGCGAGCGACGCGGCGAATCGCCCCATCACAGAGTCCTTCCCCCGGAGAACGACACGAGCTCGTCGAGCCGCTCCCCCGCGCGTCCGGAGTCGATCGCCTCGGCGGCGACACCAAGCCCGTCGGACAGGTCCGCAGCGTGCCCGCTCGCAGCGATCGCGCCGGCCGCGTTGAGAAGCACCGCGTCCCGTTTCGGGCCACGCGCCCCGGAGAGGATCTCGAGCACGATGCGTGCATTCTCGTCCGGCGGCCCGCCCGAGAGCGCCTCAGGAGCGCAGCGCTCGATGCCGAGCTCGCGCGGATCGATCGTCCGCTCGCGGACGACGCCGTCGGCGAGCTCGCAAACGAGGTTCGGCCCGGCCGGCGAGAGCTCGTCGACGCCGTGCGCGCCGTGCACGACGAACGCTCGACGGCTGCCGAGCGCCACGAGCGTGTCCGCGATCGCGCGCACGAGCTCCGGTGCGTACACGCCAAAGATCCCAGCCCGCGCACCAGCGGGGTTGGTCAGCGGCCCGAGGACGTTGAACACGGTCCGCGTGCCCAGATCGCGGCGGACCGGCGCGGCGTGGCGCATCGCGGGATGGTGTACGGGGGCGAACATGAACCCGAAGCCGAGCTGATCGATCGACTCGGCGATCCGCTCAGGCGGCTGCTCCAGTGTGTACCCGAGCGCCTCGAGGACGTCAGCGGATCCCGAGGCGGAGCTGACCGAGCGGTTTCCGTGCTTGGCGACAGCCGCTCCCGCGGCGGCCGCGACGATCCCGGCCGTCGTCGAGATGTTGAAGGTCCCCGCGCCGTCTCCACCCGTGCCGACGACGTCGACCACGTCCTCACGTGTCGGGTGCACGGGCAGGACGTGCTCGCGCATCGCCTCCGCGCAGCCCGTGATCTCCTCCGCCGTCTCGCCGTTCGCCCGGAGAGCGACGAGGAAGCCTCCGATCTGCGCCGGCGTCGCCTCCCCGCGCATGATCTCTCCCATGACGGTGCGTGCCTGCTCGCGGTCGAGCGAGTCGCCGGCGAGCAGCATCGCGATCGCCTCCCTGATCACCTGAGGAAGTTGGCCGCCATCTCCGGGCCTTGTGGAGTGAGCACGCTCTCGGGGTGGAACTGGACGCCTTCGATTCGGTGCACCCGGTGTCTGACGCCCATGACCTCGCCATCCTCCGTGTGGGCGGTGACGACGAGCTCGTCCGGCACCGCGACTGCCGCGAGCGAGTGGTAGCGACCCGCCTCGATCTCTTCGGGCAGCCCGGCGAAGACTCCCTCTCCGTCGTGTCGGACTCTGCTCGCCTTGCCGTGCAGGAGCGCCTGCGCCTGCCCGACCTCCCCGCCGAACGCCTCGACGATCGCCTGGTGTCCGAGGCACACCCCGAGGGTGGGAACGCGCGGGCCGAGTCGGCGGATCAGCTCGACCGAGACACCTCCGTCCCGCGGGCGCCCGGGACCGGGTGAGATGACGAGCCGATCGGCCGCTAGCGCCTCGGCCTCGACGACCGAGATCGCGTCGTTGCGGTAGACGACCACGTCCGCGCCGAGCTGCTCGAACAGGTGGACGAGGTTCCAGGTGAAGCTGTCGTAGTTGTCGATCATGAGCAGCTTCACGTCCCTGCCCACCTCGTCCGAGCCTGGAACCTCATGCGTACTCCCGTTCGGCGAGCTCGACCGCCGCCTCCAGAGCCGCGAGCTTCGCGAGGCACTCCCGATGCTCGGCCGTGGGCTGCGAGTCTGCCACGACACCCGCGCCCGCCTGGATCCGGACGATGCCGTCCGTCAACACCATCGTCCGAAGCGCGATGCACGTGTCCATCGTGCCCCCGGGCAGCACGTATCCGACTGCGCCCGCATACGGTCCGCGGCGATAGCCCTCGAGCTCCGAGATGATCTGCATCGCGCGGACCTTGGGGGCGCCCGTGACAGTGCCTGCAGGGAAGCAGGCTCGGAGCACGTCGAACGGCGTCACACCGTCGCGCAGCTCACCGACGACCTCCGAGACGATGTGCGAGACGTGAGAGAAGCGCTCGATCTCCATGGAGCGCGCAACCCGGACGGTGCCTGCGCGACAGACGCGCGAGAGGTCGTTCCGCCCGAGGTCGACCAGCATGACGTGCTCCGCCCGATCCTTGTCGGACGAGAGGAGGCGTTCGGCGTCACCCTCGCCGGCAGCAGTCGTGCCCGCGATGGGAGAGACGTTCGCTCGCCCGTCCTCGCACGCGACGAGGCGCTCCGGCGACGACCCGATGAGCGCGAGCTCGTCGAGCTCGAGCAGGAAGAGGTAGGGCGAGGGGTTGACGCGGCGGAGAGCCCGATAGAGATCGAGCGCCGTCACGGACGTCGGACGCTCCGCTCGCTGAGAAGGGACGATCTGGTACGCGTCTCCCGCCTCGATGAGCTCCTTGCAGCACAGCACCATCTGCTCGTAGCGCTCCTGTGACGGGAGACGACGGAGGGGCCCAGAGGCTCGAGCGGGCGCTCTCCGGGCGGGCGGAAGCGGCTTCTCGAGGCGGTGTGCAACGTCGTCGGGTTCGCCGACGAGAACCTCGGCGACACCCGCGGCGTGGTCGAAGCGCACGAGCACCTCGACGAGCACGAAGCGGCTCTCGGGAAGCTCGGGCCCCTGCGCCGGAAGGGGAACGGTCGGTTCCAGCTTCGCCGCGTAGTCGTACGACAGGTAGCCGACGACCGGGGCGCCGAGCCTCTCGGCTTCCTCGAAGGCGACCAGTCGCGACCCCCAACCCACGAACGAGCTGCGCCCGAGCCGTCCCCGCTCGACCGACTCGAGCAGGAAGCTCCCTCCCTCGTCCCCGCGCAGGCGCAGGTAGGCCCCGAGCGGGGTGACGAGATCTGCGGGAATGGCCTGGAGGGGTGCCACGGGAACGAACGAGCCTCCTGCGTGAGGTCGAGTGCAAAGCGGGATGTCGGAGCGCGGCTAGCGCAAGCTCCCGCTTCGCACTGAGTGCCACCACCAGCACGTGCGCGACGCGGGAGTCATCCGGAGCGCAGCGTAGCGCCGCGGTCGAGCCCGCCGCAAGTCCGGAGCCCGCTCCGACCCTTTCGTCAGCCGAAGACGGTCACGTCCACTCGAACGTCGGGCGTCGCAACTGCGACGCTGCCGTAGAGCGGTCATCTGCGTTTGAAGCCCTCGACGAGCTCCGCGCCCTGCTCCTCGGTGACGCCGCTCAGGCGCAGCGAGAGTCGCACCGAGTTGAACACGTTGACGTCGTCGCGAACGGGGTTGGCAGGATCGAGCTCGCCCTCGATCTCCGCGGTCACGGCGTCGAGCGGGACATCGCTCGCCTTCGCGAGCACCTGCACGAGCTCGACGCCGCAGGAAGCGATGCCGGCGAGGAAGAGCTCAGCCGGCGTGACCGCCTCGCCGGCACAGCCGTTGTGAATCGGGCCGTCCGCGATGAAGTGTTGGTCACGGCAGCTCCAGAGAACGCGGCCGAACGTGTCCGTCGAACGGGCCCGCACCTCATAGCGTCTCGTCTCGGCGACGCTCATGGCGCGACCGTACCCGATGGCCGAGGCGCGCGACCTACTATCTCCGAGGCTGTGGGGCGTCTTCGCGATGCAGCGGCTCACCGTTCCGCGGAGTTCTGCGGACGAGCCCCGGGAGCGGGTCGTTGAAGCTTCGGCGCGCGATGCCCGACTGGTTCGGCGCAGACAGGATGGTCGTGCGGGCGACCGGGCCGCGCGGGGGCCTCGTGCCGCGTATCGGCGTCTCTGTAGCGGCGGAGCGCCGCCGATCGCCGAAGTGAGAGGCTGCGGACGATGACGCCGCAGGTCTGCTCCCACCTCGACTCGATCCAGGTGGCCGAGCTGCCCGAGCCGCTGCTCGGCTGCCAGGACTGTCTGACGACGGGCGGCCGCTGGCTGCATCTCCGTATGTGCACGAGCTGCGGGAAGATCGGGTGCTGCGACAACTCCCCGAACCGCCATGCGACCGCTCACTTTCACGAGAGCGGTCACCCGCTCATTCGATCCGCCGAGCCCGAGGAGGACTGGATCTGGTGCTACGTCGACGAAGCCGCGTTCATCGTCTCGGACCACTAGGCTCCAACCGATGATCGCTGCCCAAGTCCGCGAGCTCGCGCCTGCGGTCGACGAATCGGCGCTGGCGCTCTCGGAGCTCCGAATGTCTCCAGGAGACGTTCGAACAGTCGCGGATCCCGAACGTGACTCTCTCCTCTTCGTCTTCGCAGGCTCGGGATCGCTCGCACTCGGAGAGGAGACCCGGCCGGTCACGGCCGGAGCCGCCGGCCTCGTCCTCGCCGGGGAAGAGGCGACGCTCGAAGCCGACTCCGCCGAGCTCCGAGCCATCTGCGCGACGATCGGTCCCGACGCCGATCGCCACGCCCCCATCGGTGCCCGCGAGACCGTGGCCGGCCTCGACGACGCAGGCTCCGAGAAGGCGACCGGCGCACGCTCGTTCCAGATCCTGTTCGGCCCACACAATGGATCGACCCGCGCAACCCTCTTCGCAGGGTTCATTCCGCCGGGGAAAGCGCCCTGGCACTACCACCTCTACGACGAGATCGTGTGGGTGCCCGACGGCCCCGGACGGCTGCACATCGGCGACACGACCGAGGAGCTCAGGCCCGGATCGACCTTCCGGCTACGGCCGCGGCAGGTGCACATCGTGGAGAACCTGAGCTCATCGGAGCAGATGACCGTGATCGGCATCTTCACGCCGGCGGGCAGCCCTTCGGCCGCGTACCTCACCCCGGACGTGGCCGCCGAGTACCGCTTCGCCGGGTAGCTCGTGGCGCTCTCGGTCCCGGTCGTCTGGACGGACGCGCACCGGCTGCACACCCCTGAGACCGCAGTGTGGATCGGCGTGCCCATACCCGCTGACGAGCTGCCACAGCGCGCCGACGCCATCCGTGCCGCGCTCGAGGACGCGGGTGCGCCGATCGTGCTCGCCGAGCCTCACTCGGACGACCCCCCGCACGCCGTCCACGACCCCGAGCTCGTGTCCTTTCTCCGCGACGCGTGGGAGGTGTGGGTCGCTGCCGGTCTCCCCGAGGATCCCGGCCAGCCGGACGTCGTCGGGTACATCTTCCCCACCCCCGGGCTCATGGCGGGTCTGGAGCCGCGCGTGCCCAGTGCCTTGCCGGCCCGGACCGGCGCGTACTGCTACGACACGATGACGGTAGTCGCCGAGGGGACGTGGGAGGCCGCGCGCGCGGCGGTCGACGCGGCGCTGACCGCGGCCGATCTCGTCCTCGGCGGTGCGCCCGTCGCGTATTCCTGCTGCCGGCCTCCGGGGCACCATGTGACGCGAGGGGCTTTCGGGGGCTCCTGCTACCTGAACAACTCGGCGATCGCGGCCCAGTACCTGCGCGACCACGGCTTCTCTCGTGTGGCGGTCCTCGACCTCGACGCGCACCACGGGAACGGCGCGCAGGCGATCTTCTGGGAGCGCGACGACGTGCTCACGGCATCGGTTCACGTCGACCCGGCGCACGGCTGGTTCCCGCACTTCCTCGGCTTCGCCGACGAGCGTGGCGGCGGCGCCGGGGACGGGTTCAACGTGAACGTGCCCCTCCCACCTGGCTCCGGGGACCCCGACTGGCTCGCCGCCGTCGACCGGATCGTGGAGCTCGCGCGAGAGCACGGCAGCGAGGCGGTCGTCGTGCCACTGGGCGTCGACGCAGGCGAGGGCGACCCCACCGCCCCGCTGGCGGTGACGGAGGCTGGGTTTCGCGAGGCAGGGCGCCGTCTGGGCGGGCTGCGCCTGCCGACGGTGCTCGTGCAGGAAGGCGGCTACGTACTCGACACGATCGGCGCTCTCGTTCGCGCGACGCTCGAAGGGTTCGAGGAAGGCGCTGCCTCATAGACACGCTCCGCCGCCCCGTGCTCCTCTACGACGCCGGGTGCAGGTTCTGCCGGTTCACCGCCCTGATCGTCATCGGGCTCGACCGGCGAAAGGACCTCGCCGTCCTGCCGCTGCAGGACGACGCGGCGACGGCGCTGCTCGCCGGGCTCCCCGACGGCGAGCGGCTCGATTCCTGGCGCCTCGCGCGGCGGGATGGCTCGCTCGCCGGGGACGGCAGCGGCATGCCCGACCTGCTGGAGGCCATGCGACTCACGCGTCCGGTCGGCCGCTTTCTCCGCGTGGTTCCCGCGCCGGTTCTTGACCGTCTCTACCGGCTCGTCGCCCGCCACCGAGGGAGGCTCGGACGCCTCGCTCCCGACCGTCCCGGCCCGCGCCGCTTCCCCTAGGCCTGCGTCTTGCTGCGTCGCGTCCGCGAACTCATGCGAGCTCCTCGGAGGTGATGAACTCGGCCTCGTGGATGCGCTCGTAGGGCAGCTCCGCCCGCGTCTGCGCCTCGCGAATCGAGTCCTCCGACGGCCCCTCGAAGAGGCAGTAGCACTTCTGCTCGGCAGGAACGAAGGTCGAGCGCAGATAGCGGATCGGCGTCCCTTCGCTGCTCATCTGCGCCGTCGCCGCCTTCGCGCTGGCCGCGGCGCCCGGGAGCTGGCTCGCGTCGAACTCGGGAAGATTGCGCTCGACCATGTACCTCGGCATGTCGTCCCTTTCGCTGACGGGGCAAGTGTACGACACTTCATCCGGTGGGCCGATATGCCGCCGTGCTCTTCGCCGACCTCGTGGACCACTCCGAGGGATGGCACCGGCTACCGCGCAACCGGATGGTCGACCTGATCGGCGAGTACCGCTACGTCGCGGAGGGACTCGCGGGCGTGTATGGGAGCGTCTACCGCGAGTGGACGGGAGACGGCCACATGTTCCTCTTCGAGAAGGCGGACACCGCCGTCCAGTTCGGCCTCCGTCTGATCGAGGGCTGGAGGCAAAGCAGCGAGGCACGCGGATCCCCGAACGCCTTCCCACACCTCCCGATCCGGATCGGCTGCCACTTCGGCGAGTGCACGCCGATTCCCGGCGAGGGCTGGATCGGCCGGGCCAACGGGATCGCGAAGCGGGTCGAAGCCGAAGCCGACCCGGATGACGTGTTCGTGACCGAGAGCGTGCTCGACTTGCTCGACCTGCCGCTCTACACATTCGAGTCCGTTGGCATGCGCCGCCTCAAGGGCGACTATCTCGAGGAGCGCAGCCTCTACCGGCTGCTCGCGTTCGACCATGCGGGCCTCGCCGCCAAGCCGCCGGAGAAGCTCACGGCGGAGGAGTGGTTCCTCCGTGGGGTAACCGTGGTCGGAACGCCCGCCGAGAACAGCGAGGAGGAGGAGCGCTGCTGGCGTGCCGCCCTCGAGCTGCGACCGGAGTTCGCCGAAGCGCACAGCAACCTCGCCATTCTCCTCCGGAGCCGAGGGGAGGACCAAGACGCCGCCCGCCACTACCACGACGCTCTCCGCCTGCGCCCCGACTACCCCGAGGCGCACTACAACTACGCGGCCATGCTCGCCGCTCGCGGAAGCTCGGTCGGCGCCGACCATCACTACAACGAGGCGCTGCAGCTGCGGCCCGATTACGTGGACGCGCACCACGGGCTGGCCGGACTGCTCGCCGCGCAGGGCCGATTGGCGGAGGCAGAGGAGCACTACCGCGAGGTACTCCGCCTCCGGCCGGAGTCGGTCGAGGCTCGCAACGATCTCGCCGTCCTTCTCGAGGAAGCCGGCAGGCCGGAAGAGGCCGCCGAGCAGTACCGCCAGGCGCTCCGGATCGACGAGGACTCCCCGCAGACGCACTACAACTACGCGCTCTCCCTCGAGAGCCGGGGCGATCGGGCGGCGGCCGAGGATCACTACCGCACCGCGATCCGCATCTGGCCGGAGTACGGCGAGGCGCACAACAACCTCGCCATCCTGCTCCAGGACGCCGGCGAGCTCGCGCAGGCGGAGGAGCACTACCGCAAGGCGCTCGAGGCCCGCCCTGACGACCCCGAGGCGCACCACAATCTCGGCCTGCTCCTACGTACGCTGGGCGACGAGACCGGGGCCGAGCACCACCTACGCACAGCGCACAGCCTCGCCCCCGACGTGCCGGCGTTCCGCTCGGCGCTCGAGACGCCCCGCTAGCCGGCCCTCACCTCAGCGCGGAGCTCTCGCAGGCGCACGGTCTCGACACTTCCTCGGCGGTCGGCTCGCTCACGAGGGGCGCGACGCCGGTCATGGAGCACCCGGCGCTGCGAGGCCGCGGGCGTGGACCGCGAGCCAGATACACGGAGGGTCCTCGCGCGTCCACTCGACACGGTGCCGCTCGCCCGCTGGGATCAGCACGTGGTCGCCGGCGCTCAGCCGCATCCTGGAGCCATCGTCGAACGACAGCTCGGCCTCGCCCTGGACGAGCACGACCCACTCGTCACGGTTCTGCGACGTCCAGCGATCTGGCGGAGTGGCCTGGCCGCTCGAGACGATCCGCTCGACCAGGATCGCGTCGCCGCCTGCGAGCCGGTCGAAGAGCTCCCCCGGCGGGAGTCCGACCGGGACCCGAAAGAGGTTCCCATCGGAGCTCCGCTCAGGCAGCCGTGACCTCACGCGCTAGCGAGCTCACGGACAGAGGCGAGCCCGACGCCTGCTCGACGAGGCGGTCCCAGCGGACCGACTGGCCGGGTACGAAGAGCTGTTGCCTCAGCAGCGCGCCGGCCTGGGGCCGGTCGACGATGCCGCCTGCCGCCGCGTCGAGCGCGTCTTTCAGCTGCAGGGCGACGATCGCGCCGTAGAGGTAGGTGTGGTAGTAGACCGGAGCGACCGCGACATGGATCTTCGCCGCCCAGTCGGGAGCGTGCCGGCCAGCCGGCGGCGCGACGCATTGGTAGCGAGCTACGAGCTCCCACCAGATCGCATCGAGATCGGCGTCGGGATCGGCGTAGAGCGCCCGTTCGAACGCGTTCATGACGAGCACCCAGCGCGTGAAGACGAGAAGCTCGGCTGCCCGGGCAGCGCGAAGACGACTCTCGAGCTCTGCACCATCGGCGGCCTCGACCCCGAGGACCCGCTCGAGCCACTCCCGGCTGCCCGCAAGCGCACCGAAGAGCAGCGCCGACGCCTCGGTCGCAACGAGGTGCGTGCTGCGCAGGAGCCACGGGAGGTTCTCGCCGAAGCCGAGGTCGTACACCCCGTGGCCGAGCTCGTGAAGCATCGTGTCGGCCCAGTCGTGGTTTTCGACGACGTTCGCGAGCACCCGTACGTCTCCGGAGCGATCGACGTCGATGCAGAACGCGTGCTGACACTTCCCTGCCCGTGGAAAGAGATCGCTGCGCTCGAGGATGGCCGCGACCTCGAGCCCTATGCCCTCGAACGTCCTCCGCGATAGCGCAACGATGTCCTTCCCCGCGAACAGCGGGTCGAGGTCGACAGAGCCCTCGACCGGCGTTTCCTGGAAGAACGGATCTGCGTAGTGCCAGGGACGCAACTCGGAGACATCGCATCCGAAGCGGAGTGCGAGCTTCTCGTCGAGCGCGGCCTTCCAGCGAGCGAACGGCCCGGCCGTCACCCGGTCGGCATCCGCGAGAGTCGCCGACAGCTTCCCCTCGTCGAGCTCGTCCGTCGACAGCGAAAGCGCGAACCAGTCGCGGTACCCGAGCCCACGGGCTGCCTCGTTGCGGAGCCTGGCAAGCTCGCGCACGTCGTCGGCAACCGCGGCGCCGACGGTCTTCGCCGCTTCCCAAGCCTCGCGCCGCTCGGCGGAATCGTCGCTTTGCCGGAGGATGCGCTTGATCTCGTTGTCGTCCACCTCGGCACTGCGAACGAGGCCACGGTGTCGCGAGAAGCGCACTTCGACGGACGACTCGAGCTCGATGATCCTCGCGCGAAGGGAGTCGGGGACCTGGTGCAGCAGCATGAGATCGTGGAGAAGGTCGAGCTGGCGTCGCACGTGAGGGTCGCCGTCAGCCCGCCGCCTGCTCTCGACGGCCGCGAAAAGGTCGCGGTCGGCAAGCGCGTCCGAATAGGCGAGCTCGGTCTCCGCGCGTCGCTGCTCGCTCTCCTCACTCGCGTCGACCTGCGCGTCCCACCACGCGCTGTTTCGGGTTTGCGAGAGCGGCTGCAGGGTCCTCTCGACCGACTCGACCAGCGCCGCCGCGGACATCAGGCGGCCGTCGTCTCCAACAGGCGGATCGTCCGGCTCCCCTCGCGGAGGCGGTCGAAGGAGTGCTCCCACGGCCGCCGGTATTCCCCGGATCCGCGCACGGGCCCGTAGACCGCGGTGTAGAGCGTCCCCAGACCCGCCCCGTAGTCGGCCGAGACGAGCGGCGGCTGGAGGAAGGCGGCGGCGAAGCCCCGCAGGTCCGGCGTCTCCTCGAATGCCGCCACTATCCGCCGTTCCCGCTCGAGCGACGGCGTAGCTCGCGCGTGCTCGTGGGCCACTCCACCTCGACGGCCGCGACGACGTCCGCGATCTCGCGGTCGGAGACCTCTACCCGGCCGAGCACGGGCGCGATCCTACCGGCGTCCCCGGCTCGCCGATGGGTAGCGTTCGCGCTCGTGAGCACCGACGAAACGAGGACGCTGCCGTGGAGCTGGTACAGGGATCCGGCGGTGCTCCAGCTCGAGCAGGAGCGGATCTTCCGCCGCTCCTGGCAGTACGTCGGCCGACAGGACGCGGTCGCAGAACCCGGCTCGTTCAGCGCAACCCGCGTCGGCGACGTTCCCATCGTGCTGGTGCGCGACGAAGAAGGCACGCTCCGAGCGTTCCTGAACGTCTGCCGGCATCGCGGCTCACTCGTGTGCGAGGGATCCGGCAAGCGGGCGACGCTCCAGTGCCCGTATCACGCGTGGACCTACGGCCTCGACGGCAAGCTCGTGGCCGCACCGAGGTTCTCGCGCGAGGGCGGAACCGACCACGAGGAGCTCGGGCTCGTCCAGCTGCAGCTCGAGACCTGGGGGCCGCTCGTCTTCGTCAACCCGGGCCCTGACGCGGCACCGCTCTCGGAGTTCCTCGGGGACGTGCCCGCGCGCATCGCGGGAGCCGGCATCGAGCTCGACGCGCTCCGCTTCCTCACGCGCGTCGAGTCGGAGCTCGATGCGAACTGGAAGATCTCCGCCGAGAACTTCCTCGAGTGCTACCACTGCCCGACGGCACACCCCGGATTCTCCGCCGTCATGGACGTCTCCCCGGACGCCTACCTGCTCGAGATGCACGGCGGGCGCATGACGCAGCACGGTCCGCCGCGCCCCGAACCGCGCGGCTCATACGACCCCTCGGGCGAGGTCGAGCGTGGTCAGTTCCACCTCCTCTTCCCGGGGACCGTCATCAACGTCATGCCCGGCCGGCCGAACTTCTCGATCGGCCCGATCGTCCCACTCGGGCCCGAGCGGACGTACCGCTTCCTCGACTACTTCGTGGCCGACGACGCGGACGAGGCGTGGATCGAGGAGTCCCTCGCCTTCGACGCACAGGTCGGCGCCGAAGACAGAGTCCTCGTGGAGCGCGTGCAGGCAGGTGTGCGCTCGGGGCTGCTCGACGAGGGACGCCTGCTCCCCCAGTCAGAGCAGCTCGTGGCCCACTTCCAGTCGCTCGTCGTTGACGCGCTGGCCTGACGCGCTCGTACCGCGGGACTCAGACGCCTCCGATGGGCTAACGTCCCGCGCGCATGCGGTTCAGCCTCACCCCGCGCACAACCGAGTTCTACGTCCTTTTCG
The DNA here is from genome assembly GCA_035293125.1 of Gaiellaceae bacterium. Taxonomy (GTDB): domain Bacteria; phylum Actinomycetota; class Thermoleophilia; order Gaiellales; family Gaiellaceae; genus GMQP-bins7. Next base: position 8,373 of record DATDOS010000122.1, on the reverse strand, counting down.
GGAAAGCCGGCGAGAACGCGCTCGAGGTGGCGCGCCTCGTCGAGCGACGGTTCCGCGAGCATCCGAACTCAGGCGTCACGCAGGAGCAGGTGAAGGCGGTCGAGACGACCGGCGACACGCTCACGCGTGACCTCATCAACCTGCTGAACACGCAGTACATCACGCCGTTCGACCGCGAGGACATCTACCAGCTGGCGACGGTCATCGACGATGTCGTCGACTACCTCGAGGAGGCGTCCGACCTGCTCGGGCTCTACGGCGTCGAGATGCCGACGCGGCACGCCGTCGAGCAGTGCGCCGTGATCGTTCGCGCCTGCGAGCACCTTGCGATCGCCTGCGACAACCTCAAGGGGATGCGCGGCGTGCAGCAGGCGCTGATCGAGCTCAAGAGCCTCGAGGACGAAGGCGATCGCATTCTCCGAGATGCGCTCGGGGCGCTCTTCCGCGACGAGGCGATCGACCCGTTGATCGTCATCCGCTGGAAAGACATCTACGAGGCCTTGGAGCGCGGGCTCGACGCCTGCGAGACGGCGGCGAACGTCATCGCGAACATCGTGGTCAAGAACGCCTAGAACCGCACCGTGGAAGACCTCACGCTCGTCGCGGTCGTCATGGTCGCCCTCTTCTTCGACTTCACCAACGGCTTTCATGACACGGCAAACGCGATCGCCACGAGCGTTTCGACGCGCGCGCTCTCGCCGCGGACGGCAGTCCTTCTCGCGGCGATCCTCAACTTCGCGGGCGCATTCGTGTCGATCAAGGTGGCGGCGACTGTCGCGAAGGGCATCGTCGATCCCGGGGCCATCACTCTCAGCATCGTCCTGGCGGGGCTCGTCGGCGCGATCACCTGGAACCTGATCACCTGGTACCTCGGCCTACCGTCCAGCTCGAGCCACGCGCTCATCGGTGGGATCGCAGGTTCGGCGGTGGCGGCGGCCGGCTGGGACGTGATCGAGTGGGACGGACTCTGGAACAAGGTCATCAAGCCGTCCGTACTGGCACCGACAGTCGGCTTCGTGGCCGCTCTCGCGCTCATGCTCGCGATCGTCTGGATGATCCGGAGGCGCTCGCCCAGCAAGATCAACAGCGTCTTCCGACGTGCCCAGTTGTTCTCCGGCAGCTTCGTCGCGTTCACGCACGGGACGAACGACGCGCAGAAGACGATGGGGATCATCGCGCTCGCCCTGATCGCCTCTGGCCACCTGAACGCTGAGGAGTTCGACGTCCCGACCTGGGTGATCGCGAGCTCGGCTACGGCGATGGCGCTCGGAACCTACGCGGGTGGCTGGCGAATCATCAAGACGATGGGTACGCGAATCGCGAAGATCGACCCGCCGCAAGGGTTCGCCGCGCAAACGGCGTGCGCAGGGATCCTCTGGACGACGGCGCACTTCGGCTTCCCGGTCTCGACGACGCATACGATCTCCGGATCCGTGATGGGCGCCGGAGCAAGCCGCAGATTCTCGGCGGTGCGCTGGGGGATCGCCGGGAACATCGTCGTGGCGTGGATCCTCACGCTGCCCGCAGCGGGGCTCGTCGGCGCCTCGATGGAGGTCGTCACGCGGATGCCCGCCGGCAACCTGGTCGTCTTCCTCCTCGCAGGCGCGATCGCCGCAGCGGCGTTCCTCGGCCGCCGGTACGAGACACGGCGACTGCTCCCTGCGCATGCCTAGACGGCTGATCACGGGACCGTAACGCCACCACGCGTTCTGCCGATACAGAATGTCTCGATGGCAACACGGGTCCGTAGCGAGTCGGTGGAGCATCTGCTCAACCGCGAGCTCTCGCAGCTCGACTTCCATGCTCGTGTCCTGGAGCTCGCGACCGACGACTCGCTGCCGCTGCTCGAGCGCGTCAGGTTCTGCGCGATCTTCGCGTCCAACATCGACGAGTTCTTCCAGGTGCGCGTCGCGGGACTGCTCGGCCAGGCGGAGTCCGGGCTTGCGATGCTCTCCCCCGACGGGCTCACCCCCCAACAGACGCTCGCGCGTATCCGGGAGCGCATCCTCGAGCTGATCGCCCGTCAGTCGCGCGCATGGAAGAAGGAGCTGCGCCCCGCGCTGGCCGACGAGGGAATCGTCGTCGGGGGCGTCGAGGACTGCACGGAGAAGGAGCTGAAGCGCCTGGAGAAGCATTTCCAGCGCGAGATCTACCCCGTGCTGACCCCGCTCGCGGTGGGCCCCGGCCAGCCGTTCCCCTACATCTCCGGCCTGTCGTTGTCGCTGGCCGTGTTCGCCGCGGACCCGGAGACCGGAGAGGAGCGATTCGCGCGCGTGAAGATCCCCGAGGGCTTGCCGCGCTTCGTCGAGATCGGCAAGCGCGGTCTCTTCGTCCCGCTCGAGCAGGTCATCGCCCACTTCCTGCCCACGCTCTTCCCGGGGGCGGCGATCGTCGAGCGCGCGGCTTTTCGCGTGACGCGAGACGCCGACTTCGAAGTCTCGGATGACGCTGCAGACCTGCTCGAGGCGGTCGAGAGCCAGCTCCAAAAGCGCCGCTTCGGCGACGTGGTGCGTGTCGAGGTCAGCGCTTCGGCGTCAGCCGAGATGGTCGCGCGCCTGACCGGAGGCCTGGGCGCAGACGAGACCCAGATCTACCGAATCGAGAGCCCGCTCGACCTCGCCGATCTCAACGAGATCGCGGCCCTCGATCGCCCCGAGCTGAAGCCGGAGCCCTGGGCTCCGGTCGTGCCTCCCAGATTCGTCGGTGCTCAGACCGAGCTCCCCCGGATCTTCGACGAGATCCGCCGCGGGGACATCGCGGTCCATCAGCCCTACGAGTCGTTCCGTGCGAGCTTCGAGATCTTCGCCCAGGCTGCTGTCCAGGATCCGAACGTCATCGCGATGAAGACCGCCGTGTACCGAACGAGCGACGACAGTGCCCTCGTCGGGTCGCTCATCCAGTGCGCGGAGGACGGCAAGCAGGCGGTGTGCCTCGTGGAGCTCAAGGCGCGCTTCGACGAGCGCCGCAACATCGAGTGGTCGCGAGCGCTCGAGCAAGCGGGTGTCCACGTCGCGTACGGCTTCCCCGACCTGAAGATCCACGCGAAGATGACGCTCGTCGTCCGCCGCGAGGGCAAGGAGCTGCGGCGCTACGCGCACATCGGCACCGGGAACTACCACGCGGCGACCGCCCGCCTCTACGAGGATTTCGGGATCTTCACCGCGGACGAGGAGATCGCGGCCGATGTCGCCGATCTCTTCAACTACATCACGGGCTTCGGGCGGCCGCAGCGGTTCCGCAAGCTCCTCGTGGCGCCGTTCACGCTCCGCAACGGGCTGGTCGAGGAGATCCGCGCGGTAGCGGCGGCGGCCGCGAACGGAAAGCCGGCGAGCATCCGCCTCAAGGTGAATCACCTGGTGGATCCCGGGATCGTCGAGGAGCTCTATGCCGCGTCCCAGGCGGGCGCGAGCATCGACGTCATCGCACGCACCACGTGTGCCCTGCGGCCCGGCGTCGAGGGGCTGTCGGAGAACATCCGCGTGCGGTCGATCGTCGGCCAGCTCCTCGAGCACAGCCGGATCTACACGTTCGAGGCGGGCGATCACTCGACGACGTACATCGGCAGCCCCGACCTCATGACACGGAACCTCGACCACCGGATCGAGGTGCTCGTGCCCGTCGAGAACGCACGAGTGCGACAGGACGTGCACGCGATCCTCGACGGCGCGCTCGCCGACGACACGAACGCGTGGCAGCTCGGTGCCGACGGCACCTGGGCCCGCGTCGTCACGTCCGACAAGCCGCACTCACACCAGGCGACGATGACGCGGCGGGCCCAGGGCCGCGCGCGACGCCGGACACGCGCGCGTCGCGGCGCGTAGCCAGCCGAGCACGACGGCGGCTACGTCTCGGTCGTCGTCGACGCCGCCACGTTCGCGAGCTCCGCGAGCGTGATGTCCGGGTTCCGTCCGACTGTGCGCCCGACGAGGAAGCACACCAACGGAGCATTCGTGCGATCACCGCTGTCATGGGCAGCCACGCGAGCAAGGTCGAGGAGGCTCGCGACATCTTGCTCCGTGAGTTCGAGGTGGGCGGCGTCGACTCCGCTGGCCTGTGCGATCCGATCGCGGGATGCGTCGAGCCACTCGTGCACGCGCTCGATCCTAGCGCGGGACAGGCTGCGAGGGATCCGTAGTTTGCCCACCGCCCGTGTGGCAATCCCGGATGCCTCGAGTGGGGGGGAAGGCGATTCTCCGCGGCAACGAGACGCACGAGGGAGGTCGCTCATGGCGCAGGTCCTGTCCATCTGGTCCGAAGAGAGCGTCCGCAGGCGTTGGCGAAGGGCGTTCGTCGGCTCACGAGCTCCCCATCGGCTCCTCGGTGAGACCCGCGACGTCGACGAGGGTGTTCGGCTTCGGGACGAGCTTCGGCCGGATCTGATCCTTCTCGAGCTCGGCCGTCCGCACGAAGAGGCTGTCGCCGCCTGCGAGAGGCTTGCCGATGGCGACGCGCCCGTGGTGGCGCTTGCGCCCCGCCTCGACGACGCTGAGCGAGCCGACCTCCTCGCCGCCGGTGCGACCGGCTACGTGCTGACGACCATCGACGACGACTCCCTCGCGATCGCGTTGCAGGCGGTCGCGGAGGTCGCCGGCACCGAGCCTGTGGATGTCGAGGCGACCACGGCCCTCAACCCCGGCGGCACGTCGCGGGGCGACTTCCTGCGCATGACCGGCGCCGCGGCCACCATCGCCTACGTCGCGCCGCGAGCGGCTCGAGCGCAAGGGGCTCCGGTGACGGCCAATCCCTCGCCCTCTACGCCGAAGGCGCTCCCGACGCTGCCGCCGCCCCGCGAGGGCGAGAGCGACCTCCTCCGCATGCAGCGGGAGCTCGTCGCCGCGATGCGAAAGCCTGTCGGCGAGCGCAAGTGGGTGATGGTGATCGACCTACGCAAGTGCTCAGGCTGCGACGCCTGCACGATCGCGTGCAAGGCCGAGAACCAGCTCCCTCCGGGCGTCGTGTACCGACCGGTCGTACAGGAGGAGGTCGGGACCTATCCGAACGTCCGCCGCCGCTTCTTGCCGCGGCCGTGCATGCAGTGCGAGAAGCCCCCGTGCACCCCGGTCTGTCCGGTCGGGGCCACATGGCGCCGGACGGACGGCGTGATCGCCATCGACTACGACAAGTGCATCGGCTGCAGATACTGCCTCACCGCGTGCCCGTACTCCGCTCGCACGACCGACAAGGGCGAGTACTACACAGAGGGAACGCCGGCCGTCCAGCCGTACGAGGAGCAGGTCTCGCCGGAGTACAGCGCCGGGTACCGCCGAGCCGACGGAGGCTCTCCGATCGGAAATGCGCGGAAGTGCCACTTCTGTCTCCATCGCCTCGAGGTCGGCCAGCTGCCTGCCTGCGTGACGAGCTGTATCGGGCATGCGACCTTCTTCGGGGACGCGAACGATCCGGACAGCCTCGTCGCCGAGCTCGTGGGCCGGCCCGAGGCACGACGGTTGAAGGAAGAGCTCGGAACCCAGCCCCGCGTCTACTACCTCACCTAAGGAGGCCCTTCGATGTCTCGCACGACGGTCAAGCGCATCCTCGTCGGAGTGTGGGCGGTTGCGTTCGTCGCCGGCGTCGTCGGCGTCGTTTGGCGTCTCGTCTCGGAAGACGCGGACTTCGGGAGCTACATCCCGTGGGGCCTGTGGGTGGCTCTGTACGCCTGGTTCGTCGGCGTCGCCGCCGGCGCGTACATGCTCTTCGCGACGGGCGAGGTGTTCCGCGTCGAGCGCCTTCGCCGCATCGGTCGGCCGGCACTCGCCATCTCCTTCGCATCGCTCCTGTCCGGCCTCGTCGTGATCGGGCTCGATCTGGGCCACCTCGAGCGCTTCTGGCACGTGTACGTATACGGCAACCCGTCGTCCCTCATGGCGTGGGAGATCTCCTTCTACACGGCCTTCGCCGTGCTGCTTCCCGTTACGCTCGTGCTCGCGTTCAGCAACGAGCTCGCCCGGTACAAGCCGTTCACACGGCTCGCGGGGTCACCCGGAGTCGACTCCGCGTGGATCCGTCCGCTCGCACTCGTCGGAGGTGTTCTCGCTCTCGCCGTGGCCGGGGCCACCGGCGCGCTGTTCGGCGTCGTCGGGTCACGTCCGTTCTGGCATACGGGGCTCCTCCCGCTCCTGTTCATCGCGGCAGCGCTCCTCTCTGCTGCGGCCGTCGTCACGGTCTTCACGGCGCTAACCGCCGACGAGAGGGGGCGCCACAACTCGGACGACATCTCGTTCCTCGGCCGGGTGACGCTGGTCCTCCTCGCCGTGACCGTGCTCATCGAGTGGGCCGACGTGAGCATCGCCTGGACGCAGCACTTGCAGGCCGCGGCCGGGTGGGCCGCGTGGGACCTCGTGCTGACCGGCCCGCGCTGGTGGGTCTTCTGGCTCGTGCACGTCGTCGCCGGTGTCCTGCTGCCCGCTCTGTTGCTCCTGATCTGGCCGCGCCGGGTGGGAGCGGTGGCCGTTGCTGCTGGCCTCATCGCGGTGACGCTCGTCTCCGTCCGGCTGAACATCGTCATTCCCGGCCTGGCGGTGCCGCAGATCGAAGGTCTGGACGAGGCGTACACCGGGCCTGGGCTCACGTTCTCGTACACGCCCACGCTGCAGGAGTGGCTCGTCGCGGTCTTCGCCGGAGCGTTCTTCGCCGGTCTCGTCGGGCTCTGGTATCGGATCGTGCCGCTGCGCATCGACGCGCCGACCCAGCCGGATGCCCTCCCGGTCGACGACGTCCGGGCCGAGACGCGTGGAGACTTCCTCGGCAAGGTAGGAATCGCAGGCGGCGCGCTCGTCGCTTCGCAGCTCCCGCTCGCGCTTCACGCTCTCGGTCAGCCGGGCACTGGGACCGACAGCCCACTGGGCGCGACGCCGTACGAGCTCTCGAAGGCGGAGAACATCCTCTACTCCGTCTGCCAGCAGTGCAACACGCAGTGCGGGCTAAAGGCGAAGGTGGTCGACGGCGTCCTCGTCAAGCTCGACGGCAACCCGTACTCGCCGTGGACGATGAGGCCGCCGGTGCCGTACGACACGCCGCTCGCCCAGGTGGCCGCGGTCGACGGCTGGATCTGCCCGAAAGGGCAGGCGGGAATCCAGACCGCGTACGACCCGTATCGCATTCGCAAGGTGCTGAAGCGCGACGGGCCGCGCGGAGCGGGCCGCTGGAAGACGATCCCGTTCGAGGAGGCCGTGTCCGAGATCGTGAACGGCGGCGACCACTTCGGCGAGGGGCGCGTTCCGGGGCTCGTCGAGCTCTGGGCGCTGCGCGACCCCGCCCTCTCGAAGGAGATGGCGGACGACGTGAAGGCGATCTGGGACGGCGAGCTCACGGTCGCCGAGTTCAAGCGCAAGCACGCCGACCACCTCGATGTGCTGATCGACCCCGACCACCCCGACCTCGGCCCGAAGAACAACCAGGTCGTATTTGCGTGGGGACGCCTGAAGGGGGGTCGCGGCGAGCTCCTGCGCCGGTTCATCCAGGAGAGCTTCGGCTCCACGAACGCACACGGCCACACGACCGTCTGTCAGGGATCCCTGTACTTCGCCGGGAAGGCGATGAGTGAGCAATGGACAGATGGCAAGTGGCAGAAGGGCGTCAAGGCGTACTGGCAGGCCGACCTCGGCGGCGCCGAGTTCGTGATCTTCGTCGGCGCCTCGCCGTTCGAGGCGAATTACGGGCCGCCCTACCGCACGAGCCAGATCACCGACGGGCTCGTCGACGGCCGCCTGAAGATCGCCGTCGTCGACCCACGGCTCTCGAAGACCGCCGCCAAGGCGTGGAAGTGGCTGCCGGCACGCCCCGGGTCGGAGGGAGCCCTCGCGCTGGCGATGATCAGCTGGATCATCGACGAGAAGCGCTACGACGAAGCCTTCCTCCGCAATGCGAACAAGGCGGCCGCCGAGGCGAACGGGGAGAAGACGTGGACGAACGCGGCGTGGCTCGTCCACGCGGAGGGCGAGGACGAAGGCAAGCTCGTCCGCGCGTCGGAGATCGGCCTCGGCGAGGTCGAGGAGAGGCTCGACGCCAAAGGCAAGCCGTACGAGTACGACCGCTTCGTCGTCCTGGTCGCGGGCAAGCCCGTCGCCGTCGACCCCGAGGACGAGGAGAAGTCGGTCGTCGGCGACCTGCTGGTCGACACGACCGTCAAGGGAGCTCGCGTCAAGAGCGGGTTCCGGCTGCTCGCCGAGTCCGCCTCGGCCAACACGATCGAACGGTGGGCCAAGATCACGGGTGTCGACTCGGAGGACATCGTCGAGCTCGCGCGCGAGTTCACGAGCCACGGCAAGAAGGCCGCGGCCGACATCCATCGCGGCGTCTCCCAGCACACGAACGGCTACTCGAACGTCATCGCGTGGAACACGCTGAACGCGCTCGTCGGCAACTACGACTGGA
>DATDOS010000121.1:0-3422 GCA_035293125.1 Gaiellaceae bacterium | reverse complement strand
CCGGAGTCGGCGCGGCGAACGCACGCTCGAACCACGTCCTCGTCTGCGGCGAGAAGACGTCGAGCGGATCCATCGAGGCAGCCTAGCCCTTCCCGCCCGCTTGACTTACCGTCGCGCGGGCGAAACGATCGCTCTGTGAGCAGGCTCGATCTCGTCGTGAAGTGGACCGTTGCCGCGGTGGCATGGGCGATGTGAGCTTCAGCGTTCGCGGCTCGTACTTCGAGTCGTGCAACTGCGAGGCGATCTGCCCGTGCCGCATGATCGACGGGGTCAAGGGCGGCCGGTCGACCTACGGCATCTGCTACGGCGCGCTCTCTTGGCGGATCGAGGAGGGAGTCGTGGGCGAGGTCGACGTAGCCGGTCTGTGCGTCGCCCTGATCGTCCGGTACGACGACGACGAGCCCGGCTCGCCGTGGAGCATCGTCCTCCACGTCGACGATCGGGGCAGCGCGGAGCAGCAGGAGGCGCTCGCGGACGTCTTCCTCGGTCGTGCGAGCGGCCCGCACGTGGACATCCTTCCGTGGGTCCGGAAGGCGCGGCACCTGCTCGACGTGCGCGCGAGTGCGATCGAGCTCACACCCGAGGGAGACGGCTACCGGCTTCGCGTCGGCGACGCCGTCCGGCTTCGAGCGACGCGGCCCGTCGAGAGCGAGCAGACCGTCTCCTGCGTGATCTCCGGATACGAGCGGATCGGCCGAGAGCTGTACGCGGACGAGCTCGTCGTGGACGATGACCCCTTCGCCTGGGAGCTCTCCGGAAACTGTGCGTTTGCAAGCGATTTCGAATACGCCTCTGCGTAGACGGCCGTAGGCGCTGGTAGCCTCGGTTGCCGCCAAACCGTCAGAATCCAGGGAGGTTCCGTTGCGCGTCATCCGGCTGATCGTTCTTTCAGCGTTGCTCCTCGCCGCAACCAGTTCGAGCGCGAGCGCCCTCGACATCGAGACGGACTTTCAGCCGCCGCCGGGAGAGGTCGGAACGCCGTACACGTTCGAGCTCAAGGCAGAGGAGGGATGCCTCCCGTACCGCTTCTCCTACCTGAACGGCACGGTCCCGCCCGGTCTCCGGATCACCGGGGACGGGAAGCTCACGGGAACTCCGACCGAGGCCGGTACCTTCAGCTTCTGGGTCGCGCTGGACGACGCGTCGGGCCCGACGAACCCGTTCTGCCAGATTCCGTCGGTTCAGTCGCAGGGTGAGTTCACGATGCTCGTCATGCCCGATCTCGCGGTGACGACCACCTCTCTACCGGTGGCCTCGCCGAGAGCGCCGTACTCCGTGCAGCTGCAGTTCTCGAACCCGGAAGTCGGCTGGCCGGTCGTCTGGGACATCACGCAGGGCGCCCTGCCTGCAGGCCTGACGCTCTCGGAGAGCGGCGTCATCTCGGGAACCCCGGCGGGCCCGGATGTCAAGACGTTCGTCGTCCGCGCGCGCGAGCCGTTCCGCCGGTTCGGCGAACGGCAGCTCACACTGACCGTCGCTACAGCTCTGCAGGCGAGGTCCGCGTTGCGCGTCGGCGAGGTCGGGCTTCGTTACGCGGGCTCGGTCCCGGCGACCGGGGGCGTTCCTCCGCTCAAGTGGGCAGTTGCCAGCGGGAACCTCCCGAGCGGGCTGTCACTCGATACCGCGACGGGCGCCGTCACCGGCGTACCACGCTCAGCGGGTACCTCCGGGCTCACCTTCGCGATCACCGATGCCGCCGGACAGCGTGTCACGGTTCCAGCGAGCCTGCGAATCGCGGCACGGCCGGCGATCACGACTGCCCAGCTTCCGCTCGCGACCGTCGGCGCGGTGTACGGGGCGCGCCTGGCGTCGAGCGGTGGGCTCGCACCGAAGCGGTGGAGGATCGTGCGCGGCACGCTCCCACGCGGCATCCGACTCGACGGGAAGACCGGCGAGCTCTTCGGGACAGCCCGAGCGGCAGGAGTCTTCCGGATCACCGTGCAGATCCGTGATCGCCTCGGCGGAACGTCGACGAAGACGCTCCGGCTCATCGTCAAGGGCTAGGGCGGCACCGGGCAACGATCTACCATCGGACTGTGCCCGACGCGATCTACTTCACGGAGTCGGACGAGGCGAACGAGGTTCTCGCGCGAGAACCGCTCGCGCTCCTGATCGGGTTCGCGCTCGACCAGCAGGTGCCGGTACCGACGGCCTTCGCCGGCCCGTACAAGCTGAAGCAGCGGGTCGGAGGGCTCGACGCAGCCGAGATAGCCGCGATGGATCCGGCGACGCTCGAGGAGGTCTTCCGCGAGCGGCCGGCGATCCACCGCTTCCCCGGCTCGATGGCACGTCGCGTGCAGGAGCTGTGCGCGGTCATCGTGGACGAGTACGACGGGCGCGCGGAACGTGTCTGGACGGGCGCGACCGACGCTCCCGACCTCCGGAGGCGAATCGGCGCGCTCCCCGGCTTCGGGGAGATGAAGATCACGGGACTCGGATCCGTCCTCGCGCTCAGGTTCGGGCTCGAGACGGCACAGGACCTCGTCCCGGACCACCCGTGCCTCGGCGGCGTGGACTCGCCGCAGGCGCTCGCCGACTACCAGGCCGCAAAGCGCGCGTACCGTAGCGCCCGTCAAGGCCAAGTTCGAGCGCCTGCTCAGAAAAGGGGCTAGCTGCAGCCACCCGAGCGACTGTCTTGGGAATTGCGGATCTCCCGAGACGAGACTGACCAATCCGAAGGACCCGGACGGCCCCTCGGTTTCGACCGTCCGCAGAGCTGACAAGCGACCCTGCCGAGGCGTGCGCCTCGCGGCCGATCGCAGGTGTTGGACCGGGACCGCTCCTGATCTCCGCCCACACTCTCATCATCAGCGGAGGCAGCAGACTTAGCCCTTCCCGTTCGGGGAGACTCGGCGCCGGCAAGGGAGAGACCTCCGCGAAGCGAGCGCCCTAGGGGCCCTGCTCAAGCTACGCAGGGGCCGCTCGGATTTCGCCGCCTACGCCTGGTGGACGCTGTGGAGTTTGATGACCTCGTGCTCCACACCACCGGGGAGGTTCGGCTTGACGTTCTGTTCAAACCAGTGGTCGTGCTGCTCTTGGGTCTCCCAGATCTCGGCAACGGTGAATCCGCTGCCGGTGGCCTCGTAGGAGACGTGGATCACGAAGCCCGGCTGGGTCTTGAGCTTCTCGATCAGAGGGAGCGACATCTCGTCGTATAGCGACGGGCTCATCCCTACTACACGGTTGCGAATCAGTACGGCCTTCGCTACACCTGACGGCGACACAGAGTGACTCGCCTCAGTTGCCCCTCGCCGGTCGCCCGACAGATAGCCCAGGATGAAGGCGTGGCCGAGATGACCGACACCCGCGAACGACTGCGGCGCGTCCTGATCCGTGCCATGTCGCACACCCACGGCCGCATCTACCGCACCAGCGGCGGCCGCCTCCTCGGCCGCGTGGCCGGGATGCCGGTGCTGCTCCTG
>DATDOS010000120.1:0-31136 GCA_035293125.1 Gaiellaceae bacterium | reverse complement strand
CCTCGTCATGAACGTCACGCGGGAGCCGTTCAACAACATCGCAGTGCGCAGAGCAGTCGCGTTCATGATGCCGCGACAGGCGATCGCGACCCGGGTCTACCGAGGGACCGTGAAGCCGCTCTACTCGATGCCGCCGGCGGGCTTGCCGGGGCACACCGACGCTTTCGCGACCCTATATGGGCGTGTGCCGAGTCCGGCGAAGGCAAAGAAGGCGCTTCAGGACGCAGGGCTCCAGACACCGTTTCCGATCGAGGTCTGGTGGACGCCCACGCACTACGGTGATGCCTCCGCAGACGAGTACGCGGAGATGAAGCGCGGCCTCGAGAAGGGCGGCGTCTTCAAGGTCACCCTGAAGTCGTCCGAGTGGGCGCAGTACAGCGACGCGCTGGGCAACCAGTACAACGCGTTCCAACTCGGGTGGTTTCCGGACTACCCGGACCCCGAGAACTACCTGCTGTCCTTCTACCAACCGGGCAACTTCACGGCGAACGGCTACGAAAACCCGAAGATGACGGCTCTCCTGAAGCAGGAGCAAGCCGCCAACACGGAGGCCAAGCGGCTGGCGGTCATCCGGCAGATCCAGACGCTCGCCGCAAAGGACGTCCCGATCATCCCCTACTGGCAGGGGAACATGATCGCAGCGGGTCGCAGCAACGTTCGGGGTATCCCGAGCACGCTCGACGCGGCCTTCATCATGCGGTACTGGAAGATCTCCAAATCGTGAGCTCCAAGAGGGGGCGTCGCCCATGCGACGCCCCCTCGACCTCCTCGGCTACTGGGTCGCACGGGCGCGGCGACGACGGCTACGGTTAGGCGTCCATGGGCGGCCAGGGAACTTCACTGAGGCGATACGCGCTCACGCGCCTCGCGCTCGTGATCCCGATGGTCTTCATCCTGCTCACGTTCGTCTTCCTGCTGATGCGGGTGGCGCCCGGAGACCCGATCACCTCTTCGCTGGGAGGGCGCGTGCCGCCGGAGGTGGTCGACGAGATCAAGCACGACCTGGGCTTCGACAAGCCTCTCTACGTCCAGTACGTCAACTACCTCGGGGACATCGCGCGAGGCGACCTCGGCACGACGATCACCGATCGTCGCCAGCTCGGCGAGATCATCAGAGTGAACGGCGCGGCGACGCTCGAGCTGACGTTCTTCGCCATGATCGTCGCCCTCGTCGTCGGCGTCACTTTAGGCCTCGTCGCCGGTCGCTTCCGTGACACGTGGCTCGACGTCGGAGGCCGCATGTTCGGAATCGTGATCTACGCGATGCCGGTGTTCTTCATCGGCCTCATGGCACAGCTCTTCTTCGGCTCCTACCTCGGCTGGCTTCCCACGTCAGACCGCGCCAGCCCGATCACGCAGGCGACGCTCGAGACCCATACGAACATCTTCACGATCGACGCGCTCATCGAGCGCGACGGGGACGCCTTCGTCGACGTCGTCAAACACCTGATCCTGCCTGCGGTCACCCTCGGTCTCGTCACGGCTGGCGTCTTCATTCGCCTGATTCGCGTCAACGTGATCAGGACGATGAAGGACGACTACGTCGAGGCCGCCCGCGCGCGGGGAATCGACGAGCGTTGGGTTGTGTACCACCACGCCTTCCGGAACGCGCTCGTCCCAGTGATCACGATCGTTGGGCTGACCGTCGCCTTGCTGCTATCCGGCGCTGTGCTGACGGAGACGACGTTCAACTGGCCAGGAATCGGACACACGTTGATCCTCTACCTACAGAACCGCGACTACACGGCGGTTCAGGGGATCATCGTCGTCTTTGCGCTCGTGGTGGTGGCGGCGAGCGTCGTCATCGACTTCGTGAACGCATACATCGACCCGAGGATCCGGTACTAGTGGCGGTTCCCGTTCCCTCCTCGGTCGAGCCGGCGGTGCAGAGGACGCGGCTTCCGGGTCTGCGGCGGGCACTCGGCCCGATCGCGGACGCTCGCGGCACGACGCGCACGATGCTCTGGCTCGGCGCGGGCATCACCCTCGCCTTCATCCTCACAGCGCTCTTCGCGCCCTTGGTCGCCCCCTACGGCTTCGACACGTTCCAGGCGAACGGCGAGCGCTTCGCCCAACTCGAGGCGCCCTCTGCTGACCATCTCATGGGTACGAACGTGCAGTCCACCGACGTCCTCTCGCGAATCATCTGGGGTACGCAGACCGAGCTGAAGGTTGTGCTCGTTTCTCTCTTCTTCTCGATTTCGATCGGTGTGCCGTTGGGTCTCTTCGCCGGCTACTTCGGCGGGAAGCTGGACCGGGCGCTCGTGCTGGTGATGGATGCCCTGTTCGTCTTCCCGTTCCTCCTGCTCGCGATCGTGATCGCCTTTCTCCTGGCGGACAAGGTGGGCCAGGGGATTCTGAGCGCTGCGATCGCGATCACCGTCGTGTACATCCCGCTCTATTTCCGGGTCGTTCGAAACCACACGATCAGCATCCGCGAGGAGCCGTTCGTCGAGGCGGCCCGCGCGCTCGGCGCCCGGCCGATGACGATCATTCGCAAGTACGTCTTCTTCAACGTTGTGCAGAACGTTCCGCCTCTCGCGACGCTGAACGCCGCCGACGCGATTCTCACGCTTGCCGCCCTCGGGTTCCTTGGGTACGGGATTCAGCCGACGGACGGCGCCGAGTGGGGATACGACGTCAATCGTGCCGTATCGGACGCTGCATCGGGGATTTGGTGGACGGGTCTCTTCCCTGGGCTTGCGATCGTCTTGCTCGTCGTGGGTCTCACGTTGCTCGGCGAAGGTCTCAGCGAGACGATCAACCCCGTCCTCCGTAAACGACCGAAGGCCGAGGTCGATCTCTCGGGATCGGTTGCCGAAGCCGAGACACCGTGACCGCGGACCCCGTCGTCTCCGTGCGCGACCTGCGCGTCTACTACGGCACGCTCCGCGGGACCGTCCGGGCCGTCGACCGTGTCTCCCTCGAGATCGAGGCCGGCCAGGTCCTCGGTCTCGTGGGCGAGTCGGGGTGTGGGAAGTCGACGCTCGGCCGCGGAATCCTGGGGCTCCTCCCCGAGGGGGCGGTGTCCGACGGAGAGGTCCTCTACGCCGGCCGGAACCTCGTGACCATGTCCCCCAGGGAGCTCCGGCGTCTTCGCGGGCCCGAGCTCGGGCTCATCTTCCAGGAGCCGATGACGCGTCTGAACCCACTGATGCGCATCGAGGAGCACTTCTCGGAGACGCTGAAGCAGCACGAGCCAGGACTGGACGACCATGAAATCCGCCGTCGATCGCTCGAGACTCTCGGGCGCATGGGGATCCCGCCCACGCGCTTTCGCCAGTACCCTCACGAGTTCTCGGGGGGCATGCGGCAGCGGATCATGATTGCGCTCGCGCTCGTGCTACGTCCGAAGCTCCTGATCGCGGACGAGCCGACCACATCTCTCGACGTGATCGTCGAGGCGCAGATCCTGAGCATCCTGGCGGACCTCCGGCAGAACTTCGGAACGGCGCTGTTCCTCATCACCCACAACCTCGGCATCGTTGCCGAGGCCTGCGATCGCGTCGCCGTCATGTACGCCGGCCAGATCGTCGAAGAGGGGACAGCACGAGAGGTGTTCAGCGAGCCCGCACACCCGTACACCCGAGAGCTCCTCCGCTCGACGATCTCGCTCGACACGAAGGAGCTCCACTCCATTCCCGGAGCTCCGCCGAGCCTGATCGACCCCCCGCGTGGCTGCCGCTTCCACCCACGCTGCCCGGATGCGATGCAGATATGCGCTGTCAAGCCGCCGGTCGAGCAGGAGCTCGATCGCGACCGGAGGGTCCTCTGCTGGCTGCACGGTCCGGCCGAGGAGGTACCCGAGGACGGCTGGACCCCGCTCGAGCGGCAGGAGATCGCGGTCGCCGAAGAAGCATGACGGCATGACGGCGGTCAACCCAGCGAAGGACGACGTCCTCGTCTCGGTGCGGGGGCTCAAGACGTACTACTCGCTCCGGGGAAGCTTCGGCCAACGGCTCGTGGGGCGGGAAGCCGGACATGTGAAGGCGGTCGACGACGTCTCGTTCGATCTCTACCGGGGTGAGGTCCTCGGGCTCGTCGGTGAGTCCGGGAGTGGCAAGACGACGCTCGGGCGAACCCTGCTGGGGCTCGTGCCGGCAACCGAGGGCAGCGTGACCTTCGAGGGCGAGGAGATCACGCACAGGTCGGAGCGGGATCTCCGCGCGCTCCGGCGCCGTATGCAGATCGTCTTCCAGGATCCGCACGCCTCGCTCAACCCCGCGATGACGATCGAGCAATCCGTCGGGCACCCGCTGACGATCCATCGGATCGCGCGCGGCCGGGAGCTTCGCCAGCGCGTCGCGGAAGCGCTCGAGACGGTGGGCCTCTTCCCAGCGGAGCAGTTCCTCGACAAGTACCCCTCCGATCTCTCGGGCGGCCAGAAGCAACGGGCCGTCATTGCGCGCGCCATCATCCTCAACCCGCTGCTCCTGGTCGCCGACGAGCCCGTGTCGATGCTCGACATGAGCGTGCGGGCCAAGATCCTCGAGCTCATGCTGAATCTGAAGCACGAGTTCGGCTTCACCTATCTCTACATCACGCACGATCTGGCGACGGCGAAATTCTTCTGCGACCGCATCGCCATCCTCTATCTGGGCCGCATCGTCGAGATCGGCTCGTCAGAGGCGATCTACGAAGATCCGAAGCACCCGTACACGAAGGCTCTGCTCAAGGCGATTCCCGAGCCTGACCCGCTCCGCAGCGTTCCTCGGGACCTCCCGCGCGGCGAGGTCCCGGACGCCGCCCGCCCACCACTCGGATGCTCGTTTCATCCTCGCTGCTCAGCAGCCTTCGAGGTGTGCGGCTGGGAAAGCCGTGACCTGCGAGACCTCCTCGAGATTCGCTGGGCGCACCTGCCCGCGGCGGAGTACGAATTCGAGCGATCGACGATCGGCGACCTGGCGCCCCTCGATACGCCATCGACGAGGTTCCAGATAGCGGCAGGCAGCGGGCGGCGGGGAAGCGACGTGCTGGCGCTCCTCGAGAAGATTTGCGAGGACACTCCCGATGAGCCGTTCTGGAAGGGCGTCCGTAGCCTGACCGCTGACGATGGCCACGTCGAGGTCGAGCTCTTCGAGCCGCTCGCGCCACGGCTTCTGCCGCTCGGAAACGCGCAGGTCGAATGTCACCTGTACGACGACGACGCCCTCGGAGAGGCCGAGCGCAGGCGAGTAGGAAAAGTTGGGGTCTGACCCCTCGGGTCAGACCCCTTGAACTACGCGGCGAGCCCGGCTAGATCTCGAAGGGCCTCGAGCCGCTTGAGTGCCTGGCCTTCGAGCTGACGAACCCGCTCGCGGGTCAGGTCGAGCTCGTGGCCGATCGCCTCGAGCGTCCACGGCTCGCCCTCGAACCCGAATCGCAGCTCGAGGATCCGTCGCTCGCGCTCGGGGAGCGCGTCGAGCGCGCGCCGGATGCTCTGCCGGCGGAGCGACTCCTCGGCCTCGTCGAACGGGTCGGCGGCCTCGCGGTCGGCGAAGAGGTCGCCGAGCTCGCCCTCGTCGTCCGCGCCGACGGTCTGGTTCAGCGAGACCGACGCATGGGCGGCGCCGAGCGCCTCGTCGACGTGCTGGATCGGGAGGCCGGTCGCCTCGGCGAGCTCCTGCTTCGTCGCCTCGCGCCCGAGCTCAACCTCGAGCCGGCGTGCGGCTCGGGAGAGCTTCTGCTGGCGCTCGACGACATGCACGGGCACGCGGATCGTCCGCGCGTGGTTTGCCACGGCGCGCTGCACCGACTGGCGGATCCACCACGTCGCGTACGTCGAGAACTTGAACCCACGCCGCCAGTCGAACTTCTCGACCGCCCGGTTGAGCCCGAGCGTCCCCTCCTGGATGAGATCGAGGAACGGGACACCGAGCCCGCGGTAGCCCTTGGCGATCGATACGACCAGCCGGAGGTTCGACTCGATCATCACGCGTTTTGCCACCGGGTCTCCCCGCTCGATCCGCTTGGCGAGCGCAACCTCCTCGGCTGCTGTCAGGAGCTTGTGGCGGCCGACGTCGGCCAGGAAGAGTTGAAGGCTGTCGGCGGCGCCGGAGACGGCGCCGGCCTCGTACTGCTTGGCGGCCGCCTCTTCCTTCTCGGCGTCGACGTCGGGCTGCGTGATCTCGATGTTGTGCGCCTCGAGCTCGCGCTGGAGCAGCTCGGCCTCTTCCTCGCCGAGGTCGTGCTCGAGCACGAACGCCTCGAGCTCGGGGGCCTCGAGATGCCCGCCGTGCTCCTCGGCGCGCTCGATCAGCGCCTTTACATGCTCCGACTCGAACAGTTCGATGAGCTGGTTCTGCGTCAAGTTCGTGTTTCAGTCCTTTCGAGCTTTTCCCGGGGGAAGCGACAAACTTACGGAGTCTACGGCGGTTATCGGGCTAATTCCAGGGCGATCTATCGACGACGGTGTGTCACAAGCTCGTAACGCTCGCGCCCTTCTTCCGTATTCCGCCGCTGAAGCCTGAGCGGTTCACGGCGCAAACGCGCGGAGCCCGTAGGCCCACTCTCACCTGAGACGTTGCCAGCCCCAGGCAAGTTAGATCATGACCGCTCTTGCGGACGGCGAAAACCCCTTCCGCGACGACTTTACGCGCTCTTAGCGCGTCTTTCCGCGAGGAGCTCGCTCGCTCGCTCGAGTGTCACGCTGTCGGCACTGTCTCCTCGGCGCAAGCTCGCGTTCGTCTCCCCGTCCGTCACGTAGGGGCCGAATCGGCCGTCACGCAGGACGATGGCGCGGCCACTGGCTGGATCGGTGCCGAGCTCTTTGAGAGGGCCGCGGGCTGCGCCCCGCCGTCCCCGTCGTCGCGGCGGCTGCGCGAGGAGCGCGAGCGCTTCCTCCAGCGTGACCGTGAAGAGCTGTTCCTCGGACTCCAACGAGCGGGATTCGGAGCCCCTCTTGACGTACGGGCCATAACGGCCGTTCTGCGCAGTGACGTCCTCGTCGTCGATCCGGCCCACGACGCGCGGAAGAGAGAGAAGCCGCAACGCGTCGCCGAGCGTCACGGTCTCCGGGGACATCGAGGTGAAGAGCGATGCCGTCCGGGGCTTGATCTCTGCGTCGTCCGGCAGAGCCTCGGTGACGTATGGGCCGTACCGCCCCGTCCGAACGACGAGCTCGTTCCCGCTCTCCGGGTCGAGTCCGAGTGAGCGGCTGTCGGGCTGTGCCAGGAGCGTCTCGACCTTTTCCGAAGTCAACTCGTCGGGCGCAACGTCGGCCGGAAGGCTCGCTCGCTGCTCTCCCCGCTCCAGGTACGGACCGTATCGACCAACGCGCACGACTGCGTCGCTCCCGGGGATCGCGATCGAGTTCACGGCGCGCGCATCGATCTCGTCCAGGTGGTCGGTGACGAGGTGGTGGAGGCCAGGATCGGCTCCCTCGCCGAAGTAGAACTTCGTGAGCCACGCCACCCGCTCTTCGCCTCCCGCGGCGATCCTGTCGAGGTCGTCCTCCATCCTGGCCGTGAAGTCGAAGTCCACGAGCTGCTCGAAGTGGCGTTCGAGCAGATTGACGACCGCGAACGCGACGAAGGTCGGCACGAGCGCGGTTCCTCTCTTGAAGACATAGCCGCGGTCGAGGATCGTCGAGAGGATCGCCGCATAGGTCGACGGACGTCCTATACCCCGGTCTTCGAGCGCCTTTACGAGCGTCGGTTCCGTGTAGCGGGCCGGAGGCATCGTCGTGTGCCCCTCCGGCTCGAGGCTCCGGAGCGTGAGCTCCTGGCCGACCGCAAGGTTCGGGAGCGTTCGCTCTTCATCGTCCTCGGAAGGCTCGTCGCGACCCGGCTCGTATGCGGCGAGGAACCCACGGAACGTGATCACCGTGCCCGACGTCCCGAACTCGGCATCTTCGCCCGCCGAGCTCGTGGCGGCGATTCGGAGTGAAACCGTTTGACCGCGCGCATCTTCCATCTGCGACGCGACTGTCCGCTTCCAGACGAGCTCGTAGAGGGCATGCTCGTCACGCGCGAGCTCGCCCTGCACGTCCTTCGGCGTGCGGAACGCGTCGCCTGCAGGCCGGATCGCCTCGTGGGCCTCCTGCGCGTTCGCGACCGCGCGTCCATAGCGTCGGGGCTTCTCCGGCACGTACTCGTCACCGAACAGACCGCGCGCTTGGGCGCGTGCGGCTTCGAGCGCGGTCTCGGACAGCGTCGTCGAGTCCGTGCGCATGTACGTGATGTAGCCCGCCTCGTACAGCCGCTGCGCGACTCGCATGGTCGTCTGGGCAGAGAAGCGGAGCTTTCGGCTCGCCTCCTGCTGAAGTGTGGCCGTCCTGAACGGCGCAGCCGGCTTTCGCCGATACGGCCGTTCGTCCACCGACCGCACGCGGAACCCCGCGCCCTCGAGACGTGACGTCAGTGATCTGGCGGCCTCTTCGTCGAGGCGGACGAAGGCGACATCGCGAAGTGTCCCGTCCGGTGCGAAATCTCGCCCCTGTGCCACTCTGCGGCCGTCCACAGCGACGAGGCGCGCCTCGAATGCGCTGGGATCGAACGTGCCGAGGAGGTCCCAGTAGTCGGCGGACGTGAACGCCATCCGCTCGCGTTCGCGCTCGACGACGAGCCGCGTGGCGACCGACTGCACGCGTCCCGCCGAGAGTCCGCGCGTGACTTTCTTCCAGAGGACCGGCGACACCTCGTAGCCGTAGAGCCGGTCGAGGATCCGACGCGTCTCTTGGGCGTCCACGAGGCGCTTGTCGATGCTCCTCGTCTCCTCGAGCGCCCGCGCGATCGCCTCTTTGGTTATCTCGTGGAAGACCATTCGGCGGACGGGAACCTTCGGCTTCAGCACCTCCACGAGGTGCCACGCGATGGCCTCGCCTTCACGGTCTTCGTCCGTTGCCAGCAGGAGCTCGTCGACGCCTTGAAGGTGCTTCTTGAGCGCGGTGACGATCTTCTTCTTCCCAGGGTCGACGACGTAGTAGGGCTCGAAGTCCTTCGCCACGTCGACCCCGAGCGCGCCGAACCGCTTCCTGTGCGCCTCGGGCACGTCGGAGGCGCGGTCGGGGAGATCGCGTATGTGTCCGACGCTCGACTCGACGGTGTAGTCGTGCCCGAGATATCCGGCAATGGTTCGCGCTTTCGCAGGTGACTCGACGATTACGAGGCTTCTCCCCATCGGCGGGACACCTTAGCGTTGCCGTCCACAGACGCAAATGAGGTGATACTGGCGCCCGTGTCTCCACCGCCGAGGCCAAGTTGGCTCTATCTCGTCGTGGGGGGTCTCAGCTGGCCGGTGCTGAAGACGATCTTCCGCCACAGGGCGACGGGTATCGAGAACGTTCCGCGTGAGGGAGGTTTCGTCCTGGCCGCGAACCACTGGTCGAACTTCGATCCCTGGCCTCTCGCTCTCGCGTTCTTCCCGCGGCGGTTCTTTCGCTTCATGGCGAAGTCGGAGCTCTTCTGGTTCCCGCTCGGTGCGATCATCACGGGTGCCGGCGCGTTTTCCGTGCGCCGCGGTGAAAGGGACGAAGAGGCGATGGAGACCGCGGTGACGCTTGCACGAGAAGGACACGTCGTCGTGATGTTCCCGGAGGGGACTCGCCGACGGAAGGGTCTTCGCAAGCGACACGAGGCGCGGTGGCACTCAGGTGCCGCGCGCATCGCGCTCGAAGCGGGCGTTCCGCTCGTCCCGGCCGGGATCGCCGGGACGAACCGGCTCGCCCGTCTCGGCCCGCTGCGGGTGATGTACGGCCGCCCGATCGAGCTCGGAGATCTGTCGAGCGTTCCCACCGCCGAGGCCGCACAGCTTGCGACGGACAGGCTCCGAGCCGCGATCACCGAGCTGGAGCGAGCCCTCTCGTGAGGCCGCTTCTCGTCCTGGACGGCGACTCGTTCGCCCATCGGGCGTACCACGCGCTGCCAAAGACGATGCGACGTCGCAACGGCAGGCCGGGCAACGCGCTCATCGGGTTCACGAACATGCTTCTTCGTCTGTGGCAGGACGAGCGTCCGCGGACTGTGCTCGTCGCCTGGGACACGCTCGATGTCCCGACGTATCGTCACCTCGCGCTCGAGGAGTACCAGGGCGGCCGCGTCTTCGACGCCGAGCTGCTCGAGCAACTCGATCTCCTGCCGTCTCTCGTCACCTCGGCCGGGTTCGCGTGCGCGAAGGAGCCGGGCTACGAGGCCGACGACTTCCTCGCGGCGGCCGCCGCCGGCGAAGAGGCGGCTGGGGGGCACGTTCTCGTGGCGACGTCCGACCGGGACGCCTTCCAGCTCGCGTCGCTGCACACGACGATCCTCCAGCCCGCGCGCGGCGGAGCTCCGCCCGCGAGGATCGGCCCGGCCGACGTTCGCGAACGGTACGGAGTCGATCCGGAGCGGGTCCCGGACTTCATCGCTCTGCGCGGGGATCCGTCCGATCGGATCCCAGGGGCGCGGGGTATCGGCGAGAAGAGGGCCGCCGACCTGCTCGCCCAGTTCGGGTCGCTGGAGGCGATGCTTGCCGAAGGGAGGTTCGCGGCGGAGGCCGACGCGCTCCGGCTCTATCGGCGGATCGCAACCATGGATCGAGAAGCTCCCCTCCCGCTGCTCCCCGACACCGCGCCGACCTGGGTCGAGGCGGCCGAGTACGCCCGCGAGCTGGGGCTGCCCGGCGTGGCAAGCAGGTTGGTGGAGGCGCAAACGTGGACGTGATCAGCCATCCCGCGTTCGCGCACCTGCACCCGCCGGGTCATCACGTGCACCCGGAGACGCCACTCCGGCTCGAGCGGCTCCACGACCGGTTTCCGGGCTTCGTCCACGGTCGACCCGCAGACCGCGCGCAGATCGAGCGCGTACATGCCGGCACCTACATCGACGCCGTCGACGCGATCCTCGATGAGGTATGGCTCGATGACGACACCTTCGCGGGCTCGACGACGTGGGAGGCGGCCTGCCTCGCCGCGGGCTGCGCGATCCAGGCGGTCGAGACCGACGGGTTCGCGCTCGTTCGTCCTCCCGGCCACCACGCGCTTTTCTCCTCGGCGATGGGGTTCTGCATCTTCAACAACGTCGCGATTGCGGCTCGCCACGCTCGAGTCGAGCTCGGCTTCGAGCGCGTGGCGATCGTCGACTTCGATGTCCACCATGGAAACGGCACCGAAGCGCTCTTCCGGGACGATCCGTCTGTGCTCGTGATCTCGATGCACCAGTGGCCCTTCTGGCCCGGGACCGGGGGCCCGGGGACGAGTGACGAGCACACGTTGAACGTCCCCCTTCACGCGGGGTCCGGAGACATCGAGTATGCGCGGGCATTCGGCGACGTGGTCGAGCCCGCCGTTCGGGCGTTCGACCCCGACGTGGTGCTCGTCTCGGCCGGCTTCGACGCCCATCGGGACGATCCGCTCGCCGAGATGGAGGTGACCGTGGACGGCTTCCGCGAGCTTTCGCGTCGCTCGGCGGCGCTTGCTCCAAGGGTCGCCGCAGTCCTCGAGGGTGGCTACAACCTCGACACTCTCCCCGATCTCGTCGAGGCCGCGCTCGAGGGATTCTCGTCGTAACCCGCTGGTGTCAAGCGCGAGCGGTTTCGAGTCGCTCGAGTGCTTCGCGCCGTGAGGAGACACCGAGCTTCTTCAAGAGGCTCTTGACGTGAGAGCGCACGGTGTGCTCGGAGATGAAGAGCCGCTGGGCGATCTCGTCGGTCCCCAGATGCTCGTCCAGGAGCAGGAGTACCTCGACCTCCCTCGCCGAGAGCGCGCGGGTGATCTCCTCGGGAATGCCGTCGAGTCGACCCCCTTTGCGCACCCTGTCCAGCAGGCGGCGTGCGACGCCTCCCGAGAGAGCCGCGTCGCCTCGAGCGACACCACGGAGAAACGTGGCGATCTGCTCGGGGGGCTCCGTCTTCAGGAGGTAGCCGGACGCCCCTGCGCGGATCGCCGCGAGCAGGTTCTCTTCCGCGTCCGAAGCGGTCAGCACGACGACCTCGCAGGCCGGCGCCTGTTCGCGGATTCGTGGGAGCGCAGTCAGCCCGTCCATTCCGGGCATGGTCAGGTCGAGGAGAACCAGGTCCGGTTGGAGCGCGTCGGCCTCGATGACCGCATGCTCGCCGTCCTCCGCTTCGCCCACCACGTCGAATCCCTGCTGGGCGAGAAGCGCCGACAGGGCGTCTCTCGTCAACGGGTGGTCGTCCACGATCAGGATCCGCTCCGCCACGTTCCCCTTATCGGCACCCGTTGCGCTGCCGACAAGAGGAGCGTGGATCACGTTCGATCCCAGAGCTATCGCTCATGGCTGCTCGGGGAGGTGCTGCTGGTCGGTCTCCTCGCTTCCGGAACGGCCCTCTTCGCGGCGAGCGACTCGCTGCAGTCGGCCTACGAGCTTCGCGACGCCAGGCTGGCGTTCGACACTGCCGTCGCGGTCGTCGCCGCCTTCGTCTGCGTGCTCGCCAGCGTCCGCTTCCTTGTCGAGGGCCGCACGCTCGACCTGCTGCTGGCCGCGGGCTTCTGGAGCATCGCGCTGGGCACTGCGGCATTCGGCCTGGTCCCGGTGCTCAGCGGGGGCTCGCTGACCGCATCCTCCGCGTGGGCGTTCGTCGGTGCGCGCCTGCTCGGGGCGGGCTTGATCGCGATCGCTCCGTACGTCGACGGTCGCATGACATCACGCCGCCGGTCGCTCTTTTCAGTCGGCGTCGGGGTAGCTGCACTCCTTGCCGCGGCCGCAGTCGGCCTTCGAGTGCCGGGGACTCACAGCCCACTCGAGATCGACCCGGTAGAGGGCTCCTATGTCCGGCTCGCTGCAGCCCTTCTCGCGTGCTTGTGGCTCGTCGCGCTGGTCGGCTTCGGCCTCCGGTATCGCCGGTACGGCCGCGACCTCGACAGCTGGATGTGTCTCGCCGCGACCCTTGCGCTCTTCGCCGATCTCCATCTGGTCTTCACGCCGGTGTTCTCGAGCGACTACGTCCTTCAGGGCGACTTCCTGCGCGTCCTGGCGTACGGGATTCTTCTCGTCGGCGTGTGGCGAGCGATCTCCGAGGCCGAGTTCGGCCGGGCGGTAGCCGACGAGCGGGCACGCGTCGCTCGGGAGATCCACGACGGCCTCGCGCAGTACCTCTTCGCGATCTCGACGCAGGTGAGCATGCTCGAGTCCGGCGCTCCGCTCGAGCAGGTCCTCCCGCGGCTCAAAAAAGCGGCAACCTCGGCTCAGCAGGAGGCCCGCTTCGCGGTGCTCGCGCTCTCCTCCGCAGGTGGATCCGCGCGATTCGACTCCGCGCTCCGGCGCTACGTCGAGGTGCTCACCGCGGACGGTGAGCTGGACGTCGAGCTCGACGTCGACCCCCAGGTGAGGCTGGCTCCGGACGAGCAGATCGAGGTCTTCCGGATCGTCCAGGAGGGGCTGGGAAACGCTCGACGCCACGCGGGCGCCGAGCACGTGGAGGTGTCGATCTCGCAGCACGGCGGACGGCGCCTCGTGACGGTTTCCGACGACGGGGTCGGGTTCGACGAGACGACGGCGACATCCGGCCAGGGTGTCGCCAACATGAGGCTTCGGGCACAGGCGATCGACGGCAAGCTGAGCCTGCGGTCGGCGCCGGGGCGCGGCACCGCGATCGAGGTCCTGCTCAGACCGGCGTAAGTTCTCCGTGAACGAGAAAGAGGCCGGCTACTGCCCGGACCCAGTGGGCCTCGCAGAGCGCGGCGAGCGTGCTTGCGCGAAGGCGAAGACGCCTGCCCACTGTCGCGCGTCGAGGTCACGCGGGTGCGACGCGGGGTCGAAGCCGAGGAGGCTTGCCTGTCGGCGGAGCTCGCGGGGTGTCATCCGGCCGCGGAGTGCCACGCTTACCGATGGCCGCCTGAATGCCTCGGCGAGGAACCGCCAGTAGGGCGTGCTGCTCGGGTGCGACCCGCGGCTGGGAGCGTCGCGTGACGCGCAGCACGGCGGCGTCGACGTCGGGCTGGGGCGAGAACGCGTACCTCGAGAGCCTCCCGACGATCGAGAGCTCGAACCAGGCGCGCCAGTACGCACCTCGAAGCGTCGTCGGCCATACCCGGGAGTGTTTCGCGGCCAGCTCCCATTGCACGATCAGCTCCGCGCGGTCGAGCGGGGTCGACGGGTTGCGGAGGAGCGACGAGAGGATCTCTCCCGACCCGGAGAACGGTAGGTTGGCCACGACCGCGAAGACCTCGTCCGGCCAGGTCCACCGCCTGGCGTCGGCCTCGACGACTTCGACGTGCCCCCCTGAAAAGCGCCGTCGGAGTCCGTCGGCGAGGGCAGCGTCGAGCTCGAGTGCGGTGACTCGGGCTCCGGCGTCGGCGAGCGCTCGCGTCAGCGCGCCGGTACCCGCTCCGATGTCGACGACGAGGTCGCCGCGACCAACGCGCGCTTCGCGGACGAGCTGGGTGGCGAGCCGGCTGCTACGAAGGAAGTGCTGGCCTGGCGCGCCCCCTGCGGGTCGGCGCCGAACGGCCACGGAAGATTCCCATCGTGGTCACGGGGCGATTCTACGCTCCCAAGCGCCGCACCGCCTCATCCGCAGTAATCCGAAGCGAGAACCGTGCCGCCCCCGATTCGTGCTCTCGACCCCTCCCGCAGCGTATGGCTCGATGATCGCGCCGCCCCCGACCGGTGACGTTCGCGCTCTCGATGGGTATCTCGGGGTGGTCCTCGGTGGCGCCCTCAACCTGGGGGCAAGCGACGCACGTGACTGGGCCGAGATCCGTCATTTCGCGGAGCAGGCCGACCGGCTGTTCGTGACCGCTCAGCAGGTCGTGCCCGCTTGAAGCGTTCAGCCGTACGAGAATGAGCGCAGTGACCTCTGACGTCGTGGACGTGATACTCCGCGACGGGACGACGCTGCGCCTGCGCCCGCCCCGTCGTGAGGACACCGACGAGCTGCTCGAGTTCTTTCGCGCCCTCTCCCAGCGCAGCCTCTACCTGCGCTTCCACGGCTTCCCGCGACTCGGTCCAGAGCTGGTCGAGCAACTCCTCGACCCGAACTGGACCGAACGAGGAGCCCTCCTGGGGACGTTCGCAGAGAACGGCGGAGAGCGCGTCGTCGCGGTCGCGAACTACGAGCGCTTGCGCGATCCCACCGTCGCCGAGGCGGCATTCGCCGTCGCGGACGAGTACCAGCGCCGCGGGATCGGCACACGGCTCGTCGAGCAACTCGCCGAGCGCGCAGGACGCCAGGGGATCGAGCGGATCGTCGCCGAGGTCATGGCCGACAACCGCGGCATGCTCGGCGTCTTCGAGGCGATCGGCTTCGAGCTCACGCGTGAGCTCGCCGGCGGCGAGATCGAGATCCAGTTCCCGATCGCCCCCACCGAGCGCTACGAGGAGCGGGTCGACGAGAGGGATCACGTCGCCGTCACGGCATCGCTTCGTCCGTTCTTCGAGCCGCGTAGCGTTGCGGTCGTCGGCGCGTCGCGTCGCCGGGGCTCCATCGGGGGAGAGCTGTTCCGGAACGTCCTGCAGGCCGACTTCGTCGGCGCTGCGTACCCCGTGAACCGTGAGGGAGTCGCCGTGGCGGGTGTACGTGGCTATCGCACGATCGCGGAGATTCCCGAAGACGTCGACCTCGCCGTCATCTGCCTCCCGGCCGCGGGGGTCCTCGACGCGGCCGAGGAGGCTCTCCGGAAAGGAGTCCGCGCATTGGTGGTCATCTCGGCCGGATTCGCGGAGACGGGCAGCGAGGGGTTGGAGCGGCAAGACCGCCTGCTGGCGCTCGTGCGGGCGCACGGTGCGCGTCTCATCGGCCCCAACTGCCTCGGGATCTCCGTTGCGGCCTCCGGCCTGAACGCGACGTTCGCCGGCCGCACGGCTCCGCCCGGCAACATCGGGTTCTCGTCGCAGAGCGGCGCTCTCGGCTTGGCATTCCTCGAGGCCGCGGTCACGCGGGGACTCGGCCTGTCGGCGTTCGTCTCGATCGGTAACAAGGCTGATGTCTCCTCGAACGATCTCCTGGAGTGGTGGGAAGACGAGGACGCGACCGAGGCGATCCTCCTCTACGTCGAGTCGTTCGGCAATCCTCGCCGTTTCGGCAGACTGGCGCGCCGCGTCGCCCGTCGAAAGCCGATCCTGGCGTTGAAGAGTGGCACCTCGACCAGCGGGCAGCGCGCAGCGAGCTCGCACACCGCAGCGCTCGCCGGATCCGAGGCGGCCGTGGACGCGCTCTTCCACCAGGCCGGCGTGATCCGGGCGGACTCGCTGGAGGAGCTCATCGATACCGCCGCCTTGCTCTCGAACCACCCGCGGCTCGCAGGTCGGTCCGTCGGCATCCTCACGAACGCCGGTGGCCTGGGCATCCTGTGCGCCGACGCGTGCGAAGCAGCGGGCCTCGAGCTGCCGCCGTTCGGCGATGAGGCCGTGGCTGCACTGAGGGCCTCTCTTCCGGGAGAGGCGAGCCTCGCAAACCCAGTCGACATGCTGGGCGGAGCGACCGCGGAGACGTACGCAACACTCCTGCCGGTACTCCTGGCCGATCCCCACCTCGCCGCGGTAATCGTCCTGTTCGTGCCGGCCGTCAGCGCAACCGCCGAGGAAGTGGCAGAAGCGATCGAGCGCGCTGCTCGGGAGGCGGATGCCGACAAGCCGGTGCTCGCAGTCGTCATGTCGTCCGAGGGGATACCCCAAGCGTTGCGCGGATCTCGCCACGTCGCTGCGTTTGCGTATCCGGAGTCGGCCGCCCGGGCGCTCGGCCGCACCGCACAGCGGGCGGACTGGCTTCGTCGGCCGCACGGCGCCGTGCCGACGCTCGAGGGAATCGACCGCGAGACAGCCCATGCGGTCGTCGAGCGCGCTCTCGGAGGTGCCGACGACGCGTGGCTCGATCCGCGTGCAACCCGCGAGCTCCTGCTCGCGTACGGCATTCCGCTCGTGCCCGAGCGCTTGGCCGGCTCAGCCGACGATGCCGTCGCCGCAGCCAGCGAGCTCGGGTTCCCGGCCGTCGTGAAGACCGCGGCACCCGGCGCGCACAAGACGGAGACCGGCGGTATCGCGCTCGAGCTCCGCGACGAGGATGCCGTGCGTCACGCGGTCGACCGAATAGGCTGCCCGGTCGTCGTGCAGCCGATGATTCCCGGGGGCGCCGAGCTTCTCGCGGGTGTCGTTCAGGATCGGGTCTTCGGCCCGCTCGTCGCCTTCGGAGCTGGCGGCGTCTTCGCGGAGCTCATCGGCGAGGCTGCGTTCCGGATTGCACCGCTCACGGATATCGATGCCAAGGAGCTCGTGGTCGAAGGAAAGGCCGGCCGCCTGGTGGCCGGGTTCCGCGGTGCGCCGGCAGCCAGTGTCCCGGCGTTGACGGATCTTGTCCATCGGCTCGGACGCCTGGGCGAGGATCTGCCGGCCGTGGCGGAGCTCGACCTCAATCCGGTGATCGCGCTCCCGGATCGATGTGTCGCCGTGGACGCTCGGGTTCGGGTGCGGCTTCCGGATGTCATCACCCGGACGAAAACGTGGTAGCCGGCAGCTCGGTACTTTTCCGCACACGGAAGGTGGCTTCCTCGAAGCTCTTCGGCGCTCTTCTCCCGATGGCCTGACGCTTCGGTTCGACGAGCCTGCGCGCAACCAGTTCAACCAGGCTCACGGGAGGTGGAGCGATGAAAAGCACAAAGGTTTGGCAGATCGGCGGATTCGTCGCCGGCGTCGTGTTGCTCATCTTCGGCGTCGTCGCGATCTTCCTCGGCGTCAACGGGTTTACGACGACACGCGACGCGATCAAGGACGAGGGGATCACGTTCGGCACGACTGACGATCCCGCGGTCGCGAAGTACGCGGAGCAGTGGGCGGGCGAGCAAGTCAAGACCGGCGACCAGGCACGCGCGTTCGCTCAGGTCATGCGCTACCACACGGTCAACGCGGAGTGGAACACCGAGCACCTGACGTACGCGCAGATGGGCCGCTTCCTGGCGGCAGACGATCCGAGTGATCCTGCGGGTACGAGTGACGAAGCTGCCGCACTCAAGGATGAGGCAGGCAACCCCGTCTCGAACAGCTTCCGCAATCAGTGGGTGACGGAGACCGCGCTGAGCACAGCGCTCAACATGAGCTACATGGCCGAGCGGCTGTCGGTGTTCGGGCTGGTGGTCGGCTTCGCGCTCCTGCTCACGGGTGTCGGGCTCGTCATCCTCGCGTTCGCGGTGTTCGGCCGGACGGAGCCGGTGACCAAGTCCGCCCGGGCGAGGCCGTCGACGACGCCGGTCACAGGCTGATCCGGGGAAAACGCGGGAGGTATCCGGATCGCACAGAGCTCCGACCTCCCGGAGCACCGGGAAGGGGCGGCGGGAGCCGCCTCTTCTCATCTGCGTAGTTTTCCGCTTCTCGAATCGGGCCGACCGCGGACGCTTCCGATTCGAGTGGCCTTCACGATGCATCAGTGGCGGCACAACCCAGGAGAATCATCGTCGGCTTCGATGCGACCGAGGGAGCGCGGCGCGCGCTCGACGCCGCAGCTCAGCTCACGGGTTATGGCTCGACGCTTGCGGTGATCAGCGTCACCGGGGACGATGAACGTGACGCTCCCGATCCGCTGGCAGAGGCCCGCGAGCGGCTGTTGAAGCAGCTCGTGGCAGCGACGTACGTCCGTCGCGTCGGGGATCCGGCCGACGAGATCGTCGCGGCGGCGAGCGAGCTCGATGCCGACCTCATCGTCGTCGGGCGTCGCGGAGGCGAGGACTCCCGTCGCCCTGCGCCAGGCTCGGTGAGCGCGGACATCGTGAGGCGTGCCGCGTGCAACGTCCTCGTCGTCGGCTGACGATCAGCGCTCGATCAAACCGTGGTCGAGCGCGTAGCGCACGAGTTCGGCGCGGCTCGACAGGCTGAGCTTCTGCATTATGTGTGCGCGGTGCGTCTCGGCCGTTCGAACCGAGATGTAGAGAAGCGCCGCGATCTCCTGATTCGTGTGGCCAAGAGCCAGCAGGCGCAGGACCTCGCGCTCGCGCTCCGAGAGCGGGTCGGACTCGGAGCGCTTTCGTTCCTCGGTCTCGGCGGCAACGAGCCGTGCCCCGAGGGCGGGGTGGACGTACCTCTCGCCGGCAGCGACGGCCCGCACGGCCTCGACGACGTCAGTGTCGGCCGCCTCCTTGAGGACGTACCCGCTCGCACCCGCCTCGAACGCCTCGCGCACGTAGTGTGGGTCGTCCTGCATCGAGAGGATGAGAACCTTCGCCTCGGGCACCGCCTGTAGCACCGCGGGAACGCCCTCGATACCGCTCTTGCCGGGCATGACGACGTCCATGAGCACGACATCCGGCTTGTGCTCGAGGGCTTCGAAGACCGCTCGCTCTGCGTTCGCCGCCTCCCCGACGGTCTCGATGTCGGTCTCGGCGTCGAGCACGCGGCGAAGTCCGCTCCGAACGACTGCATGATCGTCCACGACGAGAACCCGAATACTCATAGGCCAACCTCCGTTGGCCTATGAGCGTGGAGGGGTGTGGGGGAAGGCGCGGAGCGCCTTGTCCGCGAAGCGGACCAGGGGAGGGGGTCCGGGGGAACCGGGAGGTTCCCCCGCGAACCGGAAGGTTCCCCGACCAACCAAAGCCGAAGGCGAGCGTTGCTCATCGCAGTGGAACCTCGGCCGCCAGCGTTGTCCCTCTCCCCGGGTTGGCCTCGATCCTCAGCCGCCCGCCGAGAAGCGTGATCCGCTCGCGCATCCCAAGCAGGCCCAGGCCTCCCGTGGCCTCGCCAACGTCGAACCCGCGACCGTCGTCTTCGACGACTACCACGACCGCATGCTCCTTTCGCGTCAACAAGACGCTGATTCTCGAGGCGCCCGCGTGCCTGGCGACGTTCGTGAGGGCCTCCTGCACGATGCGATACATCGTCGTCTCGACGTCGGTCGGAAGGCGGGCCTCACCGAGTCTTATCTCGAGATCCACCTCTACTGACGCGTCTCGCCTGTGCATCTCGATCAGTCGCTCGAGCGCCGGTTCGAGGCCGAAGTCGTCCAGGGTGGCGGGCCTGAGCTCGACCGCGAGCCGGCGAACGTCCCGGAGCGTCGAGACGACGAGATCGCGGAGCGTCGCCACCCGGACACGTCCTTCCTCCGACTCGACCGCCTGCTCGAGACCTTTGAGCCCGAGCAGGATGGACGTGAGCGCTTGTCCTGTCTGGTCGTGCAACTCGCGAGCGAGCCGCTTGCGCTCGAGCTCCTGGGCGTCCACCACCCTGCGCATCGCATCGCGGGTCACGCGTTCGGAGAGGTCGACTGCGATCGCTGCTCGCGCAGCGAGGGACTCGCCGAGGCGAACATCCTCATCACCGAACCGCGGGTCGGCCCCACGCTTGTCATGCGCGGCGATGACGCCGATGGCGCGGCCGTGAACGATGAGCGGAACGTAGAGCGCGGTCGTCACGCCGAGATCGCCCACGGTCTTCTGGTCGACCTCGGGGTCCTCGGCGATCGAGTCGACGCGCTCGCTGCGTCTCCGTTCGAGTACCCGTCCGACCTTCGAGTTGCGAAGTTGCAGACGTCTGCCCACGAATCTCTGCGTCTCCTCTCCTGCCACCGCCGCGACGCGAAGCGCGTCACCCGTGTCCGGAAGCGCAATGAGCACGAGCCTCGCGTCGACGAGCTCGCGCAGGCGGCCTGCGACGATTCCAAGGATCGGGTCGAGCTCGAGCTCCGAGGCGAGAGCGTTCCCTATCTCGTTGACCGATTCGAGCTGGCGCAGCCAGTGCGTCGACGATTCGTAGAGGCGCGCGTTCTCGATTGCGACCGCCGCCTGCGCGGCCAGCAGCTGTGTCAGCTCCTCGTCTTCCTCGGTGAAGTCGCTCCCTCCCGCCTTCTCCGTCAAGTACAGGTTCCCGTAGACGACACCACGGAGCAGGATCGGGACGCCGAGGAACGTGTGCATAGGCGGGTGATTCGGAGGGAAGCCCACCGAGCGAGTGTCCTCCGCGATGTCGTGCAGCCGGACCGGCTTCGCTTCCCGAGTGATGACACTCAGGATCCCGCGGCCCCGCGGCAGCTCCCCGATCGCCGCCTGTGCCTCCGGGCTGACGCCTGTTGTGAAGAAGCGCTCGAGGCTCCGACCCGACCGTTCCACGACCGCGAGCGCGGCATAGCGAGCACTGGTGAGTTGTGCCGCAGTCTCGACGATTCGCTGGAGTAGCGCGTCGAGCGACAGCTCCGAGCTCAGGGTTATGCCCGCGTCGATCAGGACCCGAAGCCGATCGATCTGGTCTGTCGGCGGATCGGTTGACCGGCTCATGCCGTGTGAGGGTAACGGCACGCGTGTTCCAGGCACGACCGCACAAGCAGTCCCGACACGCCGAAATGACGAAGCCCCGCCGGAGCGGGGCTTCGAAGTAGCAGGCCTGTAAGCCGGATTCTGTCGAGGGTGACCATCTCTCTTTGCGGCGTACCCGGTCCCTCGGCGGGCCGCGTCATCGGGACCTGCTTCGCCTTGCACCGGACGGGGTTTGGCGAGCCGGTCGTGTCGCCACGACCGCTGGTGGGCTCTTACCCCACCCTTTCACCCTTACCGGCTTCGGTTGCCCTTGGCCGGCGGTCTCCTTTCTGTTCCACTTTCCGTCGGCTTTCGCCGCCTGGGTCTCCCCAGCGTCCTGCCCTGCGGTGTCCGGACTTTCCTCGAGTCCCCCTGCTGTGAACAGCAGAGCGATCCGCGGTCACCCGGCCTGCACGACCGATGGTAGCTCGAACTCAGGCAGCTCCCAGCCCTCGGCGAGCACGCTGCCCCCGGCCAGGATCGAGCGGCACTCGGGACACGCCAGCGCACCCCGCAAGCGGAGGACGAACTCGCCGCAGACCAGGCACTCGAGACTCGCTCCTCGAACGAGAGCTGCAAGCTCCTGGTCGAGCGTCCGATTCAGCGGTGCCAGATTGACCGGCTCGAGCGTCATCCGAGGGTCCTGAAGACGCCTGTCACCTTGCCGAGGATCTGCACGTGCTCGGGATACAGCGGCTCGAGCGCGCTGTTCTCGGGCTGCAAGCGGATACGACCGTCCTTCTCGCGGTGGAACGTCTTGACCGTCGCCTCGTCCGCCGTCTCGTCGTCGCCGACGAGAGCCACCACGACATCGCCTGCGCGAGCGTCGTCCTGCCGGCGGACGACCACGATGTCGCCGTCGAGGATGCCGGCCTCGATCATCGACTCGCCCTTGACGCGAAGCAGGAAGTCGGCGTTACGGCCGAGTGGCTCCGGGACGGCGATCTTGTCCTCGACGGCCTCCTCCGCCAGGAGCGGTCCGCCGGCCGCGATGCGGCCCACGAGGGGCAGCACCGGAGTAGGTGTTGCGTGCGGGGACGTCTCGGCCCGGCGTCGCCCGACCAGCTCGATCGCACGCGGCTTCGTCGGGTCTCGTCGCAACAGACCGGCCCGCTCGAGGTTGGCGAGGTGAGCGTGAACGGTGGAAGGGGAGGCAAGCCCGACAGCGTCTCCGATCTCGCGCACGGTCGGCGGGTAACCGTGGCCGTCCACGTACTCGGCGAGGAACTGCCAGATCTCCTGTTGACGTGTCGTGAGCATCGGGTCTCCAGTTCTCGGGGACGAACGTATGTTCGTCAGGGAGAGTAGAGATCCTTTCGGATGACGTCAAGACGGGCGGCGCGCGACGAACACTTCGTGCTCCCCCGCATGCGGGTCGCCGGCGTCCACCTCGATCGGCTCGAGCCCGGCCTTGCGCAGCAGATCGAGCCAGACGCCCCGCGCGAAGATCCCGAGCGTGTGGTGGTCGTGCTCGACACGCGGCGGCCGGCCAGGCTCGCGCAGGATCACGGCGAAGTCCACCTCGTACGTCGTGTCGTCGGGGTCGGGGTCGTACGTCCATGCGAGGTAGCGGAGCGAGCGGCCGTCCGGTCCGTCGTGCCCGCCGTGATCGGTGCCCGGAGAGAATGTCTCGCGAACCGCGTCGGGCACGATCAGCGTGACGCCGCCCGGACGCGTGTGCGCGGCCGCGGTCTCTATCGCCGCGCCCAAGTCGGGCTCAGTCGTCAGGTATGCGACGGCGTCATGGACGAACACCGCATCGAACGTGCGACCGAGCCTCAGGGTGCGCATGTCGCCCTGGACGTGCTTGCACTCCGGGTTGATCGTCCTGCTCAACTCGAGCATCCCCTCGGAGATGTCCGTCAGCGTGCAGTCGAAGCGCTGCTTCAGGTACGAGGCGTTGTTCCCGCCTCCCGAGCCGAGCTCGAGAAGCGTGCGGGCGCGACCGTCGCTCGCCGCCTCGAGCACCCGCGTGTAGTACGAGGCTTCTTCCTCGTAGGAAGACGGATGCGTGAGGAGATGGAACCAGGGCGCGAGGTCCGAGTAGAGGCGCACGCGGCCTCATTCAATACGAAGGCGGCTCTGAGCCGCCTTCGTGACGCATGCGCTGGAGAGGACTTGAACCTCCACGGCCTAAGTGGCCACTAGGCCCTCAACCTAGCGCGTCTACCAATTCCGCCACCAGCGCGCGCTACGTGGATTCTAGAGAAGGTGGAACAGGAGCACGGTGTTCAGCCCGAACACCGCCGCGACGACGACCGTGAGCCGGGTCAGGTTCCGCTCGACGATGTGCGTTCCGCCCTGCGAGTGTGGCGTGAACCCGAGCCCGCCCATACCGGCCTCGCGGCCCGAGTGCATGAGCACGAGTGTGATCAGGAAGGCGCTCAGGAGCACCTGGACGACCGCGAAGATCTGAAGCCAAGGCATCGGGGCGCAAGGGTAGCAGCGGGGTTACGCTCCACCGGTGACGGAAGGGGAGGCGCGGGCGCGCATCCAGAAGCTCCTCGTGACCGGCGACAACCGGCTGAAGCAGGGGGTCGACCCGGGGAAGGTGCGCCAGACGTACGAGGAGGCGCTGGTCGTTGCACGCGAGGCTGGCCTCGAGGAGGCGGTTCGGCCGCTCGTCGAGGTCAGGCTTGCCGGCCTCGAGCGGCTCGCTGGAGGATTGCCTCCACCCGTGCCGCCTGCAGCTTGACGTCGTGATCGCCTGCCGCATCGCGGCCGGCGAGGTTCGGGCGAGGGAGAGCCGCCGCCCGGGAGAGTGCCGAGGCGAGCGTCTCTTCGTCCTCCGGGTCGACGAGAACGCCTGCCTCGGGAGTCACGAATTCCGGCGGGCCGCCGACCCGTGTGGCCACGACCGACCGCGCCGAGGCCATCGCCTCGAGCGTTGCGAGACCGAACGGCTCGACGAGGCTCGGCTGGCAGAGGACGTCGCACGCAGCAATCCAGGTGGGCACATCGTCGTGGCGGACGCGGCCGGCGACACGGATCGCACGGCGTCCTTCCAGCGCCGCGCGCAGGGGACCGTCACCGACGAACGTGAGCGTGCCCTCCCCGCGGCGTTCGAACGCCCGGGCGAGGCGGAGGACGTTCTTGCGCTCCGAGAGTGCTCCCAAGCACAGAAACGCCGTCCCGTCGTCCTGCCAGCCGACCGCCCGCCGTGCCTCGACGGCGTCGCGCAGCGCGAAGCGCTCGAGGTCGACGCCGCAGTCGACGACCTCGGTCTTGCCCAGTGCCTCGGGCACCGCGCTCTCGATCTCCGCTTTCAGCCAGCGGGAGACTGCGACGACCGTGGCGGCCCTCCGGACGACGTACCTCGTCGCTGCCCGCGCGCCCGGAATCACCCCGACGTTGCGGACGTCCTGGCCGTGGGCCGTGACGACGAGTGGCGCACGCGAGGCGAGCGCGGCGGCGAGGCCTGCGGGCACGAGGAAGTGCGCGTAGAGCACGTCCGGTCGGAACCGCCTCGCGGTGCGGATTGCATCGCGGGCGAGCCCGAGGTGTCGTCCCCGTCCACCGCCGCGCCGATCGACCACCGCGCGCTCGAGCTCGTGACCGCGTGCGGCGAGCTCGCGCTCGAGGTTGGCGACGAAGACGCCGAGGTCCGGATCGTCCGGGCCCGGGTACATCTGGGAGACGAGGAGGATCTTCATCCTTTGTGGAGCCATCGTGACGCTTCCGGCACGGTCTCGTGCCCGTGACATGACGACCGGCTGCATACGATCGACGGGTGAGCGAGCCGCACGAGCCGTTCGACGACTACGCCCTGGACTCGATCGTCCTCGTCGGTTCATGGGCGAACAGGGCGCGCGTGCACCGGGGTCGGGATGAGTTCACCGTCGACTTCATCCGCGACGTCCCCGAGCGGTCACGTCACGTTCTGGTCGCCCGCGCGGTTGTCGCGCCGATAGTGGAGACGCTCGCGATCCTTCGGCGGGGGCGCGAGAAGGTGATTCGCGAGTACCTGGAGCGCCGGCGCGCGTCGTAGCCTGGAATCGCGGGCCTACCCGCGCGTCACCTGGAGGATCCCCAGGCACATCTCGTCGGTCGTCCCCTCACCCCAGAGGACGTAGCGGGGTGTCTTCGGGATGCCGTTACCGCCTTGCATCCGCTTGTGCGTCTCGTGGCGGCACGTGACGCGGACCACGTCGCCCGGCTCTGCTCTAACGGGTTGGGCGAGCGTGTAGGCGTTCTGCCAGTGGAAGTCCCAGCGCGGGATGTCGAGCAGCACCCGCGCCCGTGATGCGCCGGGGTTGAGCTCGAGTTTGATCGACGCGCCCAGAAGGTGCATGTGTCCCACCACGCGGTGGATCGTCGTCGGAGACGTGATGCGCCGGTCGCATGTCGAGACCGCGCTCGGCCGCGGGCTGGCTGCGCTTCCGCGGCAGAGATAGAGCAGAAACGCCGGGACGAGAGCAGAGGTCACGCCGTATTTGCGGGAGAGCTCGAAGAGCGCTTCCGTCCTGCTACAGAGCCGTCCGGCCTCGCCCTTCACGCACGCGAGCTCGACGGGCCCCGGTAGCAGCATCGTCTGGACCGGCTCGAGCTCTGCGGAGGCTGGTGCGACCGTGAGGAGCGCCCGCGAGCGATCCGGTGCGCGGCCGTTCAGGAGGTTGTAGTGGACCTGCATCACGATCTGGCTTCCTGCGGGCAGGGGCACACCCGTTCCGTTTGGGAGCCGGTCCCCGCCCCAGCCGGGCGCCCAGGCGGCTACCCAGTTCGCGTCGTCGAGCGCGTCCTGGGCGGCGGCCGCGCTGCCTCCGGCCGGAAGACCGGTTCCACCGAAGCAGGACCAGCCGGGCCCCGCTGTGGCCGCGTCGAGCCGCTTCCCCTCGGCGATCTGGGCCTGCTCGATGCGGAACAGGATCACGTGGTGGACGACCTTCGGCTGGCCGGGATCGATCCGAGCCGACGTGACCGCCGTGTCGTCGGCCTGCTTCGGGTCGAGCAGGAAGCAGCGGTAGTCGTCGGTGACGCCCTTCGGAGCAGAGGGCCGGTATGCAGTCGGCATCCGGAGGTCGAGGAGAGACTCACCGTCGCTCAGCTCGACGGGCTTCGGCGGTCGCGGTCGCCTAGCGGGGCCGTCCACCTTCCCGCCGGCCTTGGCCCAGGCGAGGATCGCCACGCGCTCTGGCGTGCTGAGGATGCGCTCGTCCTGCCCCACATACGCCGGGGAGCGGGCTCCCGGAGGCCACGGAGGCATCACCCGCGCCTGGACAGCGGCCCCGATGAGGCTCGCGTTCGCCGAGATCTGGCGGGCCGTCTCGAGCGGGAAGGGGGCGATCCCGCCGGTCTGGTGGCAGCCGGCGCACTTGTCGGCGATGACCGGAGCGACGTCCCGCGTGAAGCTCGGCGCCGCTGCGTGTGCCGTTTCCGCGCCGCCGCCGCGGGACGCCGCGAGCGCCGCGAGCGGGATCGCGAGGGCAAGGAGCGAGGCCGCGGCGATCGCGATCCGGACGGCGCTACGCATGCTGGGAGGCGTCATATGTACCCCATAGCTCGCGCAACGCGCCGCAGATCTCGCCCACGGTGCAGCGCGCGCGGAGGGCCTCGCGCATGGGTGGGAGGAGGTTCGCGCCACCCTCCGCGACTCGACGGATCTCGGCGAGCGCACTCTCCGCGGCGGCCGTGTCCCGTTCCGCTCGGACCAGACTCGTACGCTCCCGCTGGCGCCGCTCGATCTCGGGATCGACGTGGAGCAGATCGACCGGTCCCCGATCGCCCTCGGTGAAGCGGTTCACACCGACGACGACTCGCTCACCCGACTCGACCTCCCTCTGGTAGCGAAACGCCGACGCCTCGATCTCCGCCTGCACGAAACCCTGCTCGATCGCCGCGACCGCGCCGCCCAGGTCGTCCACGCGGGAGATCAACTCCCTGGCTCGCTGTTCGAGCTCGTCTGTCAGCGCTTCGACGAAGAAGGAGCCGCCGAGCGGATCGGCGGCATCGGTCGTGCCTGCCTCGGACGCGAGGATCTGTTGCGTGCGGAGGGCGATCGTGGCGGCGTGCTCGGTGGGGAGCGCGAGCGCCTCGTCGAACGAGTTGGTGTGCAACGACTGCGCGCCGCCGCATACGGCCGAGAGCGCCTGGATCGCGACCCGAACGACGTTGTTCTCGGGCTGCTGGGCGGTGAGTGTCGAGCCGCCGGTTTGCGCGTGGAAGCGAAGGGCGAGCGCGCGTGGGTTCGTCGCGCCGAATCTCTCGCGCATGATCCCCGCCCACAGGCGGCGTGCGGCCCGGAACTTCGCGACCTCCTGGAAGAAGTGGTTGTGCGCGTTGAAGAAGAACGAGAGCCGCTCGCCGAAGGCATCGGGGGAGAGGCCTGCCGCGACCGCCGCCTCGCAATAGGCAATGCCGTTGGCGAGCGTGAACGCCAGCTCCTGGGCTGCGCTCGCGCCGGCCTCGCGGATGTGGTACCCGGAGATCGAGATCGTGTTCCACTCGGGGAGCCGCTCGGCGCAGTACGCGAAGAGGTCTGTCGTGAGCCGCATCGAGGGGCGCGGCGGGAAGATGTAGTTCCCCCGCGCCACGTATTCCTTGAGCACGTCGTTCTGAACGGTGCCTCGCAGCTTCTCTCCCGGTACTCCCTGGCCCTCGGCGACGAGCTCGTAGAGGAGGAGCAGGAGCGCAGCCGGCGCGTTGATCGTCATCGAGGTCGAGACGTCTTCGAGCGGGATCCCGTCGAATAGCACCTCCATGTCGGCGAGGGAGTCGATCGCGACTCCCGTTCGTCCGACCTCGCCCTCGGCGAGCGGGTCGTCGGAGTCGTAGCCGAGCTGCGTTGGCAGGTCGAACGCGACCGAGAGCCCGGTCTGCCCGCGCTCGAGGAGGTAGCGGAAGCGCGCGTTCGTCTCCTCCGCGGAGCCGTAGCCTGCGTACTGGCGCATCGTCCACGGCTTCCCGCGGTACATCGTTGCGTAGGGGCCGCGGGTGAACGGGAACTCGCCGGGGAGCTCGAGCTCGCGCGGCGGGAGGTCGTCTGCCGTGTAGACGGGCTTGACCTCGATGCCGGAGTCGGTCAGCCGGCGGTCCTCGGCGGACGGCATTGCCGCATCGTACGGCTCGTCCAGGGAGTGCGGCTCGGATACTTGACGCTCACCGAGCTCGGGCCCGCCGAGTCAGGAGAATGTGCCCGGACTCGTCGAAGATCACGGCATGTGCTGCCGGTCCGGGGAACCACGGGTTCCCCGGAGCTAAAGCACGCCCCCCGCCCGCTCGATCGCGTCGAGCGCGATGCGCCTTCCCGTCTCGATGTGGTCGCGGATCGCGCGCTCTGCGGCCACACGGTCTCCCGCTTCGAAGGCCTCGACGATCCGCCGGTGCTCCGTGACGAGGTTCGCGTGACCTTCGACGTGGCCGCCACGGATGACCTGCATCATCAGGTTCACCGAGAGCTCGCGGTAGAAGTGCGAGAGGAGCTCGTTCCCCGCGAGGTCGATCTGGTACTCGTGAAACGCCGCGTTCGCCGAGTCCCACTGCTCGTGCGAGATCGCCGCGGCGGTGGCCTCCAGAAGCGTCTCGAACGTCTGGAGAGCAGCGTCCTCCAACGTGCCCACGGTGCGCTCGGCCGCGAGCAGCTCGAGCGCGAGCCGCACTTCGTATCCGTCCGCGAGCGCTTGGACGGTGACCGGGGTCACGTAATAGCCCCGACGCGGCCTCACGCTCAAGAGGCCTTCCGAGACGAGCCTTGTGAGCGCGTGGTGCACGGGGCTCCGAGACACTCCGAGCTCAGCGGCGAGCCCGTGCAGGCTGAGCTTCGCGCCGGGCGCGTGCTGTCGGGTGAGCATGCGCGTCCGCAGCTCGTCGTAGACTTGGTCGTTCAGCGTGGCCCCGTCGAGCGTCGTTGCCATGTGCGGTACCTAACATGTCACGGGCTGGGAGGCAACCGGCGGATACCCTCCTCTCGTGAAGATTCAGGTGAGGCTGTTCGCGGCTCTGCGGGAGCGCGCGGGATCGGGGAGTGTGGAGGTCGAGCTTCCGGACGGCGCCGTCGTCGGCGACGTGTGGCCCGCGCTCGAGCTCGGCGAGGAGCCCTCAGGGCTGCTCTACGCCGTGAACCGCGCGTACGCCGATCGTGGAAGCCGGCTCTCGACCGGGGACGAGGTCGCGGTGATCCCGCCCGTCTCCGGCGGGGAAGAGCCGCCAAGTGGCTCTGAGCCACAAGGTCGGTTTCGCCTCTCCGAGCAACCGCTTTCGATCGAGGAGGCTGTTGTGCAAGTGCGGGACGAGGAGGCGGGCGCGATCGCCACCTTCGTGGGGACGACGCGCGCCCGCTCGCGGGGGCGTGAGGTCCTCTACCTCGAGTACGAGGCGTACGAGGGGATGGCCGAGCAGGTCATGGCGGATCTGGCCGACGACCTGAAGCGCCGCCACCATCTCTGCGAGGTCGCGATCCACCACCGGATCGGCCGCGTGGAGATCGGCGAGACGAGCGTCGTGATCGCGGTGTCGGCCGCACATCGGGCCGCTGCCCTCGCCGCATGCAAGGACGCGATCGACGAGCTCAAGGTCTCGGTCCCGCTCTGGAAGAAAGAGATGTATGTGGGGGGTGAAGAGTGGATCGGCCAGGGGTCGTAGGGCAAGAGCCGGATCCTCGGTTCCAGCCGACCGAGGCCCCGGAGCCACCGAGCTTCCCGAACTCGGAATCGTCGGTCGAAGGTGGGCGCGGGTACGAGCCCGTGCATCCGCGCTGGGGGCTCGGCGATGTCGTGCGCAAGCTCGGCGCGCCGCTCGTCGGCCTCGGCTTCCTCATCCTCAAGTTCGGGGGGCTGCTCCTCAAGCTCAAGGTCGTGACGACGGGCGGGTCGATGCTCGTCTCGATCGCCGCCTACGCATGGATCTGGGGCCTTCCCTTCGCGATCGGCTTCGTGCTCCTGATCTTCGTGCACGAGCTCGGGCACGTGCTGGAGCTGCGCCGCCAGGGTGTGCCTGCGAGCGCGCCGCTCTTCATCCCGTTCCTCGGTGCTGTGATCGGGATGAGGGAGCTTCCGGACGACGCCTGGAAGGAGGCGCGCGTCGCTCTCGCCGGCCCGATCCTCGGATCCGTCGGCGCCGCCGCGTGTTGGGTCGCGGGTGAGGCGACCGGCTCCGACCTCCTGGTCGCGCTCGCATTCGTCGGGTTCTTCCTGAACCTCTTCAACCTGATCCCGATCGTGCCCCTGGACGGGGGCCGGGCGGCTGGGGCGCTGCACCCCATCTTCTGGTTCCTGGGGCTCCTGATGATGGTGGCGCTCGTCGTCTTGCGCCCGAACCCGATCCTGATACTCATCGTCATCGTCGGCGGGCTCGATCTCTGGCGACGCTGGAGGGAGCGGGGGAGCGCCGCGGCCTACTACCGTCTGCCGGCGCGTCAGCGGGCGACGGTCGGGGTCGTGTACCTCGGGCTCGTCCTGGTGCTCGCGCTGGCCATGTCCGCTACGCACGTCGAGCGCGACTTCTGATGGCGGGGACGCGCGATCTCGACACCCGGACGCTCGAGACCCGCATCGAGACTCCCACCAGCGACGTCTCGCTGATCGCGGCGGAGTTCCTGGCCGGGTTCCAGGCCGTGCGGCAGATCGATCGTCCGGCCGTGACGATCTTCGGGTCGGCGCGCACCCCCGAGGGAACGCCCACGTACGCGGCCGCCCGCGAGGTCGGGCGCTGTTTTGCGGAAGCGGGCTTCGCCGTGATCACGGGGGGCGGCCCGGGGGTCATGGAAGCGGCCAACCGGGGAGCACGAGACGGTGGCGGGCTCTCCGTGGGCTTCAACATCGAGCTTCCCCACGAGCAGGCCCCGAACCCGTACCTGGACGTCGCGCTGACGTTCCACCACTTCTACGCCCGGAAGACGATGTTCGTGAAGGCTGCGGAAGGGTTCGTCATCTTCCCCGGCGGCTTCGGCACGCTCGACGAGCTGTTCGAGACGATGACCCTCATCCAGACGGGGAAGATCGAGGACTTCCCGCTCGTGCTCTTCGACGGGGACTACTGGGAGGAGATGCTCGCGTGGCTTCGAGCGGAGCTCCTG
>DATDOS010000119.1:0-2229 GCA_035293125.1 Gaiellaceae bacterium | reverse complement strand
GTTCTTCTCCCTCCGGCCTGGCACCGCGAGCGGGGTTTCGGGGCCCCCGGAAAGTGCAGAGCACTTTCTGGGGTTGGACGTCCGAGGAACGCGCGGGAAGGCCGGGGTTGACACAGGGCGTCTCATGCGGCTCGCTCCTCCACTGCCGGGGCGCCGCGCACCAACTCCCCGAGGCGATCGAGCGCCCGAGGCGTGATCCCGTAGTAGGCGAAGCGTCCTCGGCGCTCCCGCTCGAGCAAACCGGCGTCCAGCAGCAGCTTCAGGTGGTAGCTCACGGTTGGTTGGGCGAGCCCGAGCGCCGGCATGAGCGTGCAGACGCAGACAGGGCCGTCGGCACCGGCGAGCAGGTTCAGGATCTTCACGCGGTGGCGATCGGCGAGCGCCTTGAACAATCGCTCCAGCTCGACGGCTTGCGCCCCCGACAAGGTCGGGCGTACCAGCGGGCTGCAGCAGTCGATCAGGGAACTCTCAGACACCTCTCCTACATTAGCGACTCATCGACAACTTTAGATGAGTAGCTTCCCGAAGAGTGCATCGACGCGAGCACGGATGCGGGCCCGTCGGCCGATGCGACCACCCTCGACGCTGGGGAGCGGCACGGTGCCGCTCCCCAGCCGCTCCGGGAGGTGGAGCTCTCAGACGGCCACAGGCGCTGCCGCGTCGGACTCGCTCGCAGGCTCCAGCTTGACCGAGGTGTCGTAGAACACGGCGCTGCCTCCCGTGAGGTCGGCCAGGCACGTGTTCTTGAGGTGCGGGTCGAGCCGCATGGCCGCGTTTCCGTGGAAGCCGGCGGCGCGGCGACGATCGCCCTTCACGGTGTCCCCGTCGATGACCATGTCGCGTGCGCCGTAGGCCCAGTGGCCGTGCCCCAGCGAGAACGCGACGATGCCTGGTCGCAGCCCTTCGATGACCTTGAGCTTGCCGACCATTGGCCACGTCTGGCCGTTTCCGATCGGCCACGCGCCGTCCGAGTTCGTGGCCGAGACGAGACGTGCCCAGTCGCCGTCCGAGAACCCGAGCTCCCTCGCGTCGGTCGTGCTGATCAGCAGGTGGTTCTCGGGCAGGAGGTCGAGCAGCCAGTAGTTCGCGGCGGTTCTCGACTTCGTGTGGGAGATCTCGCGGAATGTGATCAGGCGGAGCGGGAACCCCTTGTCGACGACGTCATCGCCGACCGACGAGCGTGGGGCCGGAATGTACACCGCGACGCCGGGGTAGTGATCGCCGGTCATCGCGTTGACGGCCTTGGCGGTCTTCTCCTGGTAGAGGTTGAGTTGCTTGCCGTAGGCGTTCTTCAGCATCTCGCCGTCGTACCCCTCGTCGTCGAAGCGGCCGCCGCGAGAGAGCACTGTCACCGTCCGCGCCCACCACTCGTCGCCGACGATCTTCCGGTAGCGGTCGGGGTC
The DNA here is from genome assembly GCA_035293125.1 of Gaiellaceae bacterium. Taxonomy (GTDB): domain Bacteria; phylum Actinomycetota; class Thermoleophilia; order Gaiellales; family Gaiellaceae; genus GMQP-bins7. Next base: position 826 of record DATDOS010000119.1, on the reverse strand, counting down.
GAAGACGGTCTTCGGCAGATGCGTGCGGGCGGCAACGAAGAGGTCGAGTTCGGCCTTGGAGGCCGGCTCGACCGGGTTCTCCTTGTCCCCCGCCGCGACGTCGGCCGCCATCAATAGGTAGAGGTCCTCCGGCCGGGTCAGCGGCCTGCCCTGCTCGAGCCCGTCAGGGCCGAAGCCCGGGAGCTCGAGCTTCTCGGCGAGCCCGAACAGCATCGCCTCGAACGAGAGCGGCTGCTCCTCGCCGTAGATCGTCACGCTGTCGGTGAGCGGGGCGATCACCGGCTGCCTGATCGGCTGCACCTTCTCGACGATGTTGGGATGCGACCCGGCGAACTCCCAGCGCTCGAGGTACGTGAGGTCGGGGAAGACGTAGTCGGAGTACATCGACGTCTCTCCGACGACGATGTCGCTGGTCACGAACAGCGGCAGCTTCTTCGGGTCGGACAGGATCTCGATGTTCGTGTGCCCGCCCGGAAGCGCGTACACAGGCGTGCCCATGTACAGGAACAGCGCCTTGATCGGGTACGGGTAGGCGTCCCCGATCGACGGGATGATCTCCTGGTACACGTCGCTCGCGAGCGGGTACCACGGGCGCTTCGCCGGGTAGTCGGCGAAGATCGTCGACTTCTCGTAGGAGGCGTCGTGGCGAATGCTCGAGATGCCGAACGGCTTGAGCTTCGCCGGGTGCATGTCGGTGATGAAGAACGGCATGCCCTCGATCGGCTCGCCGTCCTTGTCGGCGGTGATGCTGTACGTCGTCGCCTTCGACATCCCACCCTTCCAGTCGTAGTTGCCGACGAGCGCGTTCAGCGTGTTCCACGCGATG
>DATDOS010000118.1:0-2221 GCA_035293125.1 Gaiellaceae bacterium | reverse complement strand
TACGAGGGCAGCTACGAGCTCGACCCCATTCGGCAGGGACGGCAGATGGCGGACGTCGCGGCCTTCTACCGTGCATTCGGCGCGGAGCCGAACGGGCCCGCGGCCGAGCGGCCCGACCATGCGGGCTGCGAGCTCGAGTTCCTCGCGTTTCTCGAGCTCAGGCGTCTGGCGGCCACCGAGAGCGACGAAGACGTCGAGCTCTTGGATGAGATCGGCGCGTCGTTCCTGACCGATCACGCCGGTCGCTGGCTCCCCACCTTCTTCGCCGAGGTTGGGCAAGCCGCCGAGCACTCTTCCTTCTATCGAATGCTCGCCACGCTTGGCGCACACGCAATCCACGATGAGCTCGCGCGGCGCGCGCTCGAGCCAGCTCCCCTCCCACGACGGCAGTCGCGCTCGTCCGTGGAGAGTGACTCGTTCGAGTGCGGCGCGACCACATCTCACTGACGGCGGTAGGCTCGCCCACCCGATGAGGCTCGCGTACGTCGTCGACGTCCACGACCGCTTCGACGCCGTGCCTCGAGCGCTCGCAGAGACGGGACCAGTGGACGTCCTCGTCGTCGGCGGCGACATCACAACTGCCGGAACGCCGGACGACGCGGAGCGGGCGATCGAGTCGTGGCGACTGCTCGTGCCTCGCCTTCTGGCCGTCGCCGGCAACATGGACTCGCCTGCGATCGACGCCCGGCTCGTCGAGCTCGGGGTCTCGCTCGACGGTCGCGGAGTCGTCGTCGGCGACGTCGGGATCGCGGGCGCTTCGGCCGCTCCTCACTCTCCCCTGCACACGCCGCACGAGCTTCCTGATCGCGATTTCGCCGCCCAAGCCGCAGCAGGCCTCGAAGAAGTGAAGGCATGTCGGATCCGAATCCTGTGTCCGCACGCACCGCCCCACGGGACAGCATGCGATCGGCTGCGCTCGGGCGAGCACGTCGGTAGCCCGTCGCTGCGCGCACTCGTCGAAAGGGAGCAGCCCGACCTCGTCCTCTGCGGCCACATCCACGAGTCGCGAGGCGAGGATCTGATCGGCGCGAGTCGGATCGTCAACCCCGGCCCGGTCGCGGCCGGCCACTACGCCGTCGTCGAGGTCGGCGAGGCCGTTCGGGTCCGGCTCGATGCCTGAGCCGCACCCGGCGCTCGGCCGAAGCCGAGCACCGGGTGAGCTCCGTCTACTCGGTATCCCCGACCGCTACGGGCACGGGCTCGACACGTTCGTCGCCGGCGGCGGCGAAGGGGCAGCCGACCCACCGGTATTCCAGAGGAGCAGCGTCGTCGTCCACTTCACTGCTCCCTGGGAGACCGCGCGGATGGGCGTGTTCGGGATCTCGATGTACGTCTGGCCAGGTCCGACGTTGGTCGCGGCGCAGCCATTCTGGGTGATCTCGAACGTGCCCGACTTGACCTGCACGATGGCCGGCCCCGGATGCGTGTGCCAACCCGAGTCGAAGCGGGGCTCGTCTGCTTTCGGAACGAACTCGCCCTCGACGATCCTCATCCGGAGATTCCCGTAGGTGTCGACCAGCACCTTCTGGTTGGGTCCATGGGATGCGAGCGCCACGCCGACGCTGGACGCTGCCACTGCGAGCGCCGACATCACGAGCGCGAGGCCCGTCTTCAAGTTGATCGATCTCATCGTGTCTTCAACTCCTTATTTCATTAGTGAGAACTTGGGTGTGGGTGTGACCGGCTTGCGGGTGATGTCCACGAACGCGAGGTACGTGGCGATCTCCTTCATGAGCCGATCCATCAGGCAATCGAGGTAGTTCACTTTTCGGGGTCTGGCTTCACCCGAGTTCCGCAGTTGATGGACACACGGTTGCGCTAGAAGCGGCTCGGGAGCAGGGCTTTTTGCGGTAAGGCGGGCTGAGAGCCGTGTGCCCACACGGGGAAGGGCGGCGGCGGGGCTCTCAGGCGGGCTCGAGCGCGGTGATGCGCGGCGGGGGCTCGATATCGAGGGCGGCGAGGATGGCGCGCTGGGCGTCGGTCAACCGGGTGGTCTGCTGGACGGTGCCGGCGGCACCTTGCAGGGTGACGAGATGCAGCCGCTGCAGCTCGGTGGCGATCCGCCGCCAGCTGTGCCCGCTCTTGCGCTCGGCGAGGCGGATCAAGAGCAGCGCCAGCCAGCAGACGACGATGTGCGCGCGGATGCGCTGCTCGAGGCGGTGGAAGACGGGGCGCAGCTCGAGCGTCGTCTTCAGGTCGCGGAAGGAGCGCTCGGCCTCGC
>DATDOS010000117.1:0-19163 GCA_035293125.1 Gaiellaceae bacterium | reverse complement strand
CGAGGTCGTCGTCTGCGCGGGGTACATGCACCTCCTGCGCCCCTCGTTCCTCGAGCGGTTCCCGAGCCGCGTCGTCAACGTGCATCCCGCGCCGCTCCCCGAGTTCCCGGGTGCGCATCCGCTCGAGGACGTGCTCGCAGCCGGCGCCGACGCGGCCGCTGCGACGGTGCACTACGTGGACGAGGGGGTGGACACGGGTGCAGTGATCGCGAGCGAGCCGGTCCCGGTCCTTCCCGGAGACTCGGTCGACACCTTGCGAACGCGAGTTCACGAGGTCGAGCACAGGCTTCTCCCGAAGGTCGTTCGAGAGCTGTGCGCGCGCTGATCTCGGTCTACGACAAGACCGGCCTCGTGCCGTTTGCGCGAGGCCTCGTCGACCTCGGCTTCGAGCTGGTTGCGAGCGGTGGGACGGCGACGGCGCTCGAGGACGCGGGCCTCGCCGTGAGGCGGGTCGAAGAGGTCACCGCCTTCCCCGAGATGCTCGGCGGTCGCGTGAAGACGCTCCACCCCCGGATCCACGCCGGGATCCTCGCGCGGCGTGACGCCCCGGATGATCTCGCCACGCTCGAAGAGCACGGGATCGAGCCGTTCGACCTCGTCTGCGTGAACCTGTACGCGTTCGAGCTCGTCGCGCAGCGGCTCGATACGGCGGACGAGGAGGCCGTCGAGATGATCGACGTCGGCGGGCCGGCGATGCTCCGGGCGGCGGCGAAGAGCCACGCGTCGGTGACACCGGTCTGCCGTCCCGCGGACTACGACGACGTCCTCGCCGAGCTTCGGGCGGGTGGCGGCGAAACCTCGCTCGCCACGCGCCGGCGGCTCGCCGGGATCGCCTTCGCCGCGACGGCCGCGTACGAATCCGCGATCTCGCGCTGGTTCCAGCGCGACGAGCTCCTGCCCGAGACGCTCGTTCCGGCCTTCGACAAGGCCCTCGACCTCGCGTACGGCGAGAACCCGCACCAGCGCTCGGCGTACTACCTCGAGCGGGGCCGGCGAACACATCTCCTCTCACGCGTCGAGCAGGTGCGCGGCAAGCCGCTCTCGTTCAACAACCTCAACGACCTTTCGGCGGCGCGGCTCCTCGCGCGCGAGTTCGAGGAGCCCGGGTGCGTGATCGTCAAGCACGGCAACCCGTGCGGTGTCGCAGTCGCCGAGACGATCGAGGAGGCGTACGCGCGGGCCCTCGCCGCCGACCCGGTCTCCGCGTACGGCGGCGTGGTCGTCTTGAACCGCGCCGTCAGCGCGGCGCTCGGCGAGCGGCTCGTGGAGGAGTTCGTCGAGGTGCTCTTCGCGCCCGGCTACGACGAGCAGGCGATGGAGGCACTCGCGCGAAAGACCTCGGTGCGAATCCTCAACGACACCGAGCGCCGCGCGCTCGTCGAGGTGGAGCCGGACTACCGGCGCGTGCTCGGCGGGCTGCTCGTGCAGGAGCGCGACTGGGACGTCGCCGAGCGCGAAGGCATGGACGTCGCCTGTGGGCGCGTCACGGAGGAGCAGTGGGACGACCTGCTCTTCGCCTGGCGGGTGGTCAAGCACGTGAGCTCGAATGCGATCGCGCTGGCCAAGGGACGACAGACCATCGGGATCGGGGCGGGCCAGATGAGCCGTGTGGACGCGGTGCGCATCGCCGTCGTGAAGGCGCGTGAGCTCGGACACTCGCTCGAGGGCGCCGCGCTCGCGTCGGACGCGTTCTTCCCGTTCGCGGACGGGCCGCAGCTCGCGCTGGACGCCGGCGTTACGGCGCTCGTCCAACCGGGCGGCTCGAAGCGTGACGCCGAGGTGATCGACGCTGTCTCGGCCGCGGGCGCCGCGATGGTGTTCACCCACAGGAGACACTTCAGGCACTGACTGGGGTCAGACCCCACGGGTCTGACCCCGAAGGCCTACGGCTGGATGAAGTACCCGACCTCGTAGCGATCGACGGAGACGACACTCGCAGCGATTGCCGCAGCTCCGCTCGATCGCATTGCATCGGCGCGCTCTTCGCTCGCTCTCATGGCCTCCTCCGACTCCCACAGAGTGATCGAGGGATCCGCCCTGCCTCCCGGTCGACGAGAGCCAAGTTCCCCCGGAAGCCCTCGATCTCCATCATCGGCGGGATCGTTCCGCGCCCGTACTCGACGCCTGCATCGACGTCATCGGGTGTCATCTGGAAAACGCTGACCCGTGCGTGCACATATCCCTCCTCGAAGACAGACTTCGCTCAGTCGACCACGCGTCCGCTCGAGCTTGCCGCCCGATGGCGCTCTCGACCACTCCGGCACCCCTCCCCGCGCTCGTCTCGGCGATCCCGTCGTCCTCGTTGAGGATGTGGGCGAAGCGGGACCGCGCCTCCTCGATCTCGACGGCGCGACCCGCCTCGAGCTCGCGACGCAGGTCGAGCAGGACCTGCGCGACCTCGGGCCGGCCGTTGAGCTCGTACTCGATCCGGGTGAGCGCGAAGCCACGCTCCCAGAACGGGCAGCCCTCACCCGGGCAGCGTTCGGCGTGGCCCTCGGCGATCAACTCGATCGTGCAGAGCTGATGATGCTCGTCGCTCGGCTTCACGGGCACGACGATGCCGCGACGACCCCTGGACCCCATCGGCGCGGCTGCGGATGCGGCCTGCGGGAAGGTACGTAACGTGCCACGATCGCCCGATGGACGCGTTCGAACTCGATGTTCGCCGGCACGTCTACTTCTCGGTCGTGGCAAACGGCGGGCCACCGACCACCAGGGAGACGGCCGAGGCGTTTGGACTGCCCGAGCCCGATATCGTGGACGCGTATCGGCGTCTGCACGATGCGCACGCCCTGGTTCTCTTCCCGGATACGACCGAGATCTGGATGGCGAACCCCTTCTGCTTCGCGCCGACGCCGCACCGGGTCACGGCTGGCGGGCGCACCTGGACGGGAACGTGCTGCTGGGACGCGCTCGGCATTCCTAGCGCCCTCCACACGGACGGCGAGATCGCGACCGAGTGTGCGTGTTGTGGAGACCCGCTGCGGCTAGTCGTCCGCGACGGCGAGCTCGCCGACGGCGCCGACACCCTCTGCCACATCCTCGTTCCCGCACGACGCTGGTGGGAGGACATCGGGTTCACCTGAAGCACGATGGTCTACCTCCGGTCGGAGGAGCACCTACGGCGATGGCTCGACGAACGCGGCTTCGAGCTAGGCGCCACGCTGGAGGCACCGACGATGAACGAGCTCGCGCGGGCATGGTGGCGGAGCCGGCTCGATCCCGGCTGGCTGCCCAGGTCGGCTGACGAGTCACAGGCGATCCTTGCTGGGCTCGGCCTCACCGGCGATTTCTGGGCGTTGTCGTAGGGGCGAGATATATCTCGCCCCTACCCGAGGGCGGCTCGCCCGGCCCGATACGCTTCCGCTCCGATGGCCCGCCGTGAGTACCCAACGGTTCTCGAGCTCGTCGGCGGGACGCCGATCGTCCGGCTCGAGCGTATCGGCCGTGACGTTCCCGGCGAGCTTCTCGCGAAGCTCGAGTACCTGAACCCCGGCGGCTCGGTCAAAGACCGGATAGGCCTCGCGATGATCGAGGCGGCCGAGAACGACGGTCGGCTGCGTCCGGGCGGCACCATTGTCGAGCCGACCTCGGGCAACACCGGGGTCGGCCTCGCGATTGCGGCCGCGCTTCGCGGCTACCGCTGCATCTTCGTCATGCCCGACAAGATGAGCCAGGAGAAGATCTCGATGCTCCGCGCGTACGGCGCCGAGGTCGTGATCACGCCGACCGCCGTCGATCCCCACTCGCCGGAGAGCTACTACTCCGTCTCGGATCGGCTCGCGGAGGAGATCCCCGGTGGCTTCAAGCCCGACCAGTACTCGAATCCGTCGAACCCCGAGGCGCACTACGCGACGACAGGCCCGGAGCTCTGGGAGCAGACCGACGGGGGTGAGATCGACGCCATCGTCATCTCCGTCGGCACCGGCGGGACGATCACGGGCGTGGGGCGGTACTTCAAGGAGCGCAGGCCGGAGGTGCGGATCGTCGCCGTGGATCCCGAGGGCTCGATGTTCACCGCGGACGAGGAGCACCCCGAGGGCCCGTACCTGGTCGAGGGCATCGGCAAGGAGTGCTGGCCCGCCACGCTCGATCCCGAGGTCGTGGACGAATGGGTGCGCGTCTCGGATCGCGACTCGTTCCTCACCGCGCGGAGACTTGCGCGGGAAGAGGGGCTCCTCGTCGGCGGCTCCACGGGCTCGACTGCATGGGCCGGGATGCAGGTGGCCAAGAAGCTCGGCCCGGACGCGCGCGTCCTGATGATGTTCCCGGACAGCGGGCGCTCGTACCTCTCGAAGTTCTACGACGACAACTGGATGATCCAGTACGGCTTCCTCGAGCGGACGACGCCGCCGCCTGCGGTCGAGGAGGTGCTCCGTTTTCGCCGGGTGGGCCACGAGGTCCCCGACCTGGTCACGATCGGCTCGCACGAGAAGGTCGGCGCGGCGATCGACGTGATGCAGCGTTACGGCATCTCGCAGCTCCCGGTCGTGCGCGGTGAGCCCGTCGACTCGCTCGCGGACGTCGTCGGGTCGCTGCAGGAGCGGGGGCTCCTCGAGCGCGTCTTCCGCAACGCCGACGCGCTGAACGAGGACGTCGCCGTGGCCATGCAGCCTCCGCTACCCGCTGTGGACGCCGATGCGTCCGTGAACCAGGTCTACGAGGGGCTCTCGGGCGGGAGCGGGGCCGTCGTCGTGGCGAGCGAAGGTCGCCCGACGGGGATCCTCACGCGCTCTGATCTGCTGGAGTTCCTCGCGGCGCAGCGGTCGCGGGTCGACGCTTCCTAGGCGACTCCGCACGCACCGCGACGTACACCGCGCCGATCACGAGCAGCGCGCCGGCCAGCGTCCACGGGCTGGGGCGCTCACCGAGGAAGAGCATTCCGAGCGCGATCGCCACGAGCGGGTTGACGTACTGGTGCGTGACGACGAGCGAGATCGGAGCGACGCGCAGGAGCCAGGCGTAGGCCGTGAACCCCACGAGCGAGCCCATGACGACCAGGTAGATCCACGCCAGAACCGAGTCGAGCGCGAACGCCGCGCTGTCGAGCTCACCCCACTCTCCGCGCGCGAACGCGGCTCCCGTCAGCAACACGCCGCCCGCGGCCATCTCGTAGGCTGTGGCCACGAACGGGTTCCGCGGGAGTGACAGCCGACGGGAGAAGAACGATCCCGTCGACCAGAACATGGTCGCGCTGATCATCACGGCGAGGCCAAGCGCGGTCGAGCCGGCGCCGAGACCGGGCGCGACGACGAGGCCGAGTCCCGCGATACCTGCGAGCGTGCTCAGGCGCGTGGCGCGGGCAGGGCTCTCTCCGGCTGCGAGCCGCATGACGATGATCTGGAGTGGCACCGTGCCCGCGATCATCGCGGCGACGCTCGAGTCGATCCGCGTCTCCGCGACGTGCACGAGGCCGACCCCGAGTCCGAGCAGGAGGCCGCCCGCGACGGCGCTCGCCCCGAGCTCACGCCGGGTGATGCGGAGGGTCGTCCCGCGAACCGCGAGGATCGCCGCTAGGAGCGCCGCAGCGGCGAGAAATCGAGTGCCGGCGGCGAAGAGAGGCGGAAGCGTCTCGACGACGATCTTGATCCCGAGGTACGTCGAGCCCCACACGACGTAGACGACGAGGAGGGCGGCCCAGATGTGTCTGACGGGAGCGGTCATTCCAGGGAGGACGCACAACGGTGCGTTCCTGTGACAACGAGCCGCCGCGGGCAACTACTCCGTCGGGACCACCTGAGTTGCTGATCGTTTCGAGCGGCGCCGCTAATCGGCGCGACCAAGGTCGACGCGAGACGTGGGGTCTGACCCCAGACGACGAATGAAAGGGGTCAGACTCGTGGGGTCAGACCCCGGTCAGTCCCAAGGGGGTCAGACCCGTGGGGTCAGACCCTGGTCAGTCCCAGCGGCGTGACAGACGGAACGCGGCGTTGATCAGCCCGACGTGGCTGTACGTCTGCGGGAAGTTGCCGCTCTGCTCGAGCGTGTCCGGGAGGATGTCCTCCGAGTAGAGACCGAGGCCGTTGTGGAGGCCCAGCAGGCGGTCGAAGAGCTCGCGCGCCTCGTCCGTTCGCCCGATGAGCACGAGCGCCTCGACGAGCCAGAACGTGCAGACCGTGAACGCCGCCCGCGTGACGCCGAAGTCGTCGGGCGCCGTGTAGCGGCGCAGTAGCCCGCCGTCCACTGAGAGAGCGTCGCGGATCGCGTCCACATGGGACGTCGCGCGCGGATCGTCTGCGGCGAGGTAGCCGAGGTGGACGGCCAGCAAGAGTGCAGCGTCCAGTTGCGGCTCGCCTGCGACCTGCGTCAGGGCACCAACCTCGTCGTTCCAGCACCGGGCCTCGAGCAGCTCTGCGGCCCGCCGTTCGACGCGATGAGCGTGCGCGGCAAGGTCCGCGGCTCCGAGTGCCTCAGCCACCTCGACCGCCCTCCGCGCTCCGGCCCAGTGCATGAGCACCGAGAAGCTGTGCAGCCTCGTCTTCCCGCGGAACTCCCACAGGCCTGCATCCGGCTCGTCCAGTCGCGCGTCGATCTGGTCGACAAGTCCCTGCACCATTTCAGCGGCCGTCCGGGGCGGGATCTCGCCGGTGAAGCGGGTGTCGAGGAACAGCCGGCTGACCGCGAGCACCATCTCGCCGTAGACGTCGTTCTGCACGTGCTCGAACGCCTGATTGCCGATCCGCACCGGCCCGTCTCCGTCGAAGCCCGCGAGATGCTCGAGCTCCCGTTCCGCCGCGTGGGAGTCTCCGTTGATCCGATACGCGGGCTGGAGCACACCGCCGCGTTCCTCGCAGAGGTTGCGGAGGTACCCGAGGAAGAGCTCCATCTCCTCGGAATGGCCGAGTCGCTCGAGCGCATTCAGCGTGAAATAGGCGTCGCGCAACCAGCAGAAGCGGTAGTCCCAGGTGCGTCCCGAGCCCGGGTACTCGGGCAGGCTCGTGGTCGTCGCGGCGAGCAACGCGCCCGTGTCCTCGTACTGGTGCAGCTTGAGAGCGAGCGCGGAGCGGACGACCTCGCGCTGGTAGTCGCGTGGGACGCGCGTCCGTTTCACCCAGCGGCGCCAGTAGTCGATCGTCCGCTCGAGGAACCGCTCGGCCGTGTCCTCGAGACCGGCCTCGAGCGGCTCACCCCAGGTGAGCACGAGGTGGCGGTCCTGCTCGAGCAGGAACGGGCGCTGGTCCTCGACGTACGTGAGCGGGACGTTGGACGTCAGGCGGATCGGGGCCGGAAAGCCCGTGTACTCGATGTGGTTGGACGCCCGCCAGTAGCGGGTCTCGATCAGCCCGTACTCGTAAACCGGCCGGCAGCGGACGCGCGCGCGCGGCTCTCCCGAGAGCGGCCGCAGGATCCGCACGAGCATCTGCGGCTTGAAGTAGCGGTCGTAGAGCTGGAAGCGCGGCGCGAAGTCGATGAGCTCGAACTCTCCTCCCGCACAGCGGAAGACGGTGCGCAGGACGTTCGTGTTCTCGATGTACTCCTGGTGCACGTCCGTGGTGTCGACACCCTCGACTGCGAACACACCGCCTCGGTCGCGGTCGAGGAGGGGGCCGAACACGAAGCTCGAGTCCGGACGTGGCCAGCAGAGCCACTCGATGGATCCCTCCTTGAGCAGCGCGCTGTACGAGCAGTTGCCGATGATGCCGAGGCCGTTGGTCATAGGTGAAGCTATTCGCGGACGCGTAGCGTACTCATGCGCGGACCGGAGCCTCGCTAGCGCGACGTCTCCGGTCGCGCGAGAATCCCTGAAGGCGGCTGCTCCGCAGCCGCAGCGCCGCGAACTCACATGACCCGAAGGAGGAGAGCTGGCCCGGCAAAGCGGACACCACGCCCTCGTCATCGCGAGCAACCGCTTGCCCGTGCGCCTCACCGCCACGGGGAACGGGTTCGGGGTTCAGCGAAGCTCGGGTGGACTTTCGGCCGCGCTCGGTGCGATGCGCGGGGATGCCACGTGGATCGGATGGCCGGGAGCCGTTGTGCCGCCCGCGCTCGAGAAGAGGGTCAGCCGTCGCCTCGCCAAGGACAACCTCTTCCCCGTGTTCCTCTCCGCGGACGAGGAAGAGGACTTCTACGGGCGGGTCTGCAACGACACGCTCTGGCCGCTCTTTCACTACTTCGCCGACCGGCTCAGGATCACGCCCGAGGCGTGGGAGCGGTACGTCCAGGTCAACGAGAGGTTCGCGAACACGATCCTCGAGCACTGCGAGCCGGATGCCCGAGTCTGGGTGCACGACTTCCACCTGATGCTCGTGCCGGCGATGCTGCGGCGGCGTGCGCCGGGCCTGTCGATCGGGTTCTTCCTCCACATCCCGTTCCCGTCGTCCGAGGTCTATCGGGTGCTGCCCGCACGGGAGCAGCTCCTGCGCGGCGTGCTCGGCGCCGACTACGTGAGCTTCCAGGTCGGCGACTACGCGCGCCACTTCCGCTCGTCCTGCTTGCGGATTCTCGGCATCGACTCCGAGCCCGACTGGCTGGACCTCGACGGGCGTCGTGTCGGAATCGGCGTCGACCCGATCGGAATCGACGTCGAAGGCTTCCGTGAGGTCCTCGCCGATCCCGAGACGGCACGTCTCCTCGCGGATCTCGATCAGCAGTACGAAGGTCGGCGCCTCGTCCTCGGGGTCGAACGGCTCGACTACACGAAGGGAATCCCGCAGAAGCTGCACGCCTTCGAGCGCTTCCTCGAGCAGGACCCGGAGCGCGCGCGGACAACGACGATGATCCAGGTGGTCGTGCCTTCACGGCTCGAGAGCCCCGGGTACCGATCGCAGCGGGACGAGATCGAGCTCCTCATCGCCCGTATCAACGGCCGCTTCGGGCAGCCGGGCGTCACGCCGGTCGAGTACATCCATCGTGACATCTCCAAGCCCGCGCTCGTAGCGCTCTATCGGCGGGCGGACGTGATGATGATCACGGCTCTCCGGGACGGGATGAACCTCGTCGCCCAGGAGTTCGTGCTCTGCCAGTCCGAGCCCGGGCTTCCCAGCAGGTGGCGCGGATCGCTGCTGCTGTCCGAGCTAGCGGGGTCGGCGCAGGTGCTCCCGGGCGCCCTGCTCGTCAACCCGTGGAACGTCGACGGCGTCGTCGATCACCTCGTGAGGGCGCTCGAGCTCCCCGCTCGGGAGCGGCAGAGGCGGCTGGAGACCATGGCCAAGCGGGTCGAGTCTCTGGATAGCCGGCGCTGGGCGGAGGGTTTCCTCACGCGGCTCGGGCGCTATTCGCGCCGCGATCGCCGGACCCGCCGGCCACCCACGATCGATGCGACGCTCGAGGAGCGGATCCGACGCAGGTTCGTTCGCGCACGAGCCCGCACGATCGTGCTCGACTACGACGGGACGCTGCGGGAGTTCGAGCGGCACCCGGACCTCGCCCTGCCGACCCCGGAGATTCGCTCCCTCCTCCGAGACCTGGCCGCGCTTCCCGCGACGGAGGTGCACATCGTCAGCGGTCGTCGTCGCCGGAACCTCGAGCAGTGGTTCGGGCGGCTTCCGATCCATCTCTGCGCCGAGCACGGGTATCTCGCCCGTGCGCCGGGCGGCGAGTGGCGTACGCTGGTCGATCTCGACCTGAGCTGGTTGCGCCCCATCGAGCGGCTCTTGAGGAAGGTCGCGGCGGATGTCCCGGGGGCTCATGTCGAGCGGAAGTCGTGCAGCGTCGCGTGGCACTACCGTGAGGCGGAACGCGAATACGGATCCTGGCGCGCGCGCGAGCTCTTGAACGACCTGGGACAGCATCTCGCGGGTGCGCCCGCTGAGATCCTGCTCGGCCACCAGGTCGTCGAGGTGCGAGCTCAGGGCGTGGACAAAGGCATCTACGTGCGGAGCTTGTTCCCCGACGGGAGGGAGCCTTCGCACTTCGTCCTCGGCCTCGGTGACGACCGGACCGATCACGACCTGCTCGACGCGCTTCCTCCCGGCTCCGTGGCCGGGCACGTCGGCGGCTTGCTCCCGAGCACACGCGTGAGCGACGGGAAGCGCGAGGACATCCACATCGTCGGCCCCGGCGAGGTGCGCGCGTTCTTGCGCGATCTCGTTGCGAGCGTGACCGGGCCCGCACCGGCCTGACGCGTTTGCCTCTAGCGCAAGTTACAACTTGTAACGGCAAATGGTCATTCACTGTAGAAACGCCTTCGGGACCAAAGAGAAAGCCCGCCGGGGGTCCGCTTCCGCGTAGCCACGACGGGCCTCTCCTGTATCGAAAGCTCGCTTCCCGCACACTCAGGGAAACGCGCCGATCTACTGGTGTGAGTATATCGGAGGATCGGCCGAATTCCTCCAATGCCCCCGGAAGGATTCGAACCTTCGTCTCTCGATTTAGTAGATCGGCGCTCTATCCGCTGAGCTACGGGGGCTGCGCCGAGTTTACCATGATCCTTCCGCGCATTCGCAACTCGCTGAATGTCCACGGGTGGACACGTGGAAGGACGACGCGGGTGCGTGGCTATGGCAACTCGTCTTGACGCAGAGCCGCTGCCATAGGCACAATGGCTCCCATGCCTGAACCAGAGACGAGGACCGCTCCCTACGCGTCGTTCCGCAGCGTCATCAACTTCCTCGACAAGATGCGCGAAACACACCCGGGCGGCGGTTTGCCGCAGATCATCGACCGTTCGTATTGGGGCACCTGGTTCTCCGGCGGATACGGGCCGCAGATCGTCTATGCGCTCAAGTTCCTCAATCTGATCGACAGCGAGAACCGCCCAAACAACGCCCTTGCAGAGCTCGTTCACGACCTTGATGATCGTCCTGCCAAGTTGCGGGATAGGTGGATGCAGCACTACAGGGCCGCGTTCGCACTCGACCTTGGCACCGCGACCATGAGCCAGCTTGAGGAAGTCTTCCGGGACCACTACGGCGTAACAGGGGACACGAGACGGAAGGCGATCGTCTTCTTTCTCCATGGTGCCGAGTTCGCGGGTCTTCAGATCGGCAGTCACCTCGTCAGGTCTCGCGGCGTAGCCGCAGCCAAACGGAAGCCGGGTGCGGGCAAACGGCGGCCCACAAGGTCGGCAGCGCCTAAGCCAGCGATCCCTGGAAGCGCTGACTCTGACTTCACGGACTTGAAGCGGAAGTACCTGGAAGCCCTCATTAAGCGCGTTGAAGAAGGCGACGAGGACGCTGACCTGCTCGATCGCGTCCAGCGGCTTCTCTTTGAGCAAAGCACTGAGGCTGACGCGTCCCTGTCTCGGACGCGTCAGCCTCAGAGTCAGAACCCCGAAACAGCTAGCAACGACGGGTCCTGACGGGGCACTGCAACCCGCAGGGCGGCTGTCAGACAGTCGCCCTGGTGCCCTGCTCATTCTACGGAAGCGCGAGTAATCCTGTAGTCCACGAATACACGATGCGAGCAGCGTCCTGCCAGAAGTCTTGAGGTATGCCAAGTTTGCCAGCATGTCGTCCGATGCGGTTTCTACACTGAGAGGTAGAAAATGCCTCCCGCGAACCGCACCGACCCGAAACGCGCGAAGTCTTCCCAGTCGCTCTACTCCTTGCACGAGTTCGTGCAGGAGTTCGGAGACGATGAGGCTTGCCTGGAGTGGCTGTGGCGCGAGCGGTTCTCGGAGGACGGCGAGCACGCGCATTGTCCGAAGTGCGATAAGCGCCGGGGGTTCAAACGATACACGAAGACGAAGCAGCAGCGCCAGTGCTGGACTTGCACCGGCTGCGGGCATCACATCCATCCGACCGCCGGGACGATCTTCGAGAAGTCCTCGCGCCCGCTGTCGGATTGGTTCTACGTCATGTTTCTCGTCTCTAGCTCCCGCTGTGGCATCGCCGCGAAGCAGCTTGAGCGCGAGCTTGGCTGCAACTACAAGACCGCGTGGCGGATGCTGAACAAGATTCGCAACGTCCTCATGGAGCAGGACTCGGAGCCCCTGTCGGGGGAGGTCGAGGTCGATGAGACGTTCATCGGTGGCAAGCTCCGTAACGCCGACCGCCGCAAGGCTGCCGCCGAGCGGCCAGACCAGCGTCCGTACACCTGGAAAACGCGGGCTGTTGTGTACGGCGCGGTCGAGCGCGGAGGACGTATCCGCGCCGCAGTCGTGCCGAACAGTCAGACCGACACTCTCATGCCCATTACCCGCGAGTTCGTCATGCCCGAATCCCTGATCTTCACTGACGAATGGAAGGCATACGACGGACTCGGGCGCTCGGGCTACCGCCACCGTCGCATCCGCCACAAGGCGAGCATCTACGTCGAGGGTGACGTACATACGCAGACCATCGACGGATTCTTCGGCCACTTCAAAACGGACATTCGCGGCACGCATCACTCGATCTCGCGCCGCTGGTTGCTCGGATATCTGAACGAGTGGGTCTGGAAGTGGAACCGCCGAGACGACGACGAAGCGATGTTTCGGCAGCTGATCGGCAGCGCCGCACAGACCATCTAGAGCGCGTTCACACGGCCTCAGCGCGGCGTCGGACTCACATCGTTCATAGCCAAATCGGACCAGCCTCCGAAGTGGCGCTTGAGCCTGACTTGATTCCGTCTGAGGCCGCGTCAACGCGGCCTTCTGAGGCCGTCCGAGCGCGGGAATACCATCGGCCAGTGCAGGGCGCCCCCCAGCCGGGGCGGTCGATTCCTGAGACGGCTCGTGCCGTCCCCGGCTGGGGTCCACATCGCCCATGGCCCGGTAGTTCAGTGGACAGAACGGCGGAGTGCTGATCCGCGCGTCGGGAGTTCGAATCTCCCCCGGGCCATTCTCTAAGTTGTCTGCCGCTGACTGGTGCCAGTCCTGTGGATAACTGGGCCGGTTTTGCAGGTCTTTTGCAGGCCGCACGGTATATCGCGCGTCGGACGGAGTCAAGCGGCAACCTCTCAGCAGGGCACTGTGGTCCCTGTAAACACCTGCAATTGCGGCCTGTTGGCAAGCTGCTGGGCTGTGGGGACTGCCCTGTGGAAAACCGGCTAGGGCTTCGGCTTCGCGGTCGCGGCCTTCCGAAAGTCGGCCATGACCTCGTCCTTCGGCAGTAGCCCGATCCTCGTGCCCTCGGGAGCCTCCTGAGTCTTGTCCTCGGGTTTGAGTTCCTTGGTCGCGTCGGCGTCCTTCGGCGGCCTTGCCATAGTCGTAGGGTACCCCCCGTGTCAGAGGTTCAACGCGCGCATCTGGTGCAATCGTCACCCAGAAGTACTTCCGCCGGCCGTTTCTACAGTGAACGGCCATTTGCCCTTGTAACTTGCGCTAGACCGTCACAGCGGTGGAGCGATTGAACGCTGCCGCGTGGCCTCGGGCATTCGCCTCGCGGAGCTCCTCCTCGTCGAGTGCCCCGATGCGCAGCAAGAGCTCGAACTCGTCCCGCAGGTGCGTCCGCATCATCTCCGGGCCGTCCGTCGCGATCGTGAAGAGGACGTCGTTCTCGACGAACTGGCGCAGCGTCTCTCGTACGGCATCCTCGCTCGGAAGCGCCTTCGTCAGGAGATTCGACGTCGGGCAGATCTCGAGGACGATTCCCAGCTCGCGTACCGCGCGCATCAGCTCCGGATCGCCGGCGGCGAGAATCCCGTGCCCGATCCGGTCAGGACGCAGCCGCTCGACGACCTCGCCGATCTCCTCACGCCCCATCTCACCGCCCTCCTCGCCGACGTGAATCGTGACGCCGAGACCCGCATCGCGGGCCGTCTCCACCATCGGTGTGAGCTGCGTGTAGTCGTAGCGGGCGCCGCCCGGGCGTGGGCCCGCGATGTCGACTCCGACGATGCCCCGACTCGCCCAGCGGATCGCCTTCTCGACGATGATCTCGTTCAGGCGCCGGTCGAAGGTTCGATCCATCATCAGGATCAGGCCCGCACGCACCTGCGGGTACTCGAGGCTTGCCAGGTCGAGCCCGCGGATCGCGGCGAGGATGATGTGGTCGAGATCGCGCTCGCCGCCTCGGTTTCGCTTCATCGGATTGAAGCGGAGCTCGAGCGTCGTGATCCCTTGAGACCTGTACGCGCCGCCGATGGCCCCGTGCACCGAGCGCTCGACCGCGATGGGCGAGGACTGGATCAGCTCCGTCCAGTGGTAGATCTGGTCGAGCTCGTCGAGCCCCTGGACGCCGCGCACGTCGGAGACGGTGACGAGCGCCTCGAACTCCCAGTAGTCCTTCACCGGAAGAGCGATCCCCTGCTCGTGGGCAAGACTCCAGAGGATGTCGGAGGCGACAGAGCCTCCGAGGTGGGTGTGGAGCTCGGCTAGGCCCTCGCCCTGGAGCATCGTGGGCGGGAGTGTAGTGTCGGAGCGCGGGCGTCAACCAGCTTGCCGCCCACGCGATGAGTCACTGCCTCACCGGCTGCGGGACCGGCGAAGTGCTCGGCAGCGCGTGGCCGCGCTCGCTAGGAGCGGAAAGCCGCCCTTGGATCGGGAAGCGGTGTGAGGATCGGCTCGACCTGCTCCCGCAGGTGCTCGAAGGCGGGCGGGAGGATGAGCGCCTCGCCGAGATGCTCGGGATCCTCGTCCACGGCGAAGCCCGGACCCAGCGTGGCGATCTCGAAGAGGACGCCGCTTGGCTCGCGGAAGTAGATCGAGCGGAACCAGAACCGGTCGATCACGGGTGTCGGCCGCAGCCCGAGGGCATCCACCCGCACCCTCCACGCTTCGTGGTCGTCCATCTCCGACGCCCACGCAACGTGGTGCACGGTTCCTGCGCCGCCCTGCCCTCGATCGACGGGCGGAGCGTCGTAGGTGTACGTCCCGCCACGGGACGGGCCGCGCGCTTCCCAGACGCCGTCGCCCCGAGGTGAGAAACCCAGCGCCTCCTCGAGCAGCTTCTGGCTGGCGCCCGGGTCGGTCGAGAAGGCGCGGACACCGTCAAAGCCCTGGAGTGCGAGCTCGCCTGGGATCTCCGGGTGTGCGGCGATGAGCGGCGCGTCGTCCACCGTCGAGACCGCAAGGTGGTGGCGGAGACCCTCGGGATCCTCGAACGTCACTCCACCGTCGTCGCGCACGAGCATCGCCGTCTCCGGGGCGAGCCGCTGCTCCCAGAAGCCGAGCGCCTCCTCGGAGCCCACGCGCCACTCGACCGTGTGCACCATTCCGGCTCCGGCGCGGCCGCGCCCGACACCCGGGTACTCGAAGAACGTGATGTCGCTGCCCGAGCTCCCCGCCTCGTCCGCGTAGAAGAGGTGGTAGACCGTCGGGTCGTCCTGGTTGACGGTCTTCTTGACGAGCCGGAGGCCGAGGACGCGCGTGTAGAAGTCCACGTTCCGCGGCGCGTCGGCGGTGATGCAGGTGACGTGGTGGATGCCGTCGAGACGCACTGCCTCCAGCCTATCGGGGCGGTACGTGTGAAAACGAGCGCCGCGGCCGCGGAGCGGCTGCGCTTCAGGGATCTTCGCGCGACCGGAATCTGCATTCGCAGATTCCGGTCTTGCGCACTATCGAGGGCTGTAGTGTCCAGCCCGTGAAGATCGGGATCGTCGTCCCGTTTTCCTGGTCGTTCTGGGGCGCGGTGGTCGAACACGCGGAGCTGCAGGCTGCCGCGCTGGAAGACCTCGGCCACGACGTGCGTCTGATCATGGGGAACGACCCGCCGGGCCAGTTCACCCGTGTGCTCCACCCTCGGGTCGGCCGGCACGGGAATCCCCCGCCGAACGTGATCGCGGTCGGTCGCTCGGTGATCGTCCCGGCAAACGGATCGCTCCCGAACATCGTCCTCTCGCCTCGTACCTACTTTCGGATCCAGCGAGCGCTCGAGCGGGAGCGCTTCGACGTCCTCCACCTGCACGAGCCGATGACGCCGACGATCTGCCTCGCGACGCTCATCCTGGCGAGGACGCCCATGGTGGCGACCTTCCATGCCTCGGGCGAGCTCGGCTGGATGAGAGGCGGCGGGCCGCTCTGGGGGTTCCTCATCGACAGGATCGACCACCGGATCGCGGTCTCCGAGAGAGCCCGTGCGTCGCAGCAACGTTGGCTTCCCGGCGAGTACGAGGTCATCCCGAACGGCGTGCTTGTCCCGGAGTCGGCGCCCGCCGGCGGCCGCGAGCACCGCATCGTCTTCGCCGGCCGCCAGGAGCCGAGGAAGGGCCTTCACGTCCTTCTCCGCGCCTGGCCGGAGATCCATCGGCGCACCGGTCTTCGCCTGACGGTGGCCGGAGCGGATCCTCTCGCTGTGCGTCTCCTGCTCGCGCGGCTCCGCGTCCCGGACGACGGGATCGACGTCGTCGGGTTCCTGAGCCAGGAGGAGCTGACCACGACTCTTCTCGGCGCGAAGGCGCTGGTCGCGCCCTCGATCGGGCAGGAGAGCTTCGGCATGGTCCTTACGCGGGCATTCGCGTGCGCGCTTCCGGTCGTCGCGTCGGACATTCCAGGGTATCGGGAGGTGCTCGAGCCGGAGACCTCGGTCACCGTTGCTCCAGATGACGTCGCTGCACTCGCGAACGCCGTCTGCGGGCTGATCGCGGACGAGCCTCGCCGCGAGAGGATGGGAGAAGCCGCGCGGGAGCTCGCGGTCGAGCGGTACTCGTGGCCGCGAATCGCGCAGCGCCTCGTCTCCGTGTACGCGCAGGTGACAGGAATCGGAAGCGCGGAGGCCCGGGCCGCGTGACGGCTGTTCGGCGCGCATGGCGAAACGGCTGGACGCAGGCGGCGGTGTTCGGTCTCCTCAGCGCGGTGGCGCTCGTGCTCTTCTGGTGGCGCGGCCCGGATTGGGGAGCCGTCTGGAATGCCTTCCACTTCGTCATCTGGAGCTGGATCGTGCTCGCGTTCCTGCTCAACGTCGTCTCCACGCTCTTCCGTGCGCTCTCGTGGCGCATGACGATCGGCCAGGCACTGCCGCCCGAGCATCAGCCGCGGCTCGACCACGTCTTCTCCGCCTTCGGTGTCGGCCTGCTCGCGAACGCGGTCGTGCCCGGGAGGCTCGGCGAGCTCGCGCGGGTCGCGACGCTCCGCCGGCATCTCCCGGATGCACCACCGGGGACGAGCGCCGCGCTCGTCGGAACAGTCTTCGCGCACCGCGTCTTCGACCTCGTGCCGGCGACGATCCTCGTGGTCTGGGTTCTGCTCACCGCCGAGGTGCCGCACTGGGCGCTCGGTGCCTTCGCGATCGCCGCACTCATCGGCTTCGCGCTGTTCACGGTGGCGTGGCTCGGAGCGCGCCGCCACCACCGACCTGTCATGAGCGAGGGCGTCGGCTCGATCCGGGATCTCGTGACAATGGCGCGGCAGGGGCTCTCCGTGCTCAACGCGCCGTTTCCGCTTGCGGTCGCGATCCTTCTCCAGTGCCTCGGCTGGCTGATGCAGCTGCTCGCCGTGTACGCGGCGATGCAGGCGTTCGACATCCACGCTCCGTTGCCGGCCGCCGGGCTCGTGCTCGTCCTCATGAATGTCGCGACGATCGTCCCGCTCTGGCCGGGGAACGTCGGCCTCGTCCAGGCGGCCGTGGCTCTGCCGCTCCGCAACTACGGCGTGCCGTACGCGACCGGGTTCGCCTACGGCCTCGCCCTGCAGGCGATCGAGATGGCGTGCGGCGTCGGGCTCGGCCTCGTCGCGCTTGCGCGGGAGGGCATCTCGTTCGCCGTGCTCCGACGCATGCAGGACGAGGAGCGGTCCGCCGAGGACGCTCTCGACGGCGTGCACGAGATGGTCGAAGAGCTCGAGCACGAGGCCGCGCGTGAGAGCGCTGCTGTGCCCCGCTAGCCTCAAAGGCGTCCTCTCCGCCCGTGACGCGGCCGGGGCCCTGGCGCGCGGCATGCGCGGCTCGGGAGCCGAGGCCGTCGAGCTGCCCGTCGCAGATGGCGGAGAAGGGACGGGTGAGGCGCTTCAGGCGGCGCTGGGCGGCGACTGGCGGACTGCGATCGTCTCCGACCCGCTGGGCCGGGCGATCCCAGCGCGCTGGCTCCTCCTACCAGACGGACGGGCGGTCGTCGAGGCCGCCACCGCGATCGGTCTACCGCTGCTGGCACCGGGAGAGCGTGATCCTCTGCGGGCTTCGAGCAGAGGCCTCGGCGAGCTCGTTGCGGCCGCGCTCGAGGCGTCCCCCGCGTCGCTCGTCGTGGCGCTCGGGGGATCCGCGACGGTTGACGGCGGCGCCGGACTCCGTGAGGTCGTGCGGGCGCTTCCGGTCGACACCGTCGTTCTCTGCGACGTTCGAACGCACCTCGCTGACGCCGCGCGGCTGTTCGGCCCGCAGAAGGGCGCCTCGCTGGACGACGTCGCGGTGCTCGAGCGCCGGCTGGCCGAGATGGCTGAGCTGCTGCCGTTTGCGCACCTGCCGGGCTCAGGCGCGGCCGGGGGGCTCGGCGCTGCTCTGGCTGCGCTCGGCGCCGAGCTCGCCCCCGGGGCCGCTGCGGTGCTCGACCTCGTCGGCTTCGACGGGCACCTTGCCGGGTGCGACCTCGTGGTAACCGGGGAGGGTCAGGTGGACGCGACGACCGCTGAGGGCAAGGCGCCCGGGGAGGTCGCTGCCCGCTGCGCAGCCGCGGGCGTTCGCTGCGTCGTCTTCGGTGGGCGCGTCGGTGCGGACATCTCGGGCGCGGAGACAATCGAGCTCTCGGGCGACCCGACGCGCGCCGAGGAAGATCTGGTCGAGCTCGGCCGACGGCTGGGCGGCTAGCGAGACTCGGCGGCCTCGAGCCGATCCGCCATCGCCTCGAGCAGCTTCCAGGCGACCTGGGGGCGTGCCTCGACGAATGGCCGGAAGACGAACACCGGGAGCCCGTACGTCGTCAAGTCGGAAACCGCGGTCACTGTGGCCGTCCGCGGCCGGCGGTCGATCAACGCGATCTCGCCGAACGCCGAACCTGGCCCGAGGGTCGCGACCTCTTCTCCGTGGACTTCGACCGACGCCTCGCCGCTCTCGACGACGAAGAACATCAATCCACCCTTGCCCTCGAGCGCGATCTTGTCGCCGGCGGAGAACCTCCGCTCGTTGAACTCGTCGGCAAGGCTTTCGAGGTCTCGTTCGTCGAGCTCAGAGAACAGGCGGACGTTGCGGAGCAGGTCTGGTGTCGGCTTTGACATGGGGCGATTCATACACGAACCGCGTGCCCCTTGTCATTCATTCCGTGTCGGACGGCATGAGCTCCTCGATCCGCAACTCGGCGCCCTGCAGACGCTCGACGCACGCGCGGTAGAGCTCCTCGCCCCGGCGGAAGAGCGCGATCGCGTCGTCGACGGCGACGTCGCCTCGTTCGAGCCGGGTCACGATGTCCTCGAGCTCCCTCTGCAGCTCCTCGAAGCT
>DATDOS010000116.1:0-3212 GCA_035293125.1 Gaiellaceae bacterium | reverse complement strand
CTCGCGTCTGATGCGACTCGGCGCAGGGCCGGGGCGCACGCGGGACGACCACCTGGAGATCGCGGCCCAGCTCTACGCGCTCGTCGCGCGCGCGCGGCAGGTGGCCGACCTCGCAGACGTCGTCGGAGCCGACGCCTTGGGGCCGAGCGAGCGCCGCTTTCTCGAATTCGCCGAGGCCTTCCGGCGTGACTTCCTGTCACAGGGGAAAGCGGAAGCGCACTCGCTCGAGGACACGCTCGAGCGAGCCTGGCGGGTCGCCTCGCTGCTGCCGAGACGGGAGCTGTCGATGGTCTCTACGGGCGCACTCGACGCCCACTACCAGCGGCGCGGGGAGGAGGAGGATGCGTCTTCGAACGCCGCCGGGTAGGGCGGGGAGGCCCTGGCTCGTCCACCGACTCGCGGTCGCCCGCCGCGGTGCCGACGTGCTGGACCAAAAGCGGCGCGGCCTCCTCCGCGAGCGGACCCGACTCGTGACGATCGTCGGGGAGGCCCGCGACACGTGGGAGCACGCGGTCAGCGAGGCCGAGGTCTGGCTTCAGCGGGCACTGCTCATCTCGGGACAGCGCTCCTTCGAGCTGGCGAGGTTCCACGTCCCCGAGCAGGCGGACGTGCGCTTGACCTGGCGGCGGTCGCTCGGTGTCGTCTACCCGTCGGACGCGGAGGTCAGGCTTCCTTCCACTCCCGATCTGATCGCGCCGGGTGGCAGCTCGGCGCTCGCGACCGCGGCGTCCGCCTACGGCCGCGCAGTCGAAGCGGGAGCACGCTTCGCGGCGGCCCGGTCTGCGCTCGACCGCGTCGAGGCCGAGTTCGCGGCCACGACCCGCCGGCTTCGGGCGCTCGAGCGCCGCTGGATCCCCGCACACGAAGATGCTCTCGCGGCACTTGCGCTCGGCCTCGACGAGACCGAGCGGGAGGACGCAATCCGCGGGCGCTGGTTCATCGAGCGCCGGGCCGACGCCGACCGTCGTGGCACCGGTCCCTGATTCCGTTCGCGCTCGAGAGCCGCTTCCCGTCGGCTCGTCAGTACTGGAGACCCTCGCCCCTCGCCATCACCTTGACCGTCCGCCACAGGATCGCGAGGTCTGACCGGACGAGCTGAGCGCCGCTCGAGGAGCGACACACCTCGAGGTAGCCGAGATCGAGGTCTGCGTAGCCCGCGGGCTTCGTGACTCCTTTCTGCACCTGGACCGGTCCGGTCCACCCCGCCATGGCGTGATTCCGGTAGTCGTATCCCTTCGCAACCTGATCCCGCACCATCGAGGGTGGCCACGGTCTCGGTCCGACAAGGCTCATGTCGCCGCGAAGCACGTTGAAGAGCTGCGGGAGCTCGTCGAAGTACCAGGGCTTGAGGATGCGCCGACCCGCCCAGGTCAGGTTGGCCGGATCGGCCTCGAGCAGTCGGGCATGCGCCTCTGAGCCTTCCGCGGCGTCGAGCACGTCGGATCGAAGCGTCCGGAGCTTGAGCAGGTCGAACTCCCGCCCTCGCGAGACGCGCCGCTCCCGGTAGAGCCACGGGCCCCGGTCGCGGCGGGCGAGCACCATGTCGATACCCATCGCGCCGTAGACGAAGAGGAAGACCGGAGACAGGACGAGCAGAAGGACTGCGGCAATGCCCTTGTCCTCGAAGCGCTTGGCCACGGGGTACGGAACCAGGTCTGAGCCCACGTAGGCGCTGATTCTGGGTTCTTGTCGGCTCGCGTGCACGTATCTAGTGTCCCGCGCATGTCCGAGCACGAGAAGCGCGCCCCGGTCGGCATCGGCCGAGAGCGCCAGTTCGAGGTCTACGTCGGGGGCGCGAGGGGCGCGTACCCGGGAGTCCCGGTCTCGTTCGAGCGGCTCGAGCAGAGGGCCCGCAAGACGATGACGCCCGAGGGGTACGCCTACATCGCAGGCGGCGCCGGCATCGAGGAGACGATCCGAGAGAACCGCGCGGCCTTCGAGCGCTGGCGCATCGTCCCGCGAATGCTCCGCGACGTGTCCGTGCGGGACACGACCGTGAACGTTCTCGGAACGAGCATGTCGAGCCCGTTCGCCCTCTGCCCGATCGGCGTCCTCGAGATGGCGCATGGAGACGCGGACGTCGCAGTGGCACGAGCCGCCGCCGCCGAGGGGATCCCGTTCATCTTCTCCAACCAGGCCTCACGGCCGATGGAGGAGTGCGCCCGTGCCATGGGTGACGCGCCGCGCTGGTTCCAGCTCTACTGGAGCACCTCCAACGAGCTCGTGGCAAGCCTGGTCTCGCGCGCGGAAGCATGCGGCTGCTCGGCAATCGTCCTCACGCTCGACACGACGATGCTCGGCTGGCGCATCCGCGACCTCGACCTCGCGTACCTGCCGTTCCTGCGCGGCAAGGGAATCGCGCAGTACACGAGCGACCCCGTGTTCCTCGAGGCATTGCAGGAGACGCTTCGCCAGGCGCCGCCGCCCAGCGGCCGGGTGACGCTCGCTGCCCTCGGGACGCTCTGGGAGCTCGCCGGATCGTTCCCGGGGTCGCGCCTGACCAACCTCCGCTCAGGACTGGCCCGGGTTGCTGTCCGACGGTTCGTGGAGACGTACTCGCGTCCTTCGCTCTCGTGGGACGACCTCGCGTTCCTTCGCGAGAGAACGCGCCTCCCGATCCTGCTCAAGGGCATCCTCCACCCCTCGGATGCGATCGCCGCCGTCGAGCACGGCATGGACGGGGTCGTCGTCTCGAACCACGGAGGCCGACAGGTGGACGGGGCGATCGCGACGATGGAGGCGCTGCCGGGGATCGTCGAAGCCGTCGCGGGACGCGTTCCCGTGCTGATCGACAGCGGCGTTCGCTCGGGGGCCGACGTGTTCCGGGCGCTCGCTCTCGGCGCTGCCGCTGTGGGGCTCGGCCGCCCGTACGTCTGGGGGCTCGCCGCCGGCGGCGAAGAGGGCGTGCGCGAGGTGATCCGGAACCTCCGTGCCGACTTCGACCTGACCATGGGCCTCGCCGGCTGCGCCTCGGTGGCGGAGATCGGGCGCGACTCGGTCGTGCGGGCCTGACGCGTCGTGGCCGAGCCCGAGGATCTCCGCTCGCTCTTCGGCCGCTACCCCTCAGGAGTGTGCGTGGTGACCGTCGACGCCGTCGGGCAGAAGCTCGGGTTGACGGTGGGCTCCTTGGTGTCGCTCTCGCTCGACCCTCCGTTGGTCGGCTTCGCCGTCTCCAGGGAGGCGGCCATGCACGAGCTCCTGCGAGAAGCGGG
>DATDOS010000115.1:0-2893 GCA_035293125.1 Gaiellaceae bacterium | reverse complement strand
TACGCGGCGCTCGAGCGGATCGACTGGTCACTCGTCGAAGCTGCCCAGGACCTCGGCGACCCACCTTGGCGGGCATTCCGCCGGATCACGCTCCCGTTGGCGCTCCCGGGAGTTCTGGCCGGGTCTCTGCTCGTGTTCATCCCGCTGACGGGCGAGTACATCATCCCGGTGATCCTCGGCGGGAACAAGACGTTCTACGCCGGCAACCTCATCGCGCAGCAGTTCCTCGAGTCACGCGATTGGCCGCTCGGCTCGGCGCTCGCGATGGTCGTGATCGGCGCATTGACCATCGCGCTCCTCGTGTACGCGAGAGCGCTCGGACGGCAGGAGCAGCACAGTTGACGGGCAGGCGGCTCCTGGGAGGCTATGCCGTCCTCGCGTACGTCTTTCTCTACGCACCGATCGCCGTTGTCGTCGTGTTCGCCTTCAACGGCGGGCGCGACGTCCTCTACTGGCAGGGGTTCTCGACGAAGTGGTTCGAGACCGCACTTCGCACGCCGGAGATCACGAACGCGCTGAAGCTGAGCATCCTGATCGCCCTCGGCAACGCGATCGTCGCGTGCGTCCTCGGGACGATGCTCGCCCTCGCGCTGCCGCGGATGCGTCCCTGGATCCGGACGCCGATCGACGCGCTCGCGTACATGACACTCGTCACGCCCGAGATCGTGTTTGCGATCGCCGCGCTCGTCTTCTTCGTCCAAGCCGGAAACCGGCTAGGAATCGACAGCCCGCTCGGCTGGCACACGATCCTCATCGCGCACGTCGTCTTCAACGCATCGGTCGTCGCGCTCGTCGTCCGGGCGCGCTTCGTCTCGATGGGGCAGCAGCTCGAGGAGGCATCGTTCGATCTCGGCGCCGGGCCGCTCTCGACATTCCGGCAGGTCACGCTCCCGCGGCTCGCCCCTGCGATCCTCGCCGGAGGGCTGCTCGCGTTCACCTTCTCGTTCGACGACTTCATCACGTCGTTCTTCGTCACGGGTACGGAATCCGAGACGCTCCCGATCTACATCTGGGGCCAGCTTCGGTTCGGCGTGACGCCGGCGATCAACGCGACTGCGGCGATGATGCTCGCGTTCACGCTCGTCGTGGTCGTCGTTGCGTACCTCGTGCTCAGGCGCTCGGGTCAGGAGCGGGACGGCGCGACGCTACCCGGCGTCTGACAGCGCCGGAGCCAGGGTTCGCGAGCGCCGTGCGTTCGCGACGCCGATCGCTGCGAGCGCCGTCAGCCCGGCGACGGCGAAGGCGAGCGTCGTCCCTCCCCGGTCGGCTAGCCAGCCCGCCAGGAGGCCACCGACCGGGGCCACGCCGACGAAGGCGAACAGGTAGAGGCCGATCAGCCGCCCGCGCAGGTGGTCGGGGGCGCCGAGCTGGACGAGCGCATTCGCGTTCGCCGTGAAGAGCGTGAAGGAGATCCCGATCGCGAACAGGAGAATCCCTGCGAGCACCGCGTTGTGCACGGGCGCGAGGAGGAGCGCCAGCACGCCGAAGGCGGTCGTACCGGTCGAGAACAGGCGCCAGCTCGCAGAGCGGAACGTCGCGGTGGTGAGAGCGCCTACGAGCGCGCCCAGGCCGAACGAGGCCGAGAGGAGGCCAAATCCCTCCGGCCCGACGTGGAGGGTGTCGGCTGCGAGCAATGGCACGAGGACGTGAAAGTTGAAGCCCACCGTGCTCACCACCGTGACCACTCCGAGGATGAGACGAAGCTGAGGGTCGCTCCACATGAACGCGACAGCCCGACGGAGCCCGTCCACGATCCTGGCGGAGGGATCGCGCTCGACGTGATGGAGCTCCTCGTCGCGCACGACCGCGAGCGCTGCGAGCACGGCCAGGAAGCTGACTGCGTTGAGCACGAAGCAGACGCCGGTTCCTGCTGTGGCGATGACGAAGCCCGCGATCGCAGGACCAATGATGCGCGAGCCGTTGAAGAGGCCCGTGTTCAGGGCGACCGCATTCGGCAGCTCGCGCCGGCCGACGAGCTGGAAGGTGAGCGACTGGCGCCCAGGCGCGTCGAATGCGAGCGCAATGCCACCGACCGCGGCAAGCACGTAGACGATCGGGAGCGTCGCCGTCCCGGTCAGCGTCACGACCGCGAGCACAATGGAGATCGCCATCGCAGCCGCTTGCGTCCCCATCACGAGCTTTCGCGACTCGAGACGGTCCGCGACGACGCCCGCGGCGAGGCCGAAGATCGTGAACGGCACGAAGCGCCAGAACGCGAGCGCGCCGACGGCGAGCGGAGACCCGGAGAGCTCGAGCACGAGCCACGCGAGCGCCACGTTCTGCATCCAGGTCCCGGCGAGCGAGACGACCTGGCCGCCGAAGAAGATCCGGTAGTTGCGGTGGTGGCGAAGGCTTCGGAACGTTCGCGTTCGAAGGGCGATCGCGAGCGTCGTCACGCGTCGTCTCCGAGCAGCTGCTGGAAGGCAGGGAGCGCGGCCTCGATTGACTCGAGCTCGGCGGGCTCGAGGGCGCCCAGGCGGTCCGCGAGCCATGTCGTGCGGCGGGCACGGACGCGTCGAAGCAGGCGCACGCCCTCGTCCGTGAGCCGGAGTCCGACACGACGCCGGTCCTCGCTCGATCGGATCCGCTCGATCAGTCCCGCGCGCTCCAGGCGGTCGACGTGCCCGGACAAGGCCGGTGGAGAGATCCCCTCCTCGGCTGCGAGCTCGGCGAGCGAGAGCCCGGGGCTTCGCTTCACGAGCCACAGGAGCGTGGCCTGGCGCGCAGTCACTCCGAGCTGCTCGGTCTCCTTGCGAAGCTCTCGCGCGAGACGGAGGAGCACCGGTCGCAGCTCCGAGGCGACGAGCTCCGGGCTAAGGATAACGTCACTAATCATTAACCTGACGAATCGTAGCTGACTGCTGGAGTCAGGCGACGGCGTATCGTTCGAGAG
>DATDOS010000114.1:0-2192 GCA_035293125.1 Gaiellaceae bacterium | reverse complement strand
CTCGTCCAGTCCACGAACGAGATCTTCGGGCTCTCTGCCGCGATCATTGCTGCCGCCGCGCTTCGGTGAATGCGCTCGTCGACCCAGATCAGCTCGAAAGGGCCAAGGAGGTCGTCGAAGAGCTGACGTCTGGCGGCGGCGCCCAGCCGATTCTGGATCAGAGCTGCGCTCTCGACGACGACGTAGTTGTGCGTCAGGAGCGATTCGTCCCGGATCAGCCTCGCGAACGCCTCCCCCGCGGGGGTGTGGTTCTCGTCGTCGCGATCGAGCAGTGCGTAGATCGCGGAGGTGTCGACGAAGACGGTCACTCGCGGAAGGCCCGCTCGAGCTCCCTATCGTGGTCGCGACTTACGGTCGTTGCTCCGGAGGAAAAGCGCCCCACGACCGCGAGCGCACGCTCGACCTTCGCGTCGTGAGAAGTCGTGAGGGCCCGGTCGAGTACCTCGCGTATCACCGCCGCCATGGACATACCGCGGCTCGCGGCGACACGACGCAACGCGCGAGCTTGCTGCTCGGTCAGCTGGATCTGCGTGCGTACCACTGCCTAACGATAACACGTCATCATTTTCGATGTAACGCTGTCGAATCGAGGCACGTCCTCCTCGGCGGACGGTTGGACACTGGTGCGGTAAGCACTCGCCGATAGAGTCCGCGCCGATGAAGATCGCCGTCTGCGTCAAGCAGGTTCCGGACGCGACCGTTCACAAGCGGATCGATCCGGCGACGAAGCGGCTCGACCGCTCCGGCGAGGCGGCTCTCAACCCGACCGACCTGAACGCGGTCGAGGAAGCGCTTCGGATCAAGGAGGCGCAGGGGGGCGAGGTCGTGCTCGTGTCGCTCGGTCCCGAGAAAGCCGTCGACTCGCTCCGCAAGGCGCTCGCCATGGGCGCCGACAGAGCGGTGCTCGTCGCCGACGAGGCTGCGGCCGGCTCGGACCTCCTCGGAACGGCCCGAGCGCTCGCGGCTGCGCTCGAGCGCGTCGAAGCCGATCTCGTCCTCTTCGGCCAGGCGTCGAGCGACGGAGACGGAGCGGTCCTCTGGGCCGCGGTCGCGGATCGACTTCGCCGGCCTCTGATCTCACAGGTCGCCTCGCTGACGGTCGAGGGGAGCTCCATAACGGGGAAGCGCCAGACGGAGCACGGATACGACGTCATCTCCGCGTCGCTGCCGGCTGTCGTGGCGGTCTCGGATGCCATCAACGAGCCGCGCTATCCCTCGCTCAAGGGGATCATGGGCGCGAAGACGAAGCCGCAGGAGACGCTCTCACTTGCCGACATCGGAGTCGACGCGAGTGAGACCGGTGAGGCGGGCTCGAAGACCATGGTTCTCGACCTCGCGCCCCCACCGTCGCGGGGAGACCAGGTCAAGATCGAGGACGACGGAAACGCTGCCCGGCAGATCCTCGACCTCATCCTCGAGAGGCGACTGCTGTGAGAGCGCTCGTCTTTCTCGAGCACCACGGCGCCGAGCTCGAGAAAGGAAGCCTCGGCGTCCTCTCGAAAGCCGCCTCGCTCGGCGAAGCGGTTGGCGTCGTGCTCGGGCCCGGGGCAGGAGAGATCGGCGCGCGTGCGGGTTCCTTCGGTGCAGCGAAGGCGTATGCGTGCGACGCCGAGGCGCTCGCTGCTCCGCTACCCCAGCCGCGCGTCGACGCGCTGGCAACTCTGGTCGAGAAGACCGGTGTCGATGCCGTCCTCTTCGCGACGTCGGTCCTCGCTGCCGATATCGCGGCCGGGCTCGCCGCCCGCCTCGACGCCGGTCTCAACTGGGACCTGACCGACCTCGCCATCGTCGACGGCGAGCTGGTCGGCAAGCGACCCGCGCTCGGTGACACCGTGCTCGTCGACGTCGGGTGGAAGGGATCGCCGCAGCTCGGCCTGGTGCGCTCCGGCGCCTTCGACCCCGTGGAGTCCGGCGGCTCAGCTGAGGTCGAGGCCTTCGACGTCACGTTCTCCGACTTCTCCGCGCTCGCGACGCTCGTCGAGCAGACGCAGGAGGAGTCCAGCGGGCCGTCGATCGAGGACGCGGACATCATCGTCGCGGGCGGACGGGGGCTCGGCTCACCGGAGGCGTTCTCGCTGCTCGAGGAGCTCGCCGCCGCTCTCGGCGGGGCCGTGGCCGCCACGCGCGCGGTGGTGGATGCAGGGTGGTACCCGTACTCGACCCAGGTCGGCCAGACCGGGAAGACCGTGTCC
>DATDOS010000113.1:0-14368 GCA_035293125.1 Gaiellaceae bacterium | reverse complement strand
GCTCGGCGAGGGGCCACACTCCAACCAGGCGCAAGCCATCCCGACGAACCTCGTCCCGCCGACCGAGCCCCTTCCCACCCTGGACGGCTTCGACCGCCCCGACGAGAACCCCCTCTCCGACGCGGGGCGCTGGGGGAACGGGGTTCTCGGGAGTGGAGAGCGCAGCCTGAAGGTCGTGTCGAACAGGCTCGCTGGCGGCAGGACCACGACGACGACCGCTTGGAGGAAGAACGCGCAGTACGGCCCCGATGCCGAGGTCTGGGCGACGATCGCGACGCTTCCCGGCAACGGCAACGCGATCCGCCTCTACGTCAGGTTGCAGACGCCGGGCTCGTCCGCGGTCGACGGCTACATGCTGCTCTTCAGCCAGTCGAGCGGCACGGATCAAGTCACTCTCTACCGGATCACGAACGGTGCGCTCACGTCACTGCAGACCGTGAGCCGTGAGATCACGGCCGGGAGTCGGCTGCTCCTGCGCGCGCAGGGCACGGCGCTCGAATCGTGGGTGCATGACGGCTCGGCCTGGACCCATCTCGGCCGGGTCACCGACCCGACGTACGGCGCCGCCGGCTACGTCGGCGTCGGTATCCGGGGCAAGACCGGCCGGCTGGACGACTTCGGCGGGCGCTAACCGGCCGCGGCGACAGCGGGCGGGGATGGAAGTGTTGCGAGCACTTCACGAACCGCACTCTCGCCGCCGGTGATCGACACCGCATCGAGATCCCGGTCGACGACAAGGCGGTAGAAGCCAGGAGCGGCGACACCGATTAACCAACGGCAGAGTTCAGTCGCTGGCCGCGTGCGCGAGCGCCGAGCGCGTCTGGCAGCCGACAATCGCCGGCGCCTCGTGGACGAGCTCGTCGTTCTCGAGGGCCTCCACCATGAACAGGGCATAGTCCACGCGGCGCGTGATGTTGCTCTCGAGTATGGGGTCGCCCACGTGCCGGCTCCACACGGGCAGGCCCTGGCTCTCGCCCTCCTCGAGGTCGCTGCCGCGCACGACGGTCCAGCGCGTGTCGCTCGCGAACACCCGCCGGCACGCTTCCACCTGGTCGTCGATGTCCACGACGCGAGCGAGTCGTCCGAGCGGGCTGAAGACCTTCACGAGCGCCTTGAGCTTCCACGAATACACGTCCTGGCCGTCGCGCGTGATGTGCCACCCGCACGAGAACACGAGGCGTGCCCCCGGACGCGAGTGGTCGAGCACCGCCTGGGCCGTTCCCGACGAGTACTGATGGACCCCCCACGGGACCAGCACGACGAGCACCCCGTCGCACCCGGCTACCGCGCTCTTGATGACCTCGCGGTCGTTCGTCGCTCCCGGAATGGCAGTGATGCGCCCTTTGAACGCATCGAGCTTCCCCACGCTGCGCTCGCGGCACACGCCAACCACCTCGTAGCCGCGATCCAGCGCGTGCTGCACCATGTACTGCCCGAGCTTCCCAGAGGTCCCGACGATGCAGACCCTCATCGTGTGCGTCTCTCCGGCGTCAACGGCGTGCCTCGGCGGAAAGGGCTCCGCTCGAAGAGCACCGGGTAGGAGAACGACTTGCGAATCCCTCGACGACGCGCTTTCACGTTCTCCGGCCCGCGGCAACCTCACGCGGTTTCCCCCTGCTTGATGTCGAAGCGCGGCTCGTGCGGGCCGGCGTCGAGCCGGAACGGCGGGTACTCACGAGTCATGAACGCCGCGTAGGCGACGACGCGCAGCACCCAGCGGTCGAGGCCGAGCACGAGGTCGAAGATGTCCTTCGGGTACCGGTCCTTGAACAGCAGCAGGACGCCGGCGACGAGGACGAGGATGCCGACGAGCCCGGGACCCCATCCGGCCGAGGCGAGGATGCCCGCGATACAAAACTGCGGGATGCCGAGCAGCCACCACCCGATGAGGGGGAGGCCGCGGCGCAGATTCTGCGGGTAGTCGATCTCGAGCCGCGCCGGGTACTCGGGCACATCCGCGAGCGTGAACGGCGGGTACTCGTCGGTGCCGAGGGCACCGAACGTGTAGAAGGCGACGCGCCACGACCAGCGCAGCACGCCCACGTTGAAGTCGAAGATCCCCCGCGGGTAACGCCCCGTGAACAGCACCGCGAAGAACGCGATCACCGTCAGTACGAAGAAGGCGACCCAGAGGAAGACGAGCACGATGTAGTGCGGAATTGCGAGGAGCCACTTGACGAGCCACAGCCAGCGGCTCAGGTGCGGCGCCAGCTCGCCCTCGAGGGCAACTGTCGGCCCTCCCGTTGAGACTTGCATGACAGACCACCTCCTGCGGCCAGGTTCTCCGCTCAGTGCCGCCCGCGCATCGGGGGCAAGCACGCGTCGTGATGTGACCAACTACGGAGTCGAGCTGCAGGCTCCTCGTGCTCGCCGCCGCCTCCTGGCCGGGCTGCCCGCCGGCATCGAGTGCGGGGATGTGGTTTCACCACGCCTAAGTTCGAAGTTCCGTAAAGACCCGCGGACGAATGGGGCCTGATGGCTGGGGCGGCAGCGGGCGCGGATTCTTGAGGCGACCTCGCGACACGAGGTGCTCGACTGTGCGTACTGAGACAGTGGCGGATAGCGGGCCGATTGCGGGCTCCCCCGCCGACGGGGGGGCCCCACCTCGCGGAGCACTCGCAGGTGCTTCGACACCTGGGGCTGCGGGAGCCTGAGCGCCTGCACGAGCTCGTTCACCGGACGCCCGAGTCTCCAGCCGGCCGCTGCTCCAAGGCCACGACCGCCCGTGGCTAAACGACTGGCGGCGACGCCTCGACGACGTCCGCTTGCGCGGGCTCGAGTGCTTCGCAGCGGCGAGGCTCGGCCTCGGCGGGCCGACGCTGCCCCAGGCCGCGGATTGTGCGCGCCAGCTGATCGAGCTGGCCCCGTTCCGCGAGACCGGCTACCTGATCCTGATGGAGGCGCTCGCGGAGAGCGGGAACGTCGCAGAGGCCCTGCGCGTCTACGACCGCCTGCGCCTCCTGCTCCGCGACGAGCTCGGGATCGCGCCCAGCCCAGCCGTACAAAGCGTCCACCGACGCCTCCTTGGAAAGACAACCACGACGACCGTCTAGATCTCCTCGGCCTGCGCGAGGATGTCCTCGCGCGAAACCTTGCCGACGAGGCCCGGGTGGTCGGCGGCCAGGTGCGCCTGCGCCTTCTCCCAGAGCTCGTCGTCGTCCTTGCCCTCGACGACTTTGCCGCACACGCAGTTGATTCGCTTCACGATGGCGTCGATTTGCTTCACGATGGCATCCTAGGCGCCTGAGGGGAGCGATCGCGTCGGGGGAAGTTGTCCAATCCCGCCCCCGCTACTGGGCCCCCGCATTTTGCGGGGATTTTTCTTTGAGGGGCGATATGAACCCGCGACCGTGGGTGAGCATCGGCCGCTCGCCCACCGCGACAGGCGGGCGAGCGGCCGGTGCACGGCTACTTCACCGTGACGGTGAAGCAGTCGCTCTCGAGGACGGAGCCGTCGCTGCCGACGAGCCGCCACTGCACGTCGAAGCTGACGCCGTCCACGAACGGGGCGCCCCGCGCGATCTCGAAGTGCAATGCTCCGGCGCCGCCGTTCGACGTCGTCAGCGCCTGCTCGTTCGGCGGCGGCAGCGTGAGCCACATCGCCCCGGTGCAGACGCCGTCCGGGTTAAGGTCGACGCGGCGCAGGACGGTGAAGGTCGTGTTCGGAGCCGCGTCGTGCACGTTGACCGTGCCCTGAACGTCGAAGGTGTCC
Source organism: Gaiellaceae bacterium (assembly GCA_035293125.1). GTDB lineage: Bacteria > Actinomycetota > Thermoleophilia > Gaiellales > Gaiellaceae > GMQP-bins7. The sequence goes on along the minus strand of DATDOS010000113.1, from coordinate 10,656 downwards.
GGGCCGGCTACGTCGTGCGCGGTCGGCGCGACTTCGACGATCCCGGCTCCCTGGCCTGCGATCGCAGTGAGTTTGCTGTTCGTGCCTGGGTCCGCGAGGGCGCCTGTCGCAAGCGCGACCGCGACGACTCCGAGCAGAACGGGCAGCCAAAGCTTCCGCATTGGTAGCTCCTTTCGCCGTGTACCGGAGATTCGAGGCTAGGACGGAGCGACCGGCGCACACGTTCGCGCACACGGTCCTCCGATAATCCGTCCATGCTGTGCCTGCTCGGCCCGCCGGCCGTCGCGACGGCGAACGGCCTGGAGCCGCTCGAGCTGCGGCCGAAGGCGCTCGCGCTGCTCGCGCGAATCGCGCTCGGCGACAGGCCGGTGGAGCGTCAGGTGCTCGCCGAGCTCCTGTTCCACGAAGCCGCGGATCCACGCGACAGCCTTCGCTGGCACCTGAGCTACCTCCGGGCCCGCCTGCCCGACGCGCTGGTCGTCGATCGCAGCGCCGTCTCGCTGCGGGTCCCCACCGATGTCGCGGCGTTTCGGTCGGGAGCGCGGCGGATCCTCGACGACCCGGCAACACCCGACGCACTCGAGACGCTCGCGCTCTACCCCGGCGACCTCTGCGCGGGCCTGCAGGTCTCCGCGTCGGCCGACTTCCACAACTGGCTCTACGTCCAGGAGGACGAGCTCCGCCGCACGTTTCGGCGCGCGGCGGTCGCGTACGCGCGCGCTGCGCTCGCCGGCGGCCACGCAGCGGATGCGATCCCGTCGCTCCGGCGACTGACGGAGATCGATCCGTATCTCGAGGAGGGGCACGTGCTGCTCGTGCAGGCGAGCGAGGCGGCGGGACGGGAGGACGACGCGCGGCACGCATTCGACCGGTATCAGCGCATCGTCCGCACGGAGCTCCATGCCGAGCCACGGCGGGAGCTCGCGCTCCGCTACGAGACCGGGCGGCGCCGCGGGCGGGGCCTGCCGCTCGACGAGCTGATCCCGCTGGAGGAGATCACGATGCACGTCGTCGACTGGCTGGGCGAGGAGCCGCCGATCCTCGCAATCCACGGCTCCGCCGGACACGCCTACGGCCTAACGGCGCTCGGCGAGCGGCTCGCGCCCGACGTGCGCTTCGTCGCCGTCGACCTGCGCGGACACGGCTTCTCCGACAAGCCGCCGACCGGTTACGGCGTCGAGGAGCACGTCGACGACGTGCTCCAGCTGATCGACGCCCTCGGGCTCGAGCGGCCGATCCTCCTCGGCCACTCGATCGGGGGCGCGATCGCGACGTTCGCCGCCGAAGCCGCCCCCGATCGAGTCGGCGGCTTGGTGCTCTTCGATGCCGTCGTCGGCGACCGCCGCTTCGTCGAGGGCGCCTCGTTCGTCGTCGAGGCGTTCGGCGCTTCGCTCGAGGAGCGCTTCGCCGCCTTCGACGAGTATCACGGTCGCTGGCTCGCCGAGCCCGAGGACTCGCCCTGGAGACGCTGGCTCGAGCGCAGCGACCGGATGGAACTCGCGCCCCTGCCAAACGGCATGATGCGTCGGCGCGGCCTACGTGCAGCGCTCGCCGCTGAGTGGGCGTCGGTCGCGCGGGCGGACACGCTGGCCGCGCTCTCGCGGGTGGCCGTGCCGGTACTGGTCGTCTACGCGGATGCGCCGTGGGACGGAGACCCGTATCTGGACGAGGCCACCATCGAGGCGCAGATCGGAGCGGCTCACGATTCGCGGCTCTACGTCGCGTCCGGGCAGCACCACGGGGACATCATTCGCAGGCCGGACGAGGGGCTCGTGGGCGCCCTCAAGGAATTCGTGAAGGACGTTCGGGCCAGGACGCCCGCGACTCGACCAGAATCGCAACCTCGCTAATGGGTCCATATCGCGCCCCGACTATGAACCTGCGACGCCGTCTGCTTGATCTCCTCTCGTGGAGAGAGGGGGTCGAAATTGCTCGTCCCGCTCAGGTCGAAAGTCCGCTCAGGCGAGAGGACGCTCGCGCAGGTCGCGGTCCTAGTTCGCTTCGTATTCCAGATCCTCCGGGTCGAATTCGCCGGACGGACTCTGCTGCGACCCATGAGATCGGCGCCGCGGTCCAGTCGAATCAAACGACAACAAAAATCCAGCGAGAAGGGAGCTGCGACCATGAAACTGACCACCATGACGCAAGTCACCGTCGATGGAGTGATGCAGGGAAACGGCGGCGCGTCGGATGAGGACCGCAGGAACGGATTCGAGCGCGGCGGATGGGCCATGGGGGTTGCCGACAACGAGACCATGACGTTCATCAACCAGACCTACCAGCGCGCCGACGCGTTCCTGTTCGGCCGGCGGACCTACGAGCTCTTCGCCGGCTACTGGGGCGCAGAGGAGCGGGCTCGCGCCGCGGCGGAAGATCCGGGCAACCACCAGATCACAGATGCCTTGAACACAAAGCCCAAGTACCTCGTATCGAACACGCTCACCGAACCGCGCTGGGCGAACACGACCGTCCTCTCCGGCGACGTCGCGGCGGCCATCGGCGAGCTGAAAGCGAAGCCGGGGGGTGAGCTGCAGGTGCACGGCAGCGGCGCCCTGATCCGATGGCTGCTCGATAACGACCTCGTCGACGAGATGAACCTGCTCATCGTCCCCGTAGTCCTCGGCCAGGGCACGCGGCTGTTCCCCGACGCCGGCCCGGACATTGCGCTTGACCTGGTCGACTCGCGAGCCGACTCGAAGGGCGTAACGATCCAGGTCTACCGGCCCACCGGGCGCCCGCGGTATGCAACCGCCACCGCCGACCACGACGACGGATGACCCCCGCGGCGGCGTCGGGTGACATTCCCGAACTCACTGGCGCACCCGACAGCGCTCCTGCTTGGGTCCCGCGGCCTGCAGTCGTGTGACTCGACGCTCAGCGCAAGCTCGACTGCTGGATCGCCGTCATTTCCTCGCCGCGTGCAACGTGATACGCCTCATCGCCAAGGGCGGCGCGTTCCGGAGCCCTCAGCCGATCCGCTCCGCCAGCTCGACGATGATCCCCTCCGGGCCGCGGACGTAGCAGAGCCGATAGATGTCTTCGTAGTTCTCCACCTCGCCAACGAGCTCACCGCCGCGGGCTCGCACGGTGGTGGCGGCGGCGTCGATGTCGGCGACGCGGAGGTCTTTCCGGCGGCCGTGCCGCAGATCACGACACGAAGGCTCGGTGCGAGGTAATCGTGGAGTTTAGGGCTCATCCCGTGGCTTGCAGGCAGCGTACAGCGCCTCAGCGAGCGGAAGGTCGGCCGCCGCCCGTCCCGTCGCGTGCACGGCTTCTTAGTGCGGCCCAGCGCGCGAGGCCGAGCGCGCTGACCAGGAATGGCGGCCTGCGTCGGGCGCGTTGGCTATGGTGTCGAACATATGTTCGCCCTCTCTGGAACCCGACTTCGCCAAGGCCCACCGCCGGGAGTCGATCTTGCGCGCCGAACGGCGCGATAACTTCCCGTTGGTGACGAGCGGCCTCTGCGCGGAGATCGAACTCGCCCCGACTGTCGCGATTCCTGCTGTCGCGGTCGCGGGGCTGCCGCGGGAAGCGGTGGACGTAGCCAACGTGCTTGGGCTCCTGCCCTCACAATTGGCGCCGACCCGTGACGAGGCGCTCGAGGCCGAGCTCGACGTCCCGCCGGGCCGCTGGCGCGTCTGGCCGACGCGTGGCGTGGGTCTCTGGGTTGGGCGCGATACCAGCCCGCCACCGTTGGCGCGCGTGCGTGCCCTCTACAGGCTGGACCTCGCCGAAACCGTACGCCGCCTTGGCGAGCACGGCATCTGGCTATACGAGGGGCGAGTCTTCGACGGCGGGCGTTGGAGCGAGCCGCTACCCCTGAAGCCTGTCTACCAGCTCCTTCTCGGCGGTGAAGCGACCGCCGTCTGTGGCGCCTTCGGCGACCGCGCGGGTCGCGCGCACGAGGCAATGATCTCCCGCTCGGGTCAGCTTCGCATGAGCCATCCGGACCAAGCATTAGGCTGGCTCGAAATCGCATGCGGATTGACCGATGACTGAGCTCTTCGACCCTGAAGGTCCCGAGAGCCGCAACGTGAATGCCGAGGCGTTCGAGGACCAGCTCGTCCAGATGGGTCCGACCTTCGGGTGGCAGTTCGTTTGCCGCAACGTCGACGTCATCCTCAAGGCGGGTCAGCCCTCTCGCGGCTTGGACATCCTCTGGGCCGTTGCCAACGTCTGGGACGGCAAGATCGACGGCTGGATTATGGAGGCCAAGCGCAAGAAAGACCAGCGGCGCTACACGCCCAAGGAGCTGCAGGAGGAGGTGCAGAGCCTGCACGATCGCGTCGCCGGTCTGCGCGACAGCAGCCGCTTCCATGCTGATGAGACGATCAAGCGAGCGCGCATCGACCGCCTCGTCGGCGGCATGCTCGCCCACCGCAACGAGGACTTCGACGAGGCCAAGGTCAGGCGCCATTTTCGCGGCTTTGAGCTCATCCGCAACGAGGAGAAAGGGGATCCGACTCGCGTCCTCTTTTGCGGGCCACAGACGCTGATCGGCATCGCCGATGTCTTCAACCACTGCGGGCGGCCGACGAAGTTCCTCTGGCTACCGACGCATCGGCGCTTCAAGCGCTGGGGCAAGACGTGCTCCCCCGACCAACTCGCAGCAGGACTCGTCGCTTACAAGAACGAGGAACGCGACGTGGTGCTGTGGGTCCGGGATGGGCTCGCGAAGCGCGACATGGCTGGCTTCGCTGATCTCGCCTACACCTGGGGCGAGACCATCAAGATCGTCGCTTTCACCGACCTGAATGGCGACAGCCGCCGGCTTCTGGCCGAAGCCTGGCGCCAAGTCGCGGCCAGCGCAAACGCGCGCCAACAGGGCCGCCTGCCGCTCGAGGTCGTCGCTCTCGACAGCCAGCCAACGATGAAGGAGTTCGACCAGCTATGGCCCGGCGCCGTCGCCGCCTGACCAACCACTATCCGCCGCTCGACGCGCTCGGGCGCACGCTCCGCAGCAAACGCGCGAGCCTCACCGGCGCGCGCCGCTTCTACGCCGGCGAGGGCATGTTCGTCTTCGCCGACACAAAGGACGGCCTCGCCAACTACGCCGCCGACGTTTACCTGCCGCCTTCCGCCTACCATCAGCTCGGCAACTTCCTCGACCAGAACGCGACTCCGGCCGTTGTCGGTTGGCGGCTGAGCGCCCTGCCGACCGGCCGCGCGCAGCTGCCGGCGCTCGCTCAGACGCCACTCGCGCAGTTCACGGCCGGGGCGATGCAGACGCTGCAACGCGAGCTGTACGAGGAGGAGCGCAAGATCACGCTGCAGAGCGGCGGCGACAGCGACACCCACGGATGGCCGTGGCAGGCGACCTTGCGTTACGAGACAGACTTCACCCTCGACGGCGGAGTGCGCATCTATGACGAGGCGACCGTCTGCCTGTTCGCGCGCGAGACGAGCGACGGTGACATCGACGTCGCCGTCGTCATAACCCAGCACAGCGACCGCGAGGCGGCCGAGGCGTGGCTCAACCGCATCAACAGGGGCCGCTGGTTAATGCAGGCTACGGTGATGCCGACGACGGACCCCGGTCGGCTCGAGACCGTGCGCACGGTTCTTGACGTCTTCGGCAAAGATCGCTTCATCGGTCTGCGCAGTCCTGACATCTACCCGGTGGCTGGAACGGTCAAGAAGACGCGCTTCGCCGAAGCCATGGAGCGTGCTCCCTACCAGACAAAGGTGACCGACCTTGACGTGGTTGTCGAGCGCATGCAGCAGGTCGACGAGGGCTTCCTTGGCACTTTCACCGCCTTCCTATGGGAACGCGGCCATCGCGCAGTCACCAGCTTCGAACTGCGCCAGCGCCCGCACGAGAGCTACGCCCGCCTCGCCTGGCGTGCCGGCAAAGCCCACGACGACAGCAACCTCAGTTTCTCTGACGACTGGTGGGAGAAGGCGACGCCGGTCGACTGGTCGCCCGAGCAGAAGCAGGGCTACCTCCTCGCTCTATGGGACGAGGTTCTGGCCGGGATCGACGCGATCTGGGCCCGCGCCGTCGCGGCTCGCGCCGCAGACGCGTAGGCGCTCAGACTGAGCCGCGACGGCGCGATCGGGCGGCGTCGAAAGCGATCGCCTGCCGGGCGGCACGGCTACCAAGAAGGAGCGTTCTGGACCTGGAAGCTCCATAAACGGCTCCATACCTGGCGCACGCTGGAGATTGTGCAAGTGAATCCGAACCGGAAAGCGCCGTTTTGCGGGACTTTTGCAGAGCCCTCTGACGGACTCGAACCGTCGACCCCCTCCTTACCATCCTGGGGCAGGAGAGGGAAGCGCGGGCACGGGAGGGTCGCCGCGTCCACGAAAGCGCCGCAAACCGAAAGGATCTGACTCGGGGGAGTGACCCGCGTGTGGACGCGCGTGGACAGGCTGATGTTCGCACTATGTTCGCACGCCTCGTCTGCCGTTTGGACAACGATGGCTCCGGCCCTGTGGTCTGTTCCGGCCCGGGCATCCTTAGTATCGGGCGCGCGATCATCCCGATGGCGACACGATCCTCAGTGGACGTGATTAGTCAGGCCCCGGGCTTCGGCGGCAGCGTGTCGGCGATGCGGGCGGTCGAGAAGGGGTACACGATTGCGGAGAGTCGCCGGACGCGCCGAGCAGCGCCCGGTTGTGCCACATCGGCCGGTCAACAGTCGGTCGGCGAGTCGGATCAGGGTACGGTCGGCCAGCGAGGCAGCCCCGCCCACGAGGTCCGCCCGCTCGGGGTCGGCTCGAGCCCCAGGAAGCGGAAGACTCTTGGCCGGGTCACCCGGTCGACGATGTGCTCGAGCGAAGCGGAGAGTTCGCGCGAGGGATCGCGCTTGAGTGCCCTCGCCAGGGTCGGCATCTCGACCTCGCGTGCGAGCTCGCTTCGCTGAACGATGAAGACGAGGAAGCGTGGCGTGGGAAGCGAGACGACGACGAGATCCGCGGACGTCTCGATGAACGTGCGTAGCGCGAGCTCGAGCCCCAGCCGTCGCGGAGCGAGTTCCGCCGCAGGGCGGGCGAGGCGTCGCGCTGGGTAAGGGCACGTGGCGGGCACCGGGCAGACCGCGAAGTAGATCCCGTTGTCGGCCGCGAGGACGCGCGTCTCGAGCAGGTCCGGCGTCAGGAGCGTGAACGACTCGACGACGCCGGTCGGGCTCGCCTCGGTGACGGCCAGCCCCCGGCTGGGCATGGATCGGTAGCGGGCGTCGAGCTGAGCCCGAATCGCCTGCGCACGCGCGAGCGACCTGGGCTCGAGCGCGGATGCGGTTGCCGAGGCGTGCGCGGGTGCCAGTGCAAGCAGCACGGTCGCCAGCGCGGCCAGGACGAGCCGGATCCGCGATGCGAGAGCGCTCCACTCGCCGGCTCGCGCTGACTTCGGCCCGGCGTTCAAGCACCGGATGGGGCTGACGGGGATCATCCCTCGCTCCTTTCCTGCACCGTCGGACGAATCCGACGCTAGGGGTCGCACCGCGAGGACGAATCGGGGATAGCCCTATGCGACCCCTCCGAGGGCACCTAGACTCGATCGGGGTCTTGACGTGACGACGAAGCAGACCGTCTGCAGCTGTCCAGCCGCCCCCTTGTTCGGTAGCGACCCGGCACCTGGACGAGGGCCGATGTGGGGCACGCGGCTGCACGTTCCGCCTGCTCGCCGCTCGCCGCCAGGCGTCCGAGTCCGCCCTTTCCAGCCGTTCAGCTCGTGAACCGGCGCGACCGCATCTCGATGGAAACGAGGTGATCGGACGCAGCAAGGAGATGGCGGCTGTCGAGGCTTGCCTCGACAGCCTGGAAGCGGGGCCCGCCGCGCTGTACGTGAGCGGCGAGCCTGGCATCGGCAAGTCGACGCTCTGGCGCGCGGGTGTGAGCGCCGCTCGTTCGCGCTCGTATCGAGTCATGCTTTCCCGGCCCGCCGAGGCGGAGGCTGGGCTGTCGTTCGTCGCGCTCGCGGATCTCCTAGAGAACGTCCCGCAGGAAGCGGTTGCGTCGCTTCCGGGGCCGCAGCGACGCGCGCTCGAGATCGCGCTCCGCCGGGACGGCGCGGCGGAACAGCTGGACCGGGTCGCGCTCGCCCGTGGGGCGCTGTCCGTCGTATCGAGGGTGGCGTCGGATAGGCCGACGGTCATCGCAATCGACGATGCCCAGTGGTTGGACGCGCCTTCCCGGGACGCGCTCCGGTTCATCTTCAGGCGTCTTGTCGACGAGCGCGTCGGGCTCTTCGCAACGGTACGAGGCGAAGCAGCGAGCGCGCCCCTGGACATCGACGCGGCGCTGGCTCAGGAGCGGATCACGCGGCTCGTGCTTGGCCGGCTCTCGCCCGCTGACCTCGAGAGCGTCGTCCGCTCGCATCGCGACATCTCCTTGTCGCCGCCCAGCTGGCGCGCGGTCTACCGCGTCTCGGCTGGCAACCCCTTCTTTGCGCTCCAGATTGCGGAGGCCGTGACCCGGAAGGGCGGCCTCGCCCCAGGGGAAACGCCGCCGTTGCCGGAGAGCGTGACCCACGCAGTCCAGGACCGGCTTGCTTTGCTGAGTGCGGCTGCGCGGCGCACCCTCCTCTACGCAGCCGCGCTCGCGAAGCCGACCGCCGCCCTCCTTCACACAGCTGAAGCCGACGCGGGTCTTCGCGAGGCGCTGGAGGCGCGCGTCCTCGAACGCGAAGGCGACTGTGACCAGCTCCGCTTTACGCACCCGTTGCTCGCGGCCGCGCTCTACGGAGGAGCCTCGACCGAGGTGCGCAGCGAAGCACACCGTGTCCTGGGCGAGCTCGTTGAGGATCCCGAAGAGCGGGCGCTGCACCTCGGACGGGGTTACGACGAGCCGGACGAAAGGGTCGCAGCGACGCTCGAGGCCGCGGCGGACCGCGCTGCGGGGCGGGGCGTTCCCGAGACCGCCTCGGAGCTTGCCGCGCATGCCGAGCGACTCACACCCGCCTCCCGGGTCGAGGACTCGTCGCGGCGGGCGATCCAGGCCGCGCGCTACGCCGGACGAGCGGGAGACCTCGGTCGCACGGTCGAGATCGTTGGTCGCCTCGTGGCGACACTGCCGGCCGGGCGTTCTCGCGCGGGTGCGCTCGCCCTCCTCGGGTTCATGCTCCAGGACGAGGCTACGTTGCTCCGGGCAGTCGAGGAGGCGGGCGGCGACTCCGCGCTGCTCGCGGTCGTGCATGCCGATCTGTCGATGATCGAGCTCCGGCGCGGCGAGCACGAGGCTGCGGTGGCTCATGCACGGACAGCGCTTTCGGCCGCGCGGGCATCGGGTGACGCTGCAGCGCTCGTGAGAGCGCTCACCGCGCGAGCGCTGCCCAAGGCGCACGGGCGGGCAGAGCGTGCGCTCGCGCTGCTGGACGAGGCGACCGAGCTCGAGCGGGTGCTGCAGGAGCCGCTCTCACTCATCAACAGCCCGAGTACATGGCAGGGCGCCGTGCTGCTCAACGCCGACCGTTTCGAAGCTGCCCGAGAGGCGCTCGAGGATGCGTACCAGCGCGGGCTTGCCCTCGGCCACGCCTCGCGCGCACTGCCGCTCACCTACCTCGTTGAGCTCGAGTGCCGCGCGGGGAACTGGAATCGCGCGCTGACATATTCGCTCGAGGCGGAGGCCGTCTGGGCCGGCACCCGAGGCGAAGCGTGGACGCTGGTGGGCCGAGCCGTGATCGAGGCGCACCTCGGCAACGTCGAGGTAGCCCGCGCGGTCGCGCGTCAGAGCATCGGCCTGACGCGCGGACGAAACCTCGTAACGCTCGCTCGGACGGAAGCGGCTCTCGGAATGCTCGAGCTCTCGCACGGGAATTGGCGCGTCGCGCTCGAGCTGCTCGAGCCTTTCGTCACGCTTCTCGAAGGGGAACCGCTGCGAGACGCTGTCGCGTTCCGCGCGTGCGCTGACGCGGTCGAGGCGCTCCTCGGCCTCGGCCGCCCCGCCGCGGCGAAAGAGTTGGCAGAGCGGCTTGAGCGACGTGCACGAAGCGTCGATCTGCCGTCCTGGGTGGCCGCGGCGTTCCGGTGTCGTGCGCTGGTCCTCGCGGCGCTGGGCGACGGGTCCGGTGCGCGGGCCGCGATCACCCACGCACTGACGGTCCATGCAGGCCACCACGAGCCACTCGAGCACGCACGGACACTGCTTTCGGCCGGCGCGATCGAGCGCCGCGCGAAGCGCAAGGCGGAGGCCCGGAGCGCGCTCGAGCAAGCGGAGGCAGTCTTCGAAAGGCTCGGTGCGCGACTCTGGCTGGAGCGAGCCCGCCGTGAGCTCGAGCGAACGGGCGTGCGGCGCGCCGCGGCTGCCGAAGAGCTCAGCGCCGCCGAGCGCCAGGTCGCAGATCTGGCAGCGGCCGGCGCCACGAACAAGGAGATCGCGGCCACCCTCTACATGAGCGTGAAGACGGTCGAGGCACACCTGACGCGCGTGTATCGCAAGCTCGACGTTCGCTCCAGGGCCGAGCTCGCCTCACGTCTTGTTCCGGTGGCCGCGTCGCTCCGCCGGGACGGCCCGAGGTGAATGGGGCTCCGCTAATCCAAGAGCGCGTTGATTGCCCCGATTGAGAGACCCTCCGTGGTAGAGAGGGTCCCGGATCAGTCGGAACGGCTCAAGCAAGCTAAAAAACGTGGCCCATGCGAACAGCGTGCGAACATCGAACGTGCCCCGCGAGTGCCCGCGCGTGACAGGCGTTTGCTGTATCGACAAACCGAAGAG
>DATDOS010000112.1:0-21814 GCA_035293125.1 Gaiellaceae bacterium | reverse complement strand
CTCGCCCTCGCGGGCGGCCTCCTAGCGATCGAGGTGGTGGACGACGGACAGGGCTTCGACCCAAGTCTCGAGGCACCGACCGGCTGGCCGCGCTTCGGCCTGCAGACGATGCGCGAGCGGGCCCAAGCGGTCGGCGGTCATTTCGAGGTGGAGTCGGAGCCTGGAACGGGGACGCGCGTCAGCGTGACCTTGCCCGTCGCCCACTCGGACGAGGTGGCGCATGCGTCTGTTGCTCGCTGACGACCACGCGCTCTTCCGCGCCGGTATCGCGAGCCTGCTCAGGGCGTGGGGGCACGAGGTCGTCGGCGAGGCCGGCAACGGCCTCGAGGCGCTCGAGCTCGTGCGGAAGTTGCACCCGGATCTCGTCTTGATGGACATCACGATGCCCGAGTGCAACGGCCTCGAGGCGACGCGGCTGATCAAGGCCGAGCTGCCAGACACTCGGATCGCGATCGTCACGGTCTCCGACCACGACGAGGACCTCTTCGAGGCGATCAAGAGCGGAGCCGAGGGGTACCTGCTCAAGAACATGTCAGAAGCCGAGCTGGAGTCGACGCTGAACGCCCTCTCGGCCGGCGAGCCGGCTCTGTCACCTCGGCTGGCCGCGAAGATTCTCGACGAGTTCGCACGGCTGGGTCGCGAGCCTGCGATGAAGGAGGAACAGCGCGACGACCTGACCCCGCGCGAACGGGAGGTCCTCCAGCTCGTCGCGGAGGGTGCGACGAACAAGGAGATCGCTGCCTCGCTCTATCTCTCCGAGCACACCGTCAACTTCCACATGAAGAACATCCTCTCCAAGCTCCACCTCCGCAATCGCGCCCAAGCCGTCGCCTACGCGATTCGCACCGGCCTCGTCACGCCGGCCGAAGACGTCTGACCTACCAGACCTCGCAGGTCGGAAACAGCCCGATCCCGTAGCCCCGAAACCGCCCGTTCCCGTGTTCCGCGCGCAGGCTCGTGGCCCGATGATGACCGTGGATAGAGATAGCGAGACGCGGAGGAAGACCGATGAAGAAGACCGCCCTCATCATCCTCGGGACGCTCGCGGCGATCGCTGCCGGCGCGTTCCCGGCCACGACCGCAGCTCACGGAGACGAGCCAGACGACGAGGCCATGGCGATCGCCATGGCGTTGAAGAACCCGCTTGTCGTCAAAGGCAGTGCCCGCCTGACGATCGTCCACATTCAGAAGGGCTGCCATGCCTGGTCCAAGGGAGAAGGTGCACCGGCGGCCGGCGTCAAGATCATCCTCAAGCGCAACCAGCGTCTGACCGTCATCAATCAGGATCTCGACACGCACAAGCTCGTCAGGCTGGCCGGCCCGAAGGTCGCGCTCGGCAGGGCGCTGTCGATGAACGATCGCGTGACCCTCATCTTCAAGAAGGCCGGCGTCTACAAGTTCTTCACCCAGAAGATGAAGGCGCCCGGCATGCCGGAGGTGGAGACGGTCGGCCCGGACCACATCCTCGCCATGCTGGTCGTCGTGCGCTAGCGCTCGAGGGAGCGATTCGGAAATAACCCGCTCGAAGGGCCGGCTTTGCGGGCCCTTCGAGCTCGTCGTGTGTGGCCGCTTCACAGGTCCTTCATCCCTCGGGGCTAGCGTGCGCCGCCGACCCTGAACCGGAGGTGTGCCTCGATGAGTCCCCGCTCGACGTCCTGGATCGCGATCGCCGCATTGTTCGCCGCAGCCGCGGCGCTCGCGCTCGCCGTCGTCGCGACGATGCGAGCCTCGGACGACGAGCCTGCGGTGGCCGCAGGTTCGACCATGGAGGATATGGGGCACGGTGCGGCCGCGCCGACGGAGGGTGTGCCCGACGCGACCGCGACGCGGGGCGGCGAGGTGCTCGAGCCCCGGGTGGAGAGCGGCGTCTGGGTCTACGAGCTCCAGACGAAGCCCGTGCGCTGGGAGATCCTCCCGGGCACGAAGGTCACGGCATACACCTACAACGGGACCGTGCCGGGCCCTGAGATCCGGGTGCCGTACGGGCAGCGCGTCCGGATCCTCGTGAAGAACGACCTCCCCGATCCGACAACCGTGCACTGGCATGGGATCGCGGTGCCGAACGCGATGGACGGAGTCCCCGGCGTGACGCAGGACCCGATCGAGCCCGGCGAGACGTTCACGTACGAGTTCGACGCGATCCCGGCCGGCCGCGACTCGAAGGGAGGCACGTTCCTCTACCACTCGCACTTCGAGGAGGACCGCCAGGTCGGGCTGGGCTTGGCGGGAGCGCTCGTGATCGAGGAGCCCGACACCGTCCGCTACGACGTCGAGCGGACGATCATGATCAATGAGTGGGCGCTCGACACCGCCACCGGTGAGACGCGACCGCCCATGGAGATGGAGGGCTCGCTCCCGAACTTCTTCACGCTCAACGGGAGGAGCTTCCCCGCGACCGAGACAATTGAGGTGAGGCGCGGCGACCGCGTGCTGCTCCGCCTCGTCGGGGCGGGCCAGTTCGAGCACCCCATGCACCTGCACGGCACCGACTTCCGCATCGTCGCGAAGGACGGGCATCCGGTCGAGCAGCCGCTCGCCGCCGACGTCGTCCAGGTGGCCCCCGGCGAGCGCTACGACATCGCCTTCACCGCCACCGAGCCGGGGAAGTGGGTCTTCCACTGCCACATAGGCCACCACCTGACGAACGACGGCGACGACCCCGGAGGCCTGATCCTCGTCGTCGACGTCACCTGACCCGAGAAAGGACCACAAAGCATGAACAAGCAGACCCTCGCAGTCATCGCCGGCGCCATCGTCCTCTTTACCGTCGCTGTCGTCGGCGCGATGGCGTTCACCGGTGGAAGCGGCACTCCAATGATGACGATGCCGGATGGGTCGACCATGCCGGTCGACCAGATGACGACTGAGGGCGCGATGACGATGGAGGACGGCTCAACGATGGCCGACGACATGGGCACGACGCCGTAGCCCACCGATATGTGCTTCCGAGCAGGCAAATCCTGTAGCATCCCGCCCTCGTGATCCGGCTCCGACGCATGTTCGAGCGCGGCCGCGCTCACCCGGTCCTCGGCCCGTTCCTGCTCGTCGCGCTGGTCCTCCTGCTCGCGATCGTGTTCCTGCACATGGCATACGAGGGCATGGACGCCGCGACGGAGGTCGGGGCGATCTGCTTCGGGATCGCAACGTTCCTCGGGCTCGTCGTTCTCGATCGGCTGCGCGTCCTCCCACTGGGGGCGCTGTCGCCCGCGCCACCCGCGCGCGGGCCGCCAGGACTTCGGCAGACGTACCTCGGGCAGCCGACGACGATCGACGGCTCGTTTCCGAGCATCCCGCTTCGACGTTGACGGGCGAGCGCCCGCGAGGGCGCAACTCCGTCCCGTGTAGTCGAAGAGGAGGGAAGCCCGTGCGTTTGCGAACCCGTCAGGCCGAAAAACCGAGGAACGCCGTCACTATCCGGCTCATCGTCGTCATCGGCGCCAGCCTGGGCATCATGCTCGGAGCGACTGTCAGCGCGAGCGCCGATCCGTCGATCAAAGACAAGCAGGCGCAAGCCCAAGCCATCCTGGCCGAGGTACAGCGCCTCGACGAGGAGGTCGGCGCAGCGGCCGAGCGCTGGAACGGAGCGAATCTCGAGCTCGACTCGCTGACGAGCGAGCTCGACCAGACGCGAGAGGATCTCGAGCGGGCGCGGCGGTTGTACAAGGTGTCGCAGGAGCGGGTCGCGCAGCGGCTCCGTGACCTCTACGTGAACGGCAATCCGGACTCGACCCTGGACGTGATTCTCGGTGCACGAAGCCTCGATGAGATCATCGTCGGACTCGATGCAACCCAAAGGATCGCAGCCCAGGACGCGCAGATCACGCGCGACGCCCGGGCGCTTCGAACACGTGTCGCCGAGCGCGAAGAGCAGCTGACCGAGGCGAAGGCCAGACAGGCGGTGATCGTCGAGGGTCTCGCCGCCGAGAAGCGCGCGATCGAAGGGAAGCTCCGCGAACGGCAGAGCCTGCTCGCATCCGTGAAGGACGAGATCGCGCGGATCCAGGAAGCGGAGCGGCGTCGTCAGGCGGAGCTACGGCGACAGGCGGAGCTCGAGCTCGAACGCCAGCGCCGGGCGGCTGAAGCGCAGGCAGCCGTGCAGACAACTGCTCCGGCAGCGTCGCCCAGCGGCAGTGACGGGATTTCAGGCCTTGCGCCGGATGTGCCGGACTACGTTCCGCCCCCTGCGGACGCGAGCAAAGGCGCCCAGGTGGTCGCGATCGCGATGCAGTACCTCGGTGTTCCGTACAAGTGGGGCGGAGCCTCGCCTGAGACCGGCTTCGACTGCTCGGGCCTGACGATGTACGTGTTCGCCCAGGTTGGCGTCTCGCTTCCGCACTACGCAGCGGCCCAGTACCAGATGGGCGTCGCAGTCCCCAAGGATCAGCTACAGCCCGGCGACCTCGTCTTCTTCCGAAACCTCGGCCACATGGGCATGTACATCGGAGGCGGCAACTTCATCCACGCGCCGCGCACAGGCGACGTCGTGAAGATCTCCAGCCTTTCGGAGTCGTACTACGTCGCAACCTGGGTGGGTGCCCGCCGTGTGCTCTGACTCTCGCTCTCGGTCGCTAACCGAGGCCCGCGAACTCCTCGACTGCCATTCCGGCCGCGCGAATCAGCGCTCGCAAGAGTCCGCGGTCAAGCTCTCGGTGCTGCGGGATCGACAGCGTCGCGCGCACGCCGGGATGGGTCAGCATCACGTGACTTCCCTTCCGCCTCGCGACGGCCCAACCGACCCGCTCGAAGCGCCGAACGGCCTCCGCCCCCGACACGACGGGGAGGTCGGTCACGGGCCTGCCTTAGACGGCCAGCTCGATGATCTCTATCGGACGGCGCGAGGCTTCAGACCCTGTTGCCGCCTCGACGTCGAGCCAGCCTTCGATCGCCTCACGGATGTTCGCAAGCGCGTCATCACGCGTTCGCCCCTGGCTCGCACATCCAGGGAGCTCAGGACACTCCGCGACGACGTACCCGTCCTCTCCGGGATAGATCACGACCCGCACCGTCACTCCGCGCGATGGTACTCCGGGCTCGGGTCGGTCGAAAGTGTCCTTCGCCGGCATGTCTGACCTCACGCGCGCGTGGTCTCGAACCGGAGTTTCTCGACCTTCGCGGGCACCCGCGTCGGGTAGTCGCGCGTGAAGCACGCTCGGCAGACCGAGTCCTCGGGAAGCCTCGTGGCCTCCTGCATCCCCTCCACCGACAAGTAGTGAAGCGAGGTCGCGCCCACGTGGACGCGCATCTCCTCGACCGAGCGGTGGGCGGCGGCGAGCTCGTCCTCGTCCGCCATGTCGATCCCGTAGAAGCACGGTGAGACGACAGGCGGGGACGAGATCCGGACGTGCACTTCGGCGGCGCCCGCGTCGAACAGCGTCGCCACGAGCTGGCGCATGGTGTTCCCGCGAACGATCGAGTCGTCGACGGCGACGATCCGCTTCCCCTCGACCTCGTCGAGCGGGTTGAACTTGATCCTGATTCCCTGCTCGCGCATGGCCTGGTCGGGCTGGATGAAGGTGCGCGCCACGTAGCGATTCTTGATCAGCGCTTCGTTGAACGGGATTCCGGCTGCCTTGGAAAAGCCGATCGCGGCGGGCGTGCCCGAGTCCGGGATCCCGATCACGAGGTCGGCTTCGACCGGTGCCTCGCGCGCGAGCCGCTCCCCCATCCGGACACGTGAGCCGTGCACTTCGACGCCCCCAAGCCTGGAGTCGGGCCTCGCGAAGTAGACGTGCTCGAAGATGCAGAGCGCGTTCCGGCCCGCGGGCACAGCCTGCGAACCGTGTAGGCCGTCGTCGTCGAGCCAGACGACCTCGCCGGGGCGGACATCTCGCACGACGTCGGCGCCGATCAGGTCGAGCGCGCAGGTCTCCGACGCGACCACCCAGTCGTCCCCGATCTGCCCGAGCGTGAGCGGGCGGAAACCGAGCGGGTCTCGGAAGGCGACGAGCGTCCCCTCGACCAGTGCGGTCACGGAGTACGCGCCCTCGAGCCGACGCATCGCATTCGCCACAGCCTCGGACAATGGAGCCGGATCGCGGGCGATGAGCGCGGCGATGACCTCGGAGTCCGAGCCGGAGGTGAGACGGACGCCGTCGGCGACCAGCTCGGCGCGGAGCTCCTCGACGTTGACGAGGTTTCCGTTGTGGCCGAGCGCGACCGTGCGCGCACGCCCGTGGTGGATCAGCGGCTGCGCGTTCGCCCACCGGTTGGCCCCGGTGGTCGAGTAGCGCGTATGGCCGATCGCGACCTCGCCCGGCAGCGCCTGTAGCTGCTGCTCGTTGAAGACGTGCGCGACGAGACCCATCTCCCGGACGACGGTCAGTCGCCCGCCGTCCGACACGGCGATGCCGGCCGACTCCTGGCCGCGGTGCTGCAGCGCGAACAGGCCAAAGTACGCGAGACGCGAGACGTCCCGCTCCTCGGAGCGTATGCCGAAGACCCCGCACATATCAGTCGTCCCTCATGGGGTCAGACCCGTGGGGTCTGACCCCGGGTTCTCGATGCCGCCCTCCCAAGCGCTTCGAAGCTGCGCCAACTCCACTCCGAGCAGGGTACCCCCGCCTGCCACTCCGACGCTGCGGAGAGGGACGCCCAGCTCGCGAGCAAGGCCTTGTACCTCGTCGGCGGTCTCGGGGGCGCAGGCGACGACCGCCTGACCACCGACTTCGCCGAAGAGCTCGAGTGGATCGTCGGCCAGCTCGAGACGCGCACCGCACTTCGAGAACAACGCCGCTTCGGCGAGACAGGCGGCGAGCCCGCCTTCCGAGGCGTCGTGGACGAGCGTCGAGAGCGAAGCGGCCTGCCACAGGAACGAGACGAGACGAGCCTCTGCCTCGAGATCGAGTGGTGCCGGGATGCCCCCGACCTCGCCGTAGCGGACCTGGTACTCGGAGCCCGCGAGCGAGAGGGTCGACGCCTGCGCCACGAACAGCAGATCGCCCGCTCGCCACCCTTTCGGGACGTGGCGAACGTCCTGCACGAGGCCGACGGCGCCGACGACAGGCGTCGGGTGGATCGCGCGACCGTTCGTCTCGTTGTAGAGCGAGACGTTCCCCGAGACAACAGGGAGGCCGAGCGCCGTGCACGCCGCCGCGATCCCGTCGATCGCCTCGGCAAGCTCCCACCCGATCTCGAGCTTTTCTGGGTTGCCGAAGTTGAGGCAGTCCGTGAACCCCAGGGGCTCGCCGCCTGCGCAGGCGACGTTCCGCGCCGCCTCGAGCACGGCAAGCGCGCCACCGAGGAAGGGGTCGAGTCGCGCGATCCGCCCCTGACCGTCCAGCGAGAGCGCGAGCCCGCGGAGCGACGGCCGCAACCGCAGCACGGCGGCGTCGAGACCGGGCCGGCGCACGGTGCGCGAGCCGACGAGCTGGTCGTAGCGGCGGA
Organism: Gaiellaceae bacterium; assembly: GCA_035293125.1. GTDB lineage: Bacteria > Actinomycetota > Thermoleophilia > Gaiellales > Gaiellaceae > GMQP-bins7. The sequence continues at coordinate 14,431 of DATDOS010000112.1, read as the reverse complement.
AGACGAACTCGCGGCTCCGCAGCGCGGGCGAGGCCAGGAGCTCGAGCAGCGCGTCCCCGGTCGGTCGTGCATCGACGATGTCCCGGACCAGGGTTCGAGCGCGAGGCTCCTGGCCGACCTCGTAGCGGGGGCACTCCTCCGTCAGGAGTCGCGCCGGGATCTCGCCGACGATCTCGCCACGCCAGAACGCGCGGAGCTCGCCGGTCGCGGTCACCTCTCCTATGACTGCGTGGTCGAGCTCCCACCGATCGAGCACGCCCTCGACCGCCTCGAGCATCTGCGGGCGAACGATCGCGACCATGCGCTCCTGGCTCTCGGAGATCATCACCTCCCACGGCTCCATGCCCTCCTCGCGCTGTGGCACGCGGTCGAGATGGACGTCGATGCCGAAGTCGGCGGCCATCTCCGACAGGGAAGAGGCGATCCCCGCCGCGCCGCAATCCTGGAGCGATTCGACGAGGCCCGCCTGGACGAGCTCGATGGACGCCTCTATCAGCTTCTTCCCGGTGAACGGGTCGCCGATCTGGACCGAGGGCCGCTTCTCCGCTGCGCCGTCGTCGAGCTCCTGGCTCGCGAGCACCGAGGCGCCCCCGATCCCGTCCCGGCCGGTCGTCGCCCCGTAGAGGACGATGGACTGACCCGTGCCGGTGGCCTTCGCTCGCATCAACCGCTCCGTGGGCAGCAGGCCGACGCACATCGCGTTCACGAGGCAGTTGTCGCGGTAGGCCTCGTCGAAGACAGCCTCGCCGCCGACGGTCGGGACGCCGACGCAGTTGCCGTAGTGACCGATCCCGCCGACGGCGCGTGAAAAGTGCCAGTCCGGCTCGCCGAAGCGAAGCCCGTCGAGGAGCGCGACCGGCCGCGCGCCCATGGCGACGATGTCGCGCAGAATCCCGCCGACTCCCGTCGCCGCACCCTGGAACGGCTCCACGGCGGACGGGTGGTTGTGACTCTCGACCTTGAACGCGACTGCGAGGCCGTCGCCGAGATCGAGCACTCCGGCGTTCTCGCCGGGACCCTGGAGCACGCGCTCGCCGTGGCTCGGAAGCCGTCGAAGCAGCAGCGCCGAGTGCTTGTAGCCGCAGTGCTCCGACCAGAGAAGCGAGAAGACGGCGAGCTCGAAGTCGTTGGGATCGCGCGCGAGCAGGGCGCAGATTCGCTCGTGCTCCTCGTCCGTCAGGCCGAGTGCGCGATGGAGCGCCTGTTCCTTCACGCTGCTCATCGGCCGCTCTCCGGACGATGAGCGGGGAGGGGTGTGGGGAACCGGGAGGTTCCACATGCTTTCAAGAAGAAAGGGGCACGTGGGGGAAACATGGTTTCCCCCACGAACCCGAGCCGTAGGCGAGGGTTGCTCAGACGCTCAGCTTATCCGCGGCACCCGACTGCGGACCGCGGCCTTCAGCGACTCGGCGGCGAAGGCCGGAAGCAGCGCGAGGGAGACGACGATCGCGAGCTCCTCGAGCGACAGCGGGACCGTGCCGAACGGCTCGTGAAGCGCGGGGACGTACAGAGTCGCGAGTAGAAACGCCAGCGAGGCGACGACCGCCGCCTCGAGATGGCGGTTCCGCGGCAGCCGCCAGGCGGGGTGGAGCTCGGCGCGGCACGAGAACACGAAGAAGAGCTCCGCGAGCGCGACGGTCGCGTAGGCGGCGGTCTGGGACGCCTCGGGTCGCAGCTCGCGGACAACGAGGAACGCAGCGAGCGCCGCCAGGCCCACCGCGAAGCCGACGACGAGGAGAGCTCGCGAGACCGCGCGGCCGAGAAGCTCCCTCGTCGCGCCGCGTCGGAAGGCATGGCGCCCGGCGGGGTCGCGTGCGAGCGCGATCGCCGGCGGACCGTCGGTGAGCAGGTTCACGGTGAGCACCTGGACGACCGTCATCGGCGCACCCAGTCCGGCGATCACAGCCGAGGCGAAGAGCACGACCTCGCCGACGTTGGCAGAGAGCAGGAACGCGAGGAAGGAGCGAATGTTGCCGGCGATGCGCCGCCCCTCGTGGACGGCGGCCACGATCGTGGCGAAGTTGTCGTCGGTGAGCACGATCGAGGACGCCTCGCGTGCAGCCTCGGTTCCGCCCAGACCCATCGCGACACCAACGTGCGCGCGTCGGAGCGCCGGCGCGTCGTTGACGCCGTCGCCGGTGACGATGACGACCTCTCCCTCGTCCTCGAGCCGCTCGACGAGCGCGAGCTTCTCGGCCGGCGTGCATCTCGCCACGATCTCGTCGTCTGCGAGACCGAGCCGGCGACCGATCGCCAGGGCGGTGCGCGGGTGATCTCCGGTCAGCATGCGTACCTGGAGCCCCTCGTCACGCGCCGCGCGCACCGAATCGGCCGCCTCCGGTCGGAGCGGATCGGCGAGGCCGACGATCCCGAGCGGTCGTGCGCCCACCTCGAAGTCGGCTACTGACGGGTCGTCCACCTCCCGCCCCGCGAGCGCGAGCACCCGCAGGCCGTCGTCCGCCCACTCCGCCGCGAGCCGCTCGAGCCGCTCTCGCTCGAGCTTCGCATCGTCGGCCAGCCCGAGGACGACCTCGGGCGCGCCCTTCACCACCGAGCGCAACCCCGTCTCTTCGCGGACGAGGACCGCAGCCCGCTTTCGCGCCGCCTCGAATGGGACGCTGCGAACGACGGTTCCGGGGGTCCACATCCCCTCGTCGCGGGCCGCGGCGACGAGGGCGCGGTCGACCGGGTCGATCTCGGCCTCCGCGGAGGCATACGCCGCCCGAAGCACGCTGGCTCGCGTCGAGCCCGCGGCGGGCTCGACGCGCTCGAGCCGCAGACGGTTCTCCGTCAGGGTCCCGGTCTTGTCGGCGCAGACGACGGTCGCCTCCCCGACCGTCTCGATCGCAGACAGCGTCCGGACCACGGCTCCGCGCCGCGCCATCTCGTGGGCGCCGAGGGCCAGCGCGATCGTCACGGTCGCGGCGAGCCCCTCGGGTACGGCGGCCACGGCGACGGCGACCCCGAGGAGGAACGACTCGCGCGCGCCTTCTCCCTGCACCAGCATTGCCCCAGCGAGCGCGATCGTGATGCCGATGCCGACGATCGCGAGCCTCGCGGCCAGTCGCGCGAACCGTTGCTCGAGTGGAGTCGGCGGCGGAGATGCTCGCTCGGTCAGCTCCGCGATCTGCCCCTGCTCCGTCCGCGCTCCGGTCATAACGACCAGCGCAAGCCCGGCGCCGCGAGTAACGCCGGTGCCCGCGTAGAGCATCGACTCGCGCTCCGCGAGGGCGACCGCCTCGTCCACGGGCTCGGCTCCCTTCGCCACCGGGAACGACTCGCCCGTCAGCGCGGACTCGTCCACCTCGAGGCCGATTTCGCTGACAACGCGGGCGTCGGCGGGCACGCGATCTCCTTCACGCACGCGTACGAGATCGCCTGGGACGAGGTCGCGCGCGGCGACGACGCGCGGCTCGCCGCCGCGGATGACGATGGCGCTCGCCTCGACCGCGTCGGTGAGCGCGAGCACCGCACGCGCGGCACGCACTTCCTGGACAAACCCGAATGCAGCGTTGAGGAGAACGATCGCCGCGATCGCGGTCGCCTCCAGACCTTCGCCCACTGCGAGGGAGACGACGGCCGCGGCGACGAGCAGCGCGACGAGCGGATCGGCGAGCTGGTGAGCGGCTATTCGCGTGTAGGCAGGTCGTGTCGCGCGCGGGAGCTCGTTCGACCCGTACACATCGAGCCGTGCCGCCGCTTCGTCGGTAGAGAGGCCGGCGGCGACGTCCGACTCCAACGCGTCGGCGACCTCTGCCACCGAACGCGCGTGCGCATACCGGACGGCCGGGTCGGTCATGGTGTGCATCGTCCGTGACGGATGGCCGCGACGCATCGGTAGGAAACCCACCGCGCCTGCGGCATTTCGCGGCCAGAGGGCGTCACTCTCCGCGAGCGAGCCCTCGATCGCTCGGTAGTCGTGGCTAGGGGCCCGCCTCCCGCACGACGAGAACGGAGCAATGCGCGCGGTGGGCGACGCGCTCGCTGACGCTTCCGAGCGAGCGCAGGCCATGGAAGCCTCGCGACCCGACGACGACGAGGTCGGCCTGGACCGAGGCGTCGATCAGGTTGACGACGGGATGGCCGGGTGCCCATTCGTCCACCCGCTCCGCCCACGGCTCGTCCATCGCGATCCGCTTGCCTCCGGTTGCGGCGAGCACGCGCACGGCCGCGCCGAGCCGCTCGGCGAGGTCGTCCGCCGCGGCGAGGGCCGCGAGCGAGAGCGGAGAACCGTCGACACCGACGAGGATCCGCTTCGGATACCAGCGCTCGCCCCACTGCGGGTGTGCGAAGAGGACCGAGCAGGGAGCGTCGTGGAGGATCACCGTCGCGACTCCGGAGAGCAGTAGGCCGGCGGTACGGCTGCGATGCCGTCCGCCAACTGCGACAAGGGTCGCTCTCTCTTTGCCGCACTCGGAGAGCAGCGCCGCTATCGGGTCGCCCCGGACGAGCCGCGCTGTGCAGAAGGGCTGGTCGTCGAGCTGTTCGACCGCCTGTTCATATGCCTGTTGTGCTTCCTCCTCGATCTGCGCCGCGGCGGAGGGAGCGAGGAATCCGACCTGAGACGCGACCGCCTCCTCGAGTGCCGTCACCACCCGCAGCGTGCCGTTCGGCGCGCGAAGCACGAGCGCCTGCTGGAGAGCTTCGAACCCGAAGTCACCTCCGTCGACGCCGACAACGATCCGGTCGAAGACGTTCACACACGCAGGCTAGTACGGCCCGGCCCAGCGTGGCATCGTGGGCAACGCTGAATCTCCGTGCGGCAATTGACTGAGGGCGCCGAGTGGGGCTCGTGGCAGACGCGCGGGTAGCCTGCGGAGATGGCTCGGTACTGGCCTTCCCTCCTGCTGCTTGCCGCGATCTGGGGCGGGTCGTACCTCTTCATCAAGGTCGCCGTCGAGGACATCCCACCCGCGGCGATGACGGAGCTCCGCCTGCTCATCGCCGGAGCTCTCCTCACCGCCTACCTGGCGCTGCGCGTCGGTGCGCGCGGCTCGGTGGCGGAGCTCCGCGCCGCGTGGCTGCCGTGCCTCGTGCTCGGAACGATCAACGCCGCGCTCCCGATGACGCTCGTGGCCTGGGGCGAGACGCACATCGACTCGAGCATCGCAGCCATCACGCAGTCGTCGGTGCCGATCTTCGTCGTCTTGCTGAGCCTCCGCTTCCTCCCGCACGAGCCTCTCGGAACGTCGCGCATTACCGGCCTTGCCATCGGACTCGCAGGAGTCGCACTCGTCACCGGCGTGCACCCGGAGGGCAACTGGTGGGCGGTCGCCGGAACGCTGGCCGTCGTCCTGTCGTCGCTGTCCTATGCGAGTGGAGGCGTCTACGGACAGCTCCAGGTGCACGGAACGTCCGGACCTGTGTTGGCGGCGGGCTCGATGCTTGCCGGGGCGCTCATCTTGCTCCCATTTGCGGTTGCCGACCCGCCGACCCAGGCTCCAGGGGCGACGGCGATCGCCGGCCTTGCCGCGCTGATCCTCCTGCCCACCGTGCTCGGGCAACTCCTCCTCTTCCGCATGCTGCGCCTTTTCGGGAGCCGGCGCATGTCGCTCGTCACCTACTTGATGCCCGGATTCGCGGTCGTGTACGGCGCCGTCCTCCTCGACGAGCCCGCTACGGCAGCCGCGCTCGGTGGGCTCGCGCTGATCCTCGTCGGCGTCGCACTCGCGTCCGGTCAGCGACTCCTCGGAACGCGCGTCCAGGAGAACCCGGCATGACGGTCTCGATTCGCCGTGCGCGGGTGGACGACACCGACTTCCTCGTCGAGCTCGTGACCCACGAGGACGTCGAGCCGTTTCTCGCGGCCCTCCGCGCGAAGGGCCGCGACGAGATCCTCGCGGAGATCGCGCGCTCCGAAGGAGATCCCGAGGCGTTCGGCGTCTTCCTGATCGAGATCGACGGTAAGCGTGCCGGGACGGTGCGGTTCGAGCGCGCGAACCGCAGGAGCCGCATCGCCGATCTCGGCGGGCTCGCCGTGCATCCGGAGTTCAGGGGAGGCAAGGTCTCGGACGTCGCCGCGCGGCTCTTCCAGCGTCACCTGATCGACGAGCTCGGCTTTCACCGCCTCCAGCTCGAGATCTACGGATTCAACGAGCGGGCCAAGGCGCACGCGGAGCGATCGGGGTTCATCCGCGAGGGCGTTCGCCGCAAGGCGTACTGGCGCAACGACACGTGGGTGGACGGCGTTCTCTACGGGCTCGTCGCCGAGGATCTCGACGACGACCCGTGATTGCCGTTCGTCGTCGTCTGCGCGACCGCGAGCAGGAGCGCCTCCCGCACCCACTGCGCATCCGGCCACCCCGCGAGCCCGCGGTCGGTGCGGTACACGCGATCGCCGAGCGTGAACTCGTTCGGACCGTTCAGCCTCTGATCGACGTCGCGCCCCTCGACCCGCACGGTGGGTGAGCCGAGGAATCTGCGTTGTTGCGCCTGCGCCTCCGAGGTCATGTCCACGACCTCGATGCGTGCGGGCACGCCGGTCTCCTCCACCACCCTCTCGACGACCGCGATCGCCATTCCCCGGCTCGGACAGTCCTTGCGCGCAAGGATCTCTATCCGCACCGGCTCTTCAGGCACGGTACTCAAGCCAGCCCCCCTCCCCAGGTGAGCATCAGCACTACCTGCTGACGCTACGGCGCTCGGGATGGTTCGCAATCCCTCGAACGAGTGATTGGCCGCTCAACTCGCGGCTCGACACACAGCCGGGGCGCACCACCGTGTAACTCAGCGCGGCACAACCGTTGTACGCTCGGATGCGTGGGCGCTCCCGAACAGCGTGGGCCGAGTCTCCGCAAGCTCGGTCTTCGGATCGGCCGATTCGAGGCGGGGGAGTTCAACGCGATCACGGACGTCGAGGGCGTCACGGTGGGCCACGTCACAGTCTGGCGAGACGAGCCGGACCCACCCGAGGGCCGCGGCATCGCACGCACGGGCGTGACAGCGATCGTCCCCGCGCCGGTGGAGACGCTGCACGCGGAGCCCGTGCCGGCGGGTACCGCAGTGCTGAACGGAGCCGGCGAGCTGACGGGGTCGGTGCTGATCTCCGAATGGGGGCGAGTCGAGACCCCCGTGTACCTCACGTCGACGCATGCGGTGGGGCGGGTGTACGACGGCGCGATCTCCGTCGCCGTGGCGGCGGACCCGTCCGTTGGTGCCGAGGACTTCGTCATCCCCGTCGTCGGCGAGTGTGACGACAGCTGGCTCTCCGAGGGCCGCCTCGTTCAGCTCGAGGCAGAGGACGCGGGCCGCGCGGTGGCCGCCGCAGCCGCCGGCGCAGTGGCGGAGGGAGCCGTGGGTGCCGGGACCGGGATGACGACGAAGGGCTACAAGGCCGGCATCGGCACCTCGAGCCGTATCGTCCCGTCACTCGGAGGCGCCGTCGGCGTGCTCGTTCTCTCGAACTTCTACCCACCTCCGGGTCTGGTCATGGACGGCGTGCCGGTGGGCGACCTGCTCGGCGAGCCGCCGGCGATGCGACGATCGAAGGCGGGGAGCTGCATCGCAGTCGTCGCGGTCGATGCACCCCTCTCCCGCCACCAGCTCGAGAGGGTCGCGCGCCGAGCCGGGCTCGGGCTCGCCCGCTGCGGCTCGATCGCACACCACGGAAGCGGCGAGATCTTCGTCGCCTTCGCGCCCCCGGGCCGCCGCCCACGGGGCGAAGCGCCGATTGCCACCGTGCCCGACCGCGATCTGAACGACCTGTTCGAGGCGGTCGTCGACGCCACCGAGGAGTCCGTGCTCAACGCGCTCTGGGCCGCGCCCGCGGTGACGGGACGCGAGGGACGCATCGCGCCCGCCCTCCCCCACGACGACGTGCTCGCGCTCCTGGACACCCACGGGCGCCTTGCGCGTTAGATGATTGCCCTGGGGTCTGGCTTAAGCCAGACCCCAGGGCGTCGGGTGTGCGCTTCGCGACGCGCGTCCGGCGACGACCCGGCGCACCGTCTCGATACCGCACCCGAGAGCAACGAGAGCCGCAACGACGAGAAGGCCTGCTCCCGCCCGGGCGACCGGCGCGAAGCTCCCGAGCACGCCCATGGCGGTGAGCTCGACGCCCGCCGCGAACGCGAGGACCTCGACCAGCCAGCCCACGCGCGGGTAAAGCGCAGCCTGCTTCGGCCGCGGGCCCGGCGGCCATGCTCCCCAGCCCGACAGGGAGATCAGCTTGCCCAGGTGACCGACGATGACGCCGACCGCCCAGCCGAGACCGAGCAGGAGCACGCCCGCAACCGCGGCCCGCCGGTCGGCGACCACTCCGACGACCGCGGCGAGGGCGAGGAGCGCGGCCTGGGCCAGGAAGACGAGGCCGAACGCGACATGCGCGACCGGTCCCTCGCGCGCACCGATCTTCCCCGAGAGCGCAACACGGGCGAACAGCCGCGCGGGCGCGGCGAGCCCGGCCAGCATCACTACGACGCCCGCCCCGACGAGGACATCGGCCGACCGCGCAACCCCCACGACGAACATCCACAGGCCCGCGACGAGCACGAGCTCGGCGACGGGAGCCCGGCGGGGCGGAGCGGCAGCGGCCAGGCCGAGCATCGGGACGAGCGTTCTCCCGACAGCCGCGATCAGCACCGTCAGCCAGCCGACGAGCGCGAGCGACAGATGGATGAGGAGCAAGCGCTCGAACGGAACGCCGAGCGGCTCGGGCCCGCCGTCAGCGAGCGCGACGACGCCGAGAGCGAAGGCCGCGACCGCATTTGCGCCTGCGAGTGCAACCGCGGGCCGGCTCACGACGAGCATGCGTCCGCGCGGTGCGCCGCGGATCAGCGACACGAGCTCCAGCAGGAGCAGCAGCAGGCCTGCGCCGAGGAGCGCCGCGCTCACGGCTCCGAGAGGATCGCGCCCGAAGGAGATCGCAACCGCGAGCGGTACGCCCGCGGCCAGGAGTGCGAGCACGATCCAGCGCAGCCGCGGGTGGGGTGGATCGTTCCGAAGCATCACCGGGAGCAGCTGCCAGACCGCGGCGGCCACCGCGAACGGGAAGAAGACGAGCCCGATGCAATGCGCCGCAGCCACCGGGCCGGCACCGCTCACCGAGAGCGCCGTCAGCTCCGGGGCCGATGCGAGGAGGAGCGCCGCCGCCGCGAGCCAGCCGCCGAGCGCTACGAGGAAGGCGGGAGCGCCGAGTCGGAACGGCGCCGGCCGCCCTGTGTGCGCCATCGGTAGCTCACGCATCAGCGCAGAGGCTAGTCGCCCACGAAGTCGTGTCCGAAGCGGACCGACCGGGTAGGCTCGCGGGCATGGCGAGCTTCCTGCACACCATGGTCCGGATCACCGATCCGGAGCGAAGCCGCGGCTTCTACGAGGCGCTCGGCTTCACGTTCTCCCGCGACATGGACATCGTCCGCGACGGGCAACTCGAAGCGACGAACTACTTCTTCTCGATCGGCGACCAGGAGAATGTCCTCGAGCTGACGTACAACCACGACGGCCGGACGTACGAGCTCGGTACGGGGTACGGGCACATCGCAATCGGCGTCGACGACCTCGACGGCACGCTGGCTCAGCTCGAGGTCGAGCACGGGATCGAGCCCGAGCGGCCCCCCTACCAGGTGCGCGCGGGCGGTTCGCGGATCTGCTTCGTCCGCGACCCAGATAGAAGGTTAACAATCGTTAACTGACTCGCCAAGAGGCTTCAGCCTGACGGTTCCTCGCCCGCGTCCTCTTCCCACGCAGCTGGCAAGTAGTCGGGGACCTGCCAGTCCGGGTCGACGTTCGGCGGGAGCTCGCCCGCCATCAGGGCGCGAAGGTTGGGGCCGAAGCTGATCTCGAACACGAGCCCCGGGGGCGGGTTCTCGCCCAAGACGTCTCTGATCGCCCGCTCGCCGTCGAAGAGGGGGCAGAGCGAGCACTTGGGGTGGATGCCCCAGTAGAAACGCATGCGGCAGGCCCTGAAGGAGGTGAGCTGGGAGGAGGCACACCAGGCCATCTCCCGGGCGTGGAAGGTCGAGACCGGCTCGCCCTCCTCGGACACCTCGCTCGCGCGCCAGTGGCGAACCCACTCGATCAGGCGCGCGAGGTTCAGGTAGGCGCCGGCGTCCTCGCCGAGGAGGAAGCGCACCCGATACCTCCCCGGCGCGAGCTCGGTGCACTCGGCGCCGCTACGCGCCTCGGCGACTGCCTTCCCGAACCGCTTCGAACGCGAGGGGCCGAACTCGACCGTGAGCAGGCGCGTCACCCGAACCACCCTAGCCTTGCACCCTGGTCGAGCCTACATCGGCTCCGCGCGGAGCGTTCCCGGTCGGCGTCCCTACCGCGCTTCAGCGCGGGAGGTTCCGGAGGAGTGCTGGTCGCCTGGTCGAGCCAGGCGGCGGAGTAGACGACGCGACCGTCGATGATGCGCTGGCCGGGCGTGAGCGTGCGGCGACCGGCGCAGTGCACCGCCGGAGGCGGGTCGTGGGAGACGCGGGCCTCGACCGACGTCACCGGTGAGAAGATGGGCCTCGACATGGAAGCACTCCTTCCGTGTCCGGGGCGGGGGCGTTCCTAGCGCCGCCCGCCCATTTCCTCGATGGTCAGAGTGTCGGCGCGATCGGGCTGGAGTGCAAGGCCGGGAGGCTGAATCGCCAGCCAGCGGACCCGTGAGGGTCCCGTTATGGCGCGCAGCTGTCGTGCTTTGTAGAAAGTGCGACAAGGAGCTCGGCAACGCGGTCGAAGCATCGTTGCGCACTGACGATCCTCGTCCAGAGCTACGGGCTGAACACGGGGTCTTCTCGGTACAGATCAACAGTGACGTGATCAACTCGGGGGTTGAGCAGGCGGGGCGAGAGTGTGTTAGAGAGCAAGCGATGTCCAACCGCCTCGGTAGAGAGCTCTTCGAGCGAGACCGCGACGCGTACTTTCAGTCGATGGCCGCTGCAATCGAGGGCAAGGCGCCGTCTGCCATACCTGCGATCGGGCTCAACGTCGCGCTCGGTCTCGTCGAGACCGTTCTCCCCGGCGCCGGCTTGAAGAAGGCAGTCAAGCGATGGCGAGGTGCTATCGCCGAGACCATGGGAGTCGCCTATGTCGTGGCGGTAGACGAGACCTGGGACGAACTGGATCGTGACCGAGCCCGACGTCTTCTCGACGAGATGCTGGCGTATCTTCTTAGGGTCGTCCCGGGCCGCTCCGCGGATCGTGCCGATGCGGCTGAGCTCCACACGGCGATTCGGGTTGAGAAGGCGCTCCGCGGCCTGGGAAGCAGCGTGCCCGAGGCGGCAGCACTTCGCGACTACATCGTTTCGCAAGGTGGGTATCGCAGACTGAATGAATTCAAAGATCTGTTCGTGGGGATGGGTCGCGTGATGGACAACGTCAAGCCGAAGCAGGAGCGCGAGTACAGCGCCGTGTGCGAGTTCGCCTGGGATCAGGGACTCCACTTGGGGGTCCTTCACATCATCGGAGAGATCTAGCCCGCCGAGTCCCGTGTCACGGCCCCCGGACGGGGCGCTGGTGTGCGATCGAGGAGCGCGATCGCAACGACTAGCTCGTCTGCGTCGACGGGCAGATCGTCGATCCGCCCTCAAGGAACGCCCATACGCATCGAGCCAAGCGAAGGATCCGCATCGTGCAGCCGCTACGCGCTGTCAGCTTGCGCGGCGAGCGCCATTCAGGCTGGCGACCGCCTCGAGGCAGCAACGCCGCGTGTCCGGTCGAGTGTCAGTTGTCGCACTCCCGCCAGGAGACGACAGCCCTAGGTGCGGCAAGCGCTGTGCTCCGCGTGAGCCTGTACTCCGTGTACGCCGGAGCGTACGGACGGGGCCCGCATCAGCAAGCCGTCGGACGTCGGGCGCGCCACCGCCTCCGCTTGGCTGCGGCTACGAGGTCTTGTTGTACTTGTTCGCCGGCGTCGGAGGATCCGAGGTGACCCCGTTGACGGTCACCGCGGTTACCTCGGTCCAGTACCACCCGGACGCTGCGTTCGTGAGCTTGAAGGTCACCTGCCCGTTGGAGCCTGTCGTCCCGCTCCCCACGTATGACGTGTCGGCGGTGCCGTCGTCGCTGACGCTGTAGTCGAGCTGGATGGACGTCGGGATGCTTGCCATTGGGCTCCCCGAGGCGTCGCGCAGCTCGACGGTGACGAGGAGGTGGAGGGTCCCGAGCTTGCCGCCCTCGGTGGCGTAGCCGTCGGTGCCCGACGGCTTGACGACGGTGACCTCTGACGAGAGCTCGCCGACGGTCACGGACGTCGAGCCCTGGGCGTTTTCGGACTCGGCCGCGCCGTCGATCGTCACCGAGTACGTCGCGTTGGGCTGTGTCTCGCCTCCGGCGCAGCCGGTCCCGTTCGTGCCGTCCCACACGAAGGAGTAGGTGCCGGCTGACGCCGCGCTGCCCCCGGTCGTGCAGACCGTGGTCCCGCCGCCGTCCTTGACGGTGGCCGTCCAGTTCGCACCCTTGTTGAGGTCGAAGCTCACGGTCGTGGTGTCGTCGATGCCGTCGCCGTTCGGAGTGAACGGGTTGGGCGAGGCGGACACGTTGCTGACCGCAAGGGCGGTGCTCGACCCGCCCGCCACGTCGCAGCTTCCGTCTCCGCCAAAGGCCGCGGCATTGACGAACAGGAGGCGCTCGGACGACTTGTCGTTGGTGTAGGAGCACGGATTCGTGGCGCTGTTGGCAGGGATGGCAGCGTCCAGGATGGCGCTCTCGATGCCGGCGACGCCGGCTGCGCTCGTCGCGGGGGCCTGGTTGTGCACGCGCAGGTAGAGAGCCACCGCTCCTGCGGCGTGCGGGGTGGCCATGGACGTGCCGCTGATCGTGTTGTAGCCCCCACCCGGCCAAGTGGAGAGGATGCAGGTGCCGGGGGCGGTGATGTCCACGCCCCAGTTGCTGAAGTCGGCTCGCGTGTCGTCCACGTCGCTCCGGCAGGTGGGAGCGGCCGCGCCGCCGCCCTTGCCGTCGAAGTCGGCGATCGCCGCCACGGCGAAGGCGGTGGGGTAGGCCTTCTTCTCCCGGTTGTCGTTCCCGGCGGCGAGCCCGAAGACGACGCCGCTGTTGACGGCGCCGCAGATCGCCAGGTGGAGCGCGTTGCTGGTCTGGCTACAGGTCTTCGTCTCGTCGCTGGTGCCGATGCTCATGTTGGCGACTGCGAAGTCGACGCCGCCGCTGGCCAGCCTGCACTGAGCAGAGGAGTCCGCGCCCGTGGCCTTCTTCTTGCAGGCGGTCATCTCGTCGATGCCGGCCACCATGTGGCTCGTGAAGCAGATGCCCCCGTTCTTGCAGACCTTGAGGGCCCAGAGCCCCACGTCGGGAGCCACGCCCTTGATGTGGATGCCCTTCGCGCCGATCGTTCCGGCCACGTGCGTGCCGTGCCCGTTCCCGTCGCTCCACGCGTTGGCATCGTTGGTGGAGAAGTTGCGGCCGCCCTTGACGTTGAGCTCTGGATGGCTGCCATCGATCCCTGTATCCAGGACGGCCGCGTGGTAGCCGCTGGCGGTCACCCCTCCCGACGTTCGCTTGTCGGCCTCGATCCGGTCGACGCCGGTGGGCGTACCGTGGTCGGCGATCCTGAACGTCCGCTCCTGCTGCACCGAGGCCACTCGCGCGTCGTCCCGGACGGCGGTCACGCGCCCTTCGGGGATGGCCGCGGCGAAGCCCTTCAGCGCGTACTCGTAGACGTTGGAGACGCTCAGCCCGTGCTGCCTGGCCAGCTCGCCGGTGACGTCTGCCGCCGAGCGCACGTCGCTCCGGAGCACCACCACGTAGTGTCCCGGAACAGCCTGGCCGGCAGGGGCAGCTGAGTCGAGCGTCGAAGCCGGCAGGGCGGTGGCCGACGCGCCGCTCACCGCGAGGAGCGCCAAGAGCAAGGCGATGCGCAACCACGACGGCGAGGCTCGCAGCACCCTGTTACCCCCAAGCAACGACGTGTCTCCCCTCACAGATAACCGTCCTTCCCAAATCCCGAGCAGCGCCGACGCGCCTCTCAGACCAGATTGTGCATCCGCCGGGAGCGGGCGTCCAGCCCTCGCAGCTCGTCACGTCCGCGTCTCCAGGGCGGACCGGCACTGGTCCGGCGAAAGCATCTGCGTCGAGACGAAGCGCGGAAGGCCGCGCTCCGTAACGCTGAGGAGGCAGCACAGCTGCCGCTGCACGCGCAGAACCCACGACGCACGGGTACTGGTTTTGGCCGTCCTGGTCGGCGCATCCGACGCACCTGCACGAGCGCCGTCCCGTCCAGGCCGAGCCTGACGCCGCCCTCGGACACGGCGCGGCGAAGCTCCGCGGGATCCGCGAACGACTGGATCCCGGCGCCGCTCCCGCCCACGTTCGGCTTGACCATGACGGGAAGCGAAGGAACACGTCCGGCCTTCGAGCGGTCCTTCGATCCCCGGCCAAACCTGTGACGACCGCGCGAACCATGACCTGTGTGTCGCCTTTCGGCTCAATCGCGACAAGGATTTCGCCACCCCCTGACTCCTCGTCGCGATCGCACTCCTTGACCACC
>DATDOS010000111.1:0-10961 GCA_035293125.1 Gaiellaceae bacterium | reverse complement strand
CCTGGGCCTCGTCCCGGTCGTGAACTCGTTCGCGAGCTTCCTCGCCTCCCGGGCGAACGAGCAGATCTACAACCAGGCGAGCGAGGGTACGAAGGTCGTGTACGCGCTCCACTACGCGGGACTGATTCCCGCCGGTCCCGGGAAGTCGCACCAGTCGCTTCGAGACGCCTCGCTCCTCACCGCCCTGCCCAACGTGACGATCGTGCATCCCGCAAACGCCGAGGAGACGCGAGCCGCGGTCGAGTGGGCCGTGCTCGTCGCGCCCGAGAACGTCGCGATCCGGCTGGCGATCGGGCCCTCGCCCAGACGGATCGAGCTGCCGCCAGACTGGCAGCTCACTCCCGGTCGCGGCACCATGCTCCGCGCAGGGACGGACGGGCTGCTCCTCGCCTATGGGCCCGTGATGCTGCACGAGGCCCTGGTCGCGGCGGAGGAGCTCGCGGAGCGCGGTGCCTCGCTTCAAGTCGTGGACATGCCCTGGCTCAACCGCGTGGACGCGGAGTGGCTCGCCGAGCTCGTCTTGCCCTTTCCAGACGTGTTCGTCGTCGAGGATCACGCCCCCGTTGGAGCCCTCGGCGACGCGCTGCGGCGCGAGCAGGCACTCGAGGGTCGTTCGCTCACGGTCTTCGGTGTCGACGGCTGGCCTGCGTGCGGCACGCCGGCAGAAGCTTTGCGCCACCACGGGCTGGACGGGCGCTCGCTCGCGGACCGGATCACGCTTGCGCTCCGCGCCGGATCGCGTGGCTAGGGGGCGGGTCTGGCTGGTTCTGGCCGATCCGCTTTCGACGCGGATCTTCTTCGACTGCGGCATCGTGGAGAGGCTCCGGGCACGGCTCGACGAGCGGTTGCAGGTCGCGTTCCTGCTCACGCGCGAGGAGGCGGCGCCGTGGGCCGACCGGTTCCCTTCGGGCCAGGTGCTGTACCGCGACGACCTCTACCGATCCGCCGCCCCGTGGGCCGAGCGCATCCGCCGTAGGGCCGACGGGTGGCTCGACGAGAGGATCGGCTACTACCCGCTCGCGATCCGTCTCAACTACCGCCACGGCTTCCACCTCGAGCGGATGCGTCCCGGCCACGCGAACTGGTTGCTCGACTCCTCGCGCGTCGGCCCGCTCCCGCGTCGGCGAGTACTCGAGCGCTGGATGACGCGCTGGCACTTCTCTCCTCGCCGCTACATCTCGAGCGCGCTGCTCGACCGGCTCAGCTCCGAGCGGCCGGCGATCGTCTTCAGCAACCTGCAGATGCAGGCCGCAGTGCCCTTCATAGCTGCCGGGCGACGCCTCGGACTGCCGCTCGTCGGCTACGTGACGAGCTGGGATCACACAGTCGGGAAAGGCGTGATCTCGCCCCACCTCGACCGCTACGTCGTCCAGAACGACGCCATGCTGGACGACCTCGTCCGTTACCACGACGTGGACAGGAGCCGTATCACGGTGACCGGGTGGCCGCAGACCGACGTCTTCCACGTTCGCCGCCCGCGGAAGGCGTACGAGGCGATCGTGCGTGGGTACGGGCTCGACCCGGAGCGGCCGCTCGTCCTCGTGATGGGCAACACGCCCACGAACATGCCCTACGAAGGGCGCTTCGTGGAGCGGCTCGTCGACTGGCACGCGGGACTTGGCGCGGGCGCACCGTCTCTCCTCTTCCGTCCGCACCCGCGCGACAAGGCCTGGCGTGAGCGGTTCGCCGCCGCCTTCGACGGCCCCGGCGTCGCGGTCCAGGAGCCGAGCTACACGGACATCGACGCCCTGGCGACGCTCCTCCAGCATGGAAGCTGCGTCGTGACGAACGCGGGCACGATCCTCCTCGACGCGCTGGTGAACGACCGACCCTCCGTGTGCGTGCTCTACGACGAAGGCGCGCCGCCCAGCGAGTCGTGGGCCGCACAGAACGTCGCGGGCGAGCATTACCGCGAGCTCGTCGCCTCAGGGGCCTTCACGCGCGCAGAGTGCTTCGAGGACGTCGCAGGCGGCATCGAGCGCTGCCTCGCACGTCCGGGCGAGCTTGCGGAGGAGCGCCAACGCGTCGTGCGCGCCGTCGTCGGGGACGTCGACGGGTGCGCGGCGGCCCGGGTCGTCGACGCAATCCTCGCGGCGGTAGGGCCCGAGCGCTGAGCGCGCATAGACTGGCGCACGATGAAGCTCGTGATGACGTTGCTCGTCCGCGACGAGGAGGACGTCATCGAGTCGCATCTCGAGTTCCACCTGGCGGCCGGCGTCGACCTCGTGATCGTCACGGACAACGGGTCGGTCGACGGAACCCCGGCGATCCTCGAGCGGTTCGAGCGGCAGGGGCGCGTGCGCGTCATCCAGGAGCCGGCGGGTGATTTTCGTCAGCGAGAGTGGGTGACGCGGATGGCCCGCCTCGCCGCGACGGAGCACGGCGCGGACTGGGTCCTGAACAGCGACGCCGACGAGTTCTGGTGGCCGCGCGGAGGCTCGCTACAGGAGGTGCTCGCGGCGATTCCGGGCCGCTATGGGATCGTCCAGGCGTTCGTGCGGCACTTCGTGCCCGTAAGCGAGGACGGCGGCTCGTTCGCAGAGCGGATGATCTACCGGCTCTCGCCGCAGGCCCCCATCAATGATCCGACGAGTCCCTGGCGGCCGTTCAGGAAAGTCGTGCACCGGGCCGATCCGGAAGCCGACGTGATCGAGGGAAGCCACGCTCTTCGGGGTTCGACGTTCCGGCCGCTGCGCGGCTGGTATCCGATCGAGGTGCTCCACTTCCCGATCCGGTCGCGGGCTCAGCTCACCCGGAAGGGCGCAGTCTGGGGGAGCGCCGTCGAGAAGTACTACGGCGGTGAGCGTGTGCTTGCCGGACCCGGGACCGCATACCACGCCCTGGCCCACAGAGCGTCCGAGGAGGGACGGAGCGTCGAGTACTACGAGTCGCTGGCCTTCGACGAACGGGGCATCGAGCAGGGACTCGAGGAGGGCGTGCTCAGACAGGACACGCGTCTCCGAGACGCGGTGCGATCCCTTCACACCGGCGACATGCCCTCGTTCCCGCGCCCGACCGTCGCCGACAACGCGCTGTACGCCGTCGACGCGGCGGTCCTGGGCGAGGGAGACGTGATCAGGGCGCGGCGGTGGTTGGACGAGCTCGAGCAACGGCTCTCGGCCGTCGAAGCAAACGCGGGCATTCGTTTCGAGCGGCGGCTGCGCTCGCTCGTCAGGAGGAGACGGGGCCCGAAGTGAGGGTCGTGATGACCCTGCTCGTCCGTGACGAGGCGGACATCGTCGGCGAGCAGATCGGCTTCCATCTCGAGCACGGGGTCGACTTCGTCGTCGCCACCGACCACCGCTCGACGGACGGGACGACCGAGATCCTCCGCGGCTACGCGCGCGAGGGACGTCTCCACCTCATACGCGAGGAGGCGGACGTGCTCCGGCAGGCCGATTGGGTCACCCGCATGGCCCGGCTGGCGGCCACGGATTTCGACGCCGACTGGGTCGTGAACAGCGACGCCGACGAGTTCTGGTGGCCACGCGAGGGATCGCTTCGCGACGTTCTCGAGGCGATTCCGCCCCGCTTCGGGGCGATCCGGGGCCTGTGGCGGCACTTCGTGCCGCGTCCCGAGACGCCGGAGCCGTTCTACGAGCGGATGATCGTCCGCCGGCGGTCGACACTGGACTTCACGAGCCCCTACCACGCCCAGGTGAAGGTCGTCCATCGTGCGACCCCGGACGTCGTCGTGACACAGGGAAACCACGACGCGTTCGGGCGCGGTCTCGAGCTCATCCGGGAGTGGTGCCCCTTCGAGGTGTTCCACCTGCCGGTGCGCACACGCCGGCAGATGGAGCGGAAGTTCAGCGCCTGGGAGGCGTCGAGCGCTTCAGGTGCAAGCACCGGGCGGCATGCCGAGGTAGCGGCCGCGGCAGCGCACGCGCGAAGCGCAGAAGCGGTCTTCCGTGACCTACTTGTCGACGACGACGAGCTCGCCGCGGGTCTCGGCGACGGTACGCTCGCCTTCGATACCCGCTTGCGCGACGCCCTTCGCCGGGCGTCGGGCGAGCCGCCACTTCTCATGTCGCAGCTCTCGATCGAGGACGACGTGGCGTTCGCCGAGGAGCTCGACGCCCTCCTCACGACGGATGCCGCGGTGAAGCTCGAGCGTCGAACCGACGCTTTTGACCGGCGCCTGAGCGCGGTCGAGGCCGCCGCAGCGACCGTGCCGGGCCGGGCGCTTCGCCGCCTGGCACGCGCTGCCGGCCGCCGCTAGGGCGAGCGACAGGAGACCCCGCCGCTACGATCTGGCCTCGTGGATCAGCAAACGCGCCGCACTGGGCGCGCCGTCCGGGAGCGCTCGCAACGGTGGAGGCGCAGGCGAGGCGCGTCTCTCCCGAGCCCCGTCACGACGTCCGCCGCGCCGCCCGGCGCCTCGGCCGTGACCGTGATCGACGCGGAGTCGCCGCGCACCAGGGTCGAGTTGCGCGAGCTCTGGCGCGCTCGCGAGATGGCGCTGACCCTTGCCTGGCGCGACGTGAAGATCCGCTACAAGCAGTCGCTGATCGGGATCTCCTGGGCGGTCATCCAGCCGTTCATGACGATGGTCGTCTTCACGATCATCTTCGGGAAGTTCGCCAACTTCCCGAATCAAGGCCTTCCCTACCAGGTCTTCGTGTACCTGGGCCTCGTCCCCTGGTTCTTCTTCTCGTCGTCGCTCAGCCAAGTCGGATCGTGTGTCCAGGTGAACAAGGCGCTCCTCACGAAGGTCTACTTCCCTCGCTTGATCTTGCCCATCTCGGGAGTTTTCGTCCCGGCCGTCGACTTCGTCTTCTCGTTCACCGTCCTCGTCGGGATCATGCTCTGGTTCGGCGTTGCGATCCAGGCGACGGTTTTCCTCGCCCCTCTGTTCCTGCTTCTGCTCGCGGTCACGGCGATCGGGTTCGGAGGCATACTCGCCACCATCAACGCCCGGTATCGGGACGTTCCCTACGCCATCCCGTTCATCATCCAGATCTGGCTCTACGTCTCACCTGTCATCTATCCCACTGCAGGCCTGCCCGAGAAGTGGCAGGTGCTTCTCGCCTTCAACCCCGCCTCGGCGGCGATCACCGGGTTCCGCTGGGCAGTGGCCGGAACGCCGCCTCCGACCCCGATGGAGCTCGGTCTCGGAGTGAGCATGGCCCTCGTGTTTCTGATCGTCGGGTTCCGCGTGTTTCGCTCCGGCGAGATGCGCTTCGCGGACACGGTCTGATGTCCGAGATCATCGTTCGCGCAGAGGGCCTCGCCAAGCGCTACCGGATCGGTGAGCTGAACGCCGGCTATGAGACGTTGCGCGACACCGTCGCACATGGGGCACGCCGCGTGCTCCGGCGCGAGCACCGTCCGTCGTTCGAAGAGATCTGGGCGCTCGACGACGTGTCGTTCGAGGTCGCGCAAGGGGAGGTCGTGGGCTTCATCGGGCGGAACGGTGCCGGCAAGTCCACTCTGCTCAAGATCCTCACGCGCATCACGGCTCCGACGCGTGGCCGGGCCGAGATTCATGGGCGTGTCGGGAGCATCCTCGAGGTCGGAACCGGGTTCCACCCCGAGCTGACGGGACGCGAGAACATCTATCTGAACGGCGCGATCCTGGGAATGCGGCGCCGAGAGATCGTCAAGAAGTTCCCGGAGATCGTCGAGTTCAGCGGCATCGAGAAGTTCATCGACACGCCGGTCAAGCGTTATTCGACGGGCATGTACGTGCGGCTTGCGTTCGCGGTCGCCGCACACCTCGATCCAGAGGTGCTGCTGATCGACGAGGTGCTCGCGGTGGGGGACTTCGAGTTCCAGCAGCGCTGCATGGGCCGGATCGAGGACATCAGCCAGTCGGGACGGACCGTGCTCTTCGTCTCACACGACATGCAGGCGATTGCGCGGCTCTGCGACCGTGCCTACCAACTCGATCTCGGGCGCATCGTTCGCAGCGGTCCGGGCGAGGAAGTAGTCGCGCAGTACCTGCAGGCGATGTCGGGCGCCGCGGCGGAGCTCTCCTGGCCAGATCTCGAGGGTGCTCCCGGTGACGACCTCGCCAAGGCGCGAACGGTGCGCGTTGTCGACGAGGCCCGCCGGACAGTCGACGCGGTCGACGTACGCAAGCCTGTCGGGGTGGAGATCCGATTCGTGGTGCAGCGGCGCGGGAAGCCTGTGTTCCCCCGGATCAAGATCACCGACGGACGCGGTGAGATCGCGTTCAACGCCCTCGACACCGACGGGCGCTGGCGCGAGCCCGCCGAGCCCGGGGAGTACGTGTCGACAGCGTGGATCCCCGGGAACCTTCTGAACGAGGGGCTGATGAGCGTCGACGCCGGCGTCGCCTCGTTCGGAGGGGCGAAGCTCGTCAATCACTTCAACCTGCCGAACGTGCTCACGTTCCACGTGCAGGACCCCGGGGTCGGCGACTCGGCGAAGGGGCTCCTAGGCGGACAGCTCCGAGGCGTCATGCGGCCGCTGCTCGAATGGACGTGCGAGCGTCCATGATCTCTCGGACCGACGCGCAGGTACGGCGCCCTTTGCGGTGGATGAGGAAGACTGTGATGCGAGCGCCGGCGCAGAGCGAGAAGCAGCCCCTCGAGGTGGAGTCGCACACCGTCGTGATTGCGCCGGAGCCGGTGCCTGGAGCGAACCTGGTGGGGTACCTGCAGGCCGAGATGGGACTCGGCGAAGCTGCCCGGAAGCTCGGCAGAGCACTGGACCGGGCTGGTGTCTCATTCTCCGAGATCGCGTATCAGCGAACGGAGAGTCGGCAGCATCACCCGTTCGAGCAGCAGCGTCCCGCCGCAGCGCTCTACGACACGAACATCATCTGTCTGAACGCGAGCCAGCTCCGAGACTTTCTGGCGGATGTGGGGATCGACTTCTTCGCAGGCCGGTACTCGATTGGCGTCTGGTTCTGGGAGACGACAGTCTTTCCTGAGGAGAATCTCGAGGGATTCCGTTTCGTGGACGAGGTCTGGGTCTCGAGCGAGTTCGTCCGGAACGTCATATCGGCCGAGACTGCGCTTCCCGTCTTCGTAGCCCCCTTACCGGTCGAGGAACCTCGCGAACCCCATCTGTCTCGAGCGGACCTGGACCTGCCTGAGGGATTTCTGTACCTGTTCAGCTTCGACTACTTCAGCGTGTTCGAGCGGAAGAATCCGCTCGCTACGGTCGAAGCCTTCAAACAGGCGTTCGCTCCTGGAGAGGGTCCCGTCCTCGTGCTGAAGAGCATCAACGGACACCGGAAACGCACCGCGTTCAAACGCCTCATCGACGCGACTCGCGGGCGCCCGGACATTCACGTCATCGACGGCTACGTCTCGGCCGACGAGAAGAACGCGATGATGGCCGCGTGCGACTGCTACGTCTCGCTCCATCGCAGCGAAGGGTTCGGATTGACGATGGCCGAGGCGATGTCCTACGCGAGACCCGTCATCGCCACGGGCTACTCCGGAAACCTGGAGTTCATGAACGATGAGAACAGCTACCTCGTGCCGTACACGCTCACGGAGATTCCCGGCGGCTCCGCCTACCCAGCAGGAGCCCATTGGGCCGATCCGGATCTCATTGCGGCGGCAACCCTCATGCGACGTGTCTACGAGCATCAGGATGAGGCATGGGCCCGAGGAAAGCGGGGCCACGACGACATCCTTCGCAACTTCTCGCTCGATCGAACAGCAGACTTCGTTGCTGGACGGCTCTCCGCTGCTCGGGAGCGCCGAGCGTCAGCCCTAACCAACCTCAACGTTCCGATACTCATCGGAGATCAGGTGGTGGGCAAGCGAGTCGGTGCGGGTCTGGCGAAGAATGCGTCTCGCTGGAGACCGAGATCTCTCCTTCGCCGGTTCCTGATGCGCGCACTGTGGCCATATCTCGCCGATCAGCACAAGTTCAACACGGCGGTTCTCGATGCCTTGACGATACTCCAGCGTTCGACCGAGGAGGGGCTGCGGAGACTGCTGCAACTCGAGGCTGCGCTCAAGGAACGAGATACGCTCGACGAAGACAGTCACGACTCGTCGATCCGCTCCTCCGCACGGTTGGACGTGACTGTCGAAGAGGGCGACCGGTGAGCCGACCGTCTCGCGGTAGCGCCGCGTGAAAACGCCGTCGACGCTTCATGCCCGGCTCGCGAGGGGAATGAGCGAGGTGCTTGTCTCTTACTCCCAGAACGGCGAGGACATCCGGCTCATGCGCGTATTCGAGCATCGGGCCTCGGGGTTCTACGTCGACGTGGGGGCGGGAGGTCCCGTTGAGGACTCGGTCACAAAGCTGTTCTACGACCGCGGATGGTCCGGCATCAATATCGAGCCGGGACCGGAGTTCGTGAACCTGGAGGCGTCACGACCGCGAGACGTAAATCTCCGCATCGCCGTGTCGTCCGATGAAACTCAGCGCGAGTTCCGGGTCTCCAAATCTCATCCCGGCTTGTCGACCTTCTATCCGACGGAGTCGCGCGAACGTCTTCCGGACGGGTTTTCTTTCGAGAGCGAGCTCGTTCAGTGTAGGACCCTTCAGCACATCCTTGACGAGCACGGACAGGGTTGCCAAATCGACTTCATGAAGATCGATGTGGAGGGTACTGAGGCCGATGTCCTGCGCTCACTCGATCTGATCGCGACGCGTCCGACCGTCCTTCTGGTCGAAGCGGTGACACCCCTTACCTTTGTGCCCAACCACAGCACGTGGGAGTCGATCGTTACCGATGCCGGCTACCTCCTCGCGGCGTTCGATGGCATCAACCGCTTCTACGTGCCCTCTGACCAAGAGGAGCTCGTGGAACGGCTCGCCTATCCGCTCTGTCCACCTATAGACGGCTACGTCCCCTATCGGTTGCTAGCCCTCGAGCGAGTTCTGGCCGAGACCCGGGCCTCACTGGAGCGCGAGAGGAGTCGATCGGTGGCGTTGCGCGAGGTCTATGCCGTACGGCGCTGGTTACGGCACCGCGTAATCGGGTCGATCCGTAGGCGCCTCACCCTGCGGTCCGACGAAACTGGCTTGCACGAGCCAGAGGTACGGCCTCTGCCAGAGGAGATCTCGAAGCCGTGAGAGTGCGTCCGATGCCGGCTGGATCGACGACGCCGCACAGCATGGGAAGCTGGTACGCGGGAGGCTCGCGATAGGAGAACCGATCTCGACCTCCGTGGGCTCGTGATCTCGAAGCCAGCGTGAGACTGCGTCTCCATTCAGGCTGGATAGACGACGAGTCGCTCCGAGCCGGGTTCCGTGCCTTCGGCGGAGGCCGCGATCCCGGGGGGCTCGAGCTCACGCTCACGGACGACTACGACGTCCTCGTGGTCTTCGACTACCCAAGCCTGCTGGACCACGACCCCGCGAAGACGATCGTCTTGCAGGGCGAGCCGGCGCCGAGTCGAGCGCGACACCGTCAGCGCTTCCACGCTGAGCCCGCGGAGTTCATGGCGTTCTACGACGTCGAGCGGCACCACTCGGTCGCCGTCTGGCATGTGGGTCGCTCGGATGTCGAGGCCAGGCCGGAGAAGTCGCGTGTCCTGTCGGCCGTCGTCTCCGCGACGTCGTTCCTTCCTGCACATGCTGAGCGTCTCGACTTCGTCACGAAGCATCTGTCGGCGCTCCGCGATCTGGATCACTTCGGTCGCGGGGAGTTCTCCGGCCCGGCCTACCGAGGCCCGGTCGAGCACAAGGCGGAGGCACTGCTCCCGTACCACTACACCTTCAACTCCGAGAACTGGCGCGAGCCGAACTACTTCACGGAGAAGATTCTCGACGCGATCCTCTGCGAGACACTCTGCTTCTACGACGGCTGTCCGAACCTCGAGCTCTTTCTCGACCCTGAGACCTTCGTCCGCGTCGACATCGGGCGGCCTGAGGAGGCGCTTGCGATCATCGAGGAGGCGATCGCGTCGGATGAATGGTCACGGCGCATCGATGCCATTCGTGCGCAGAAGCAGCGCTTGCTTGACGAGCTCAACCCGCTCGAGATCGTCCGCAAAGTCGTTCTGGGCGAGCCGGTCGTCTGGCGGCCGGAGCGGCTCCAGCGCGACCTCGACAACCTCGGGGGCGCCACCATCGACCTCGTCGACGTGGGTGTGCCCGACGCGGGCGATGCTGCTCTTCGCCGGATCGCCGCCGGTCGTGAGCTGGGGATCGTGCTCGATGCGCGTGCGCAGATCGTGGACGGCGCTGCGTCGACGCTTGCGGCGCTCGTCGATCGGGTCTCTCCGGGGGACCTCGTCCTCCTCGGCGGCATCGGTGTGGAGCCTTTCCGACACGTCGCGGCGCATCAGCTTCCGGGTGGTTGCGAGTTGCGCTACGTCGTCCCGACCGGACGCGAGAAGCCGTGGGCGTACGCAGCGACACCGGAGGCAGCCCGAACGCTCCTTCGTCTGGGAGGCGCACCGCTGCGGAACGTCACCTTGCGGGCGGTGTGGCCGCCGCTCGCCTACGTGCCGGGTCCGTTCATGCGCCGAGACGGCCGCCTCGAGGACGACCCGCTGCTACCCGGTGCTCGACCGTCGAGCCTCCTTCGGCTGGCCGGGTCTGTCGTTCCGAGGGTACCCCGCGGTCGGCGGCTGGCGACTGCCGGAGTTGAGCTGGCCTCGCTGGCCGCTGTCCCCGCCCGTCGCATGCTCCGTCGTGTCGCTCGGGGTTGAGCGTAGGTGACTATCTCGTTTGGGGCTCGCACGATCGTGTCCCGATGTCGCCGTTCACCAGGGTGCGTCGGCTGGCCGCACGCGCACACCTCCGCTTCAGGCCGTCGATCCGGCACAGCGCCGCCGGCGGGGTACTGACCGCCGATCAGCACGCAGTCACCCTGAACCTCCGCAGACGGGCGGCTGTCGCTGAGGCGAGCCTCCGCTGGCCCGAGGGCGGCGGTTGTCACGAACGAGCCGATGCTCTCCTACCTCGAGCTCACCCCGGCGCATCGAGCTCGCCTCGCAAGAGCGGGCTCTGTCTTGACGGACTCCGTCACTGTGCCGGTCAGGACGCTGGACGAGCTCCTCGTCGATCACGTCGGA
>DATDOS010000110.1:0-16416 GCA_035293125.1 Gaiellaceae bacterium | reverse complement strand
CCGCTTGAAGATTTCTTGAGCGGACGGCAATACGATCACGGCGATGGATCCAGAGCGGCCACTCGAGCAGCGTCTCCGCGAGGTTGAAGCGCTTCTGAGAACGCTGGTCGTACGCGTTACGGAGCTCGAGCTCCAGTCCACGTCCACGAGGCCAACCCCTCGGCCTGAAGCTCCTCCTGCACCACCACCGCGAGCGGCCGCGCTGCCCGAGCCGCATGCCCTGAAGCCGGCGGCAGCTCAGCCACCACCGCCTCCTCGCGTCATACCGACACCAGGCCGTCCGCCCGAGCTCGGCCCGGTCCTACCGTCGGCACCCGCTCCGGCTGAGCGCCAGCCTCCAGTCGACCGCGGTATGCCTCGACGGCCCCCGAAGCCGACAGTACCCGCGCCTGCAGCGCCCGTGCCGACAACTGCGGCGCCGACGGAACCGGCGGTGCCGAAGCCGGCCGAATGGCGTCCTGCTCCCAAGCGTCCGTCGAAGCCCCCCGGCCGCTCGTTCGGCGAGCTTGCCCGAGACTGGGATCTCGTCGGAGCGCGTGGGTTCGCGATCGTCGGCGGTGCCGTGATGGCGCTTGGCATCGGGCTCTTCTTCGTTCTCGCGGCGAACCGCGGGTGGATCAACGAGGAGATGCGCGTCGCGTTCGGCGCGACGGCCTCCGCGCTCGTCTTCGGAGCGGGTCTCTTGCTGCGGGCGCGTTACGGCCAGTACTGGTCGGCACTTGCGGCCGTTGGTGCCGGAATCGCCGGCGCGTATGCCACGGTGGCTGCGGCCGCAGCTCGCTACGACCTCCTGCCGGACGGTCTTGCTCTGCCGCTCGCGGGCCTCATCGCGGCCGCGGGGACCGCTGTCGCGATTCGCTGGCGCTCTCAGGTTATCGCCGCTATCGGGTTGCTCGGGGCGGCGCTTGCCCCCGCACTCCAGGCGCTCGACACCGAGATGACCTGGGAGTCCGCCGCCTTCGCGGTGATCATCCTCGTTGCCGCCGCGTGGGTCAGCGTTCCGCGCGGCTGGCGCGAGCTCCTCATCACGACCTCCGTGGTCGTCGGCGTCCAGGTCGAGTGGCTCGCAGCGGATGCGATCCAGCCCGTCAACAGGGGGACGGTCGCCGTCGCCGGTGCCTTCGTACTCAGCCTCCTCGGCGTCTCGGTCGCCCGCCAGATGACCGCGAAGCGGACCGATCTCGACGCGATGGCCCTCAGCTATGCCCTCGCTTCCTTCGGCTTGGCGATGGCACTCACCACCCAGCTGTCAGACGACCGGACCGAGAGAGGAGGGGCCCTTATCGTCGCGGCCATTGCCTGGGTGCTCGTGTTCGTCATCCTCCAGTGGAGGCGACTACCCGATCTCGGACTTGTCGTCGGGGCCTCCGCGCTTGCGCTCGCGGCCGTCGGCACGGCGGACCTGCTCTCCGACTCCGCGCTCACGATCGCGTGGGCGGCGCAGGCCGTCCTGCTCGCTTTTCTCGCCACGCGGCTCGGAGATGCCCGGCTCCAGGGGATGGGGATCGGTTACGCGGTACTCGCGACCGTCCACGCGCTCGGCGTGGAAGGCCGGCCGGATCTGATCTTCGACGAGCTCGCCGACCACCTCGCCTCGGCGCTTCCGCCGGGGGCGTCTGCGGTCGCCCTCGTCGCGGTCGGCGTTCTCATCCCGAGCGAATACCGAGCCAGAACCGAGACAGGCTTGCTCGCATTCGTCGGCCGGATCCGGTTGCAGCTCGATGCGCACCGGCACGGACTTCGGGAGGCATTCGTCTTCGCAGGCGGCACCCTGGCGACACTGTCAGCGTCGTTTGCGCTCGTTTCGACCTCGTTCGAGTGGGGCCACGTTGCCGCGAGCCTCGTCGCCGCGCTTGTCGGCGCGACGTTCCTCGGGGTCGCCGGACGGCTGCGCTCGGACGGACTTGCGGTTGCGTCGCTCCTGTGGCTCGGTGTGGTGCTTGCCGAATCAGCCGGCTTCGACGTCTCCTCTTTCGAGGACGGCGAGCTCGCCGCGACGTCGATCGGCGGCTGGTCGGTGCTCGCGGCGTCAGCCGGCGTGCTCGGAGGGGCCTATGCGCTCCGCTTGACGCAGCCGGATCGACGAGAGCTCGACGTCGTCTGCGGGATCTCCGCGGGGATCGCGTTCTGGGCCGGCTTGCTCGGTGTCGGGCTCGTCGCGGTCTCAGAGACGCGTGAGGGGGTTGGATTCCTCGCTGTGACGTTGGCCTATGGCGCACTCGCCGCCGGAGTCTTCCGCGTGCAGGTGTTGCGGGACTTCACGACGACGCTCTGGGCGCTCGGGCTCATCTCGCTGATCGGGGCCGAGGGGCTGCTCATCTCGGACGGGGTCTGGCTTGCCGCAACGGTCGCCGCGACAGCCCTCGCCGTTGGCGCACTTGCTCAGCCCCTCCGAGAGTCGCGTCTCTGGCTCGCGGGAGGCTCGCTCGCGGTCGTGACCACTGCCGTCGTCCTCCTCTACGAGGTGCAGCCGTGGCTCGAGGAGCCCGAGCTGGCGCAGCGTCTTGCGATCGCTACGGCTGCCTGCGCCCTCGCAACCTTCGGGCTCGCGGCGCTCCGCTGGGGCGAGGCACGTTGGCGTGATCTCGTCACCGTGCTCTGGGTCGTTGGAATCCTGGCGCTGCTCGCGACCGAGCGCGTCTTGCTCGGCGACCTGCGCTCGACCGCCGTCGCTGTCGCCCTGACCGGCGGAGTGTGCGCTCTGGCGGCGCATCCCCTCCGCGAACCGCGGCTCTGGCAGGCCGGCGGCATCGTGTCGGGCGTCACCACGATCGCGACCATGGTCGCGCTGACGCCGCCCTCGCACCTTCTCGTCGCCTCGGAGGCCCCTGCCGACGGGCTCTGGGTACTCCTGGCGTGCCTCGTCGGGGTCGCTGCGGTCGCCGTCACCGCTCCCGATGAGCCAACTCGGGTCGCTCTGGAGGTCGTCATCGGCGGAATTGCCCTGTACGCACTCTCGCTCGGGATCCTCGGGGTCGCCGAGCGCGTCTCCACCGCCTCCGTGGAGACCGACTTCGAGCGCGGCCACACCGCCGTCAGCGGGCTCTGGGCGCTCGTCGGCCTCGCGCTCCTGGTCGTCGGTCTGCTGCGAGGATCGACCGCCATCCGCTACGGAGGCCTCGCTCTCTTCGGTCTCAGCCTGGCGAAGATCTTCCTCTACGACCTCTCCTCGCTGAGCTCTGTCGCCCGGGCCTTCTCGTTCATCCTCGTCGGCGGCCTCTTGCTCGCGGGTGGCTTCTTCCTCCAGCGCCTGAGCGACCGGCTCGGGCCGCCGAGGCATCCCTAGGAGCGCCGGGTTCTACGCCGGCTTGTGGGCGCGGATGATCGCGCCGTGCATGCCGTCCGCGACCTGGTGTGTGAACTCGACCTCGACGTCGACGAGCCCGACCGACTCGAGGCCCTCGCGGTACTCGGTCTCCGAGAGCGCCCCCGCGATGCAGCCGACGTGACTCCCGCGTGCTGCCCGGTCGGCGAGAGAGAGCCGATCCTCGGCGACGACGTCGGAGATGCCGACGCGCCCGCCGGGGCGGAGTACGCGCACGATCTCGGCGAGCACCTTGGGCTTCTCGGGGGAGAGGTTGACGACGCAGTTCGAGATCACGACGTCCACGCTCTCTGCGGCGAGCGGGATCGCCTCGATGAGGCCCTTCAGGAAGTGAACGTTCGTCACGCCGGCCTCGCTCGCGTTGGCCCGGGCGAGGGCGAGCATCTCATCGGTCATGTCGAGTCCGTAGACCGTGCCCGTCGGGCCGACCCGGCGTGCCGACAAGAGGACGTCGATCCCTCCTCCCGAGCCGAGGTCGAGGACGGTCTCGCCCTCGTGCATCTCGGCCACCGCTACCGGGTTTCCGCACCCCAGGCTTGCTGCAACCGCGGTCTCGGGAAGATCTGAGCGCTCGTCGGACGAGTAGTGACCCCGGCCAAAGGGCGTGGTCGCTTCTTCGCCACAGCAGCCGATGCTCTCGCAGTCGCATCCGCAGCCGCATCCGTCGGCGAGGCTCAGCGCTGCTGCGGCGTAGCGTCCGCGAACGTGCTCATGGATGTCGGTCGTCATGACTCTCCTTTACAAGAAATCGATGGTCATCGATATTTACCCTAGCAACATAGATCGATGTTCGTCAATGTCTACCGCGACGTGTCGGAGTGCGATACTCGGGACATGGACGCCCGAGACTCGGCCGCCGCGCTCGAGAAGACGATCGAGCGCTACAACGAGGCGTGGAACGCCCACGACGTCGAGGCCATCGTCTCGTTCCATGCTCCCGGGATGGTGTTCGAGAACCACACCGCGGGCGAGCGTGTCGAGGGGGCCTCTGTTGGTCCGCACATCGCCCGGATCTTCGAGAACGCACGCGATCTCACCTTTCGCGGTCGCAGGTTGTACGTCCGCGACGGGCTCGTGGTCAGCGAGTGGACGGCCAGTGCGACCAATCGAGAGGGCCGCCGCCTCGAGTGGGACGGGATCGACGTCTTCCCATTCGAGAACGGGCTGATCCTGCGCAAGGACGTCTACTCGTCGTCCCACCGCCCGCGCCAGCTCGACGACTGAGCGACCGGGCCGGGCGAGGCGTGGCGGAGTACGGCAGCGCGTCGATGACGGGGGCGTTGAAGCGCGTCCTCGTCCGCCCCCCGCTCGCAGAGGACGTGGAGCACTGGCGCGACTACGGCTGGCGGGCCGCACCCGACCACGCCGCGGCCGCGGCGGAGCACGAGGTCTTCTGCGGCCTGCTCGAGGAGGCGGGCGCCGAGGTGGTGGTCTCGCGCCACGATCCGGGAAATCCCGACGCGATGTACGCGTACGACCCGGTCCTGGTCGGGCGCGACGGGGCGGTGCTCCTCCGGCCCGGCAAGGAATCGCGGCGCGGCGAGCCGTCGGCGATCGCGCCTCAGCTCGAGGCCGCGGGAGTTCCCGTCGCGGGGGTGATCGAGGAGCCTTCGCTCGTGGAAGGGGGCGACACGCTCTGGCTCGACGAGTCGACGCTGCTCGTCGGTATCGGGTACCGCACGAACGAAGCAGCCGTTCGCGCTCTCGAGGCGGCGTTTCCTGGGGTGGAGGTGCTGGCATTCGATCTCCCGCACTGGAACGGAGAGGGAGAGGTGATGCACCTGATGTCGTTCATCTCCCCGCTCGACCGCGATCTCGCAGTCGTGTTCTCGCGAATCGCGCCGGTGCGTCTCCTTCGGTTGCTGGCGGAGCGTGGAATCGGCCTCGTCGAGGTTCCCGACGAGGAGTTCGGCTCGCAGGGCTCGAACGTCCTCGCGCTCGGCCCGCGGCGCGCCCTCGCGCTCGACGGCAACCCGGAGACGAGGAAGCGAATGGAGCGGGCGGGTGTCGACGTCGTCGTCTATCGCGGCGACGAGATCTCGAAGAAGGGCGACGGCGGGCCGACGTGCCTGACCCGTCCTTTCCTTCGCGCCTAGGCCCTACGAAAGCGCGAAGCCGAACGCGAAGCCGAGCGCGGTGAGCAGGCCGGCCTCCCGGCCGCCCAGCTCGAACGCTTCGGGCATGAGCGTGTCGGCGAGCATGACGAGGAGCGCGCCACCCGCGAATGCGAGAGCAAACGCGCCTCCGCCGGTCGGCATCGCGTCCAGCAGGAGCCAGCCCGCGGCCGCTGCCAAGACAGAAGCGGCGACGACTGCACTCCACATCGCGAACACGCGGCGCGTCGCCCATCCGGCGGCACGGAGACCGCTGGTCGCAGAGAGGGACTCGGGGATGTTGGAGACGAACACTCCGACGACGAGTGCCACGGTCACGCCGGATCCCTCCTGGAGCGAGGCGCCGAGGACGAACGACTCCGGAATCCCGTCGAGGATCGTCCCCAGGACGATCGCGTTCGCGCGCCCAGCGAGTTGGTGCTGTCCGCTTGCGCTCTTGCGGCCGTGACCGCCCATACGGTCAATCGCCCAGTCGCCGCCGTAGAACGCAAGCGCTCCGACCGTGAAGCCGGCCGCGGCGACGGCCGCGTTGGTTTCGAACGCCTCGAAGACGAGCTCGTACGCGACTGCGGCGATCAGCGCTCCCGATCCAAACGCCATAGCCAGGCCGATCCACCGCCTCGCCGGGCGGGCGAACACCGCGAGCGCCGCTCCGATCCACAGCGAGCCGGCGGTGCCGAGCCCCCAGAGCGCGGCCTCGAGCATGGGCGGACTCTACGACTCTGCCAGCGTGAGCTGGCGGTACGGCGAGAGCCCGGAGACCCCGACGCCCACGAGTCGCAACGCTCCCGGACGGTCGCGCAGTCCCCGGTCGAGCAGTCCGCACGCCACGGCGCCGATGACGTCGGCCTCGTCGACGGCTGCGGCGAGCGTCGTAGAGCGTGTCCGGATCGAGAAATCGCCGTAACGAAGCTTGGCCGTGACCGTGCGGCCGGAGAGCCCCGAGCTTCGCAGGCGCTCGGACACGAGCTCCGCGAGGCGCCGCACCTCCTCGTGGAGCAGGACTCGGTCGGAGATGTCTCGGGCGAACGTGTCCTCGGCGGAGACCGAGACGGGCTCGGCCGCGAGCTCGAGGTCGCGGGGGTCGACGCCCCGGGCGCGGTCGCGGAGAAGCGGGCCGAGCGATCCCGGGAGCAGGGCCTTGAGCTCGGCGTCCGGGAGAGCTGCCAGGCCGCCGATCGTCTCGACGCCCGCGCTGCGCAGGCGCTCCTCGGCACGTGGCCCGACGCCGGGGAGCAGGCGAACCGCGAGCGGGGCCAGGAACTGGGCTTCCGTCCCGGGTGGCACCACCGTGACGCCGCCTGGCTTACGCCGGTCGGACGCGATCTTGCAGACGACCTTCGACGTGCCGACCCCGAGCGAGCAGGTGAGGCTCGTCGTCGCCCGAACCGCCGTCTGGACGGCAGCGGCGATCGCGCGAGCCCGCGTGAAGTCCGGCGCGACCACTCCGAGATCGAGGTACCCCTCGTCGATTCCCGTGCGCTCGATCCGCGGCACGATCTCGGAGACGGTGTCCCATACGACCCGTGAGTACTGACGGTAGAGCGCATGGCGAGGGCGGACGAAAACAGCGGTTGGGCAGCGCCGGAGCGCTTCGGCCGCACTCATGGCCGAGTGGATCCCGAAGCCGCGGGCGACGTAGTTCGCGGTGGAGACGACTCCGCGGCCGTGTGGATCACCGCCGACGACGAGCGGCCTCTCTCGCAGCTCGGGATCCTCGAGCTCCTCGACGGCGGCGAAGAAAGCGTCGAGGTCGAGATGCGCGAGGATCGACACCGACGCCGGCATCCTGGAAGGCTAGACCTCGAACGCTCGTCTGCTTTGACCACGTCCCGAGAGGCCGCCAAGTTACAAGTTGTAACTTGAACAAAAGGGAAGCGACACTGTCGCTGCTTGGCCTGGTCGAGCCGCTCGCTCCCCGGTGGAGCCGCGCAAGCTACAAGTTGTAACGTGGCGGCTGTTCTGGTCTGCGGGAACTCTATGGTTGATCCGTGATCGACACCGCGCCGCCCTTACCACCGCCCGCGATCGAGCAGCCGGCCCCGCACCAGGTGTCGTACGGGCTCGTCACCGGGCGCGCCGCACGCGGCACGCAGAGGGTGGTCGTCTCTGCGAATGGCCGGACGCTTGCGTCGAAACCGCTTCGCGGCCGTCGCTTCTCGCTGCGGGTCGCGCTGCCGACGGGCGACGTCACCGTCCGGGTGACCACCGTCGCGTGGGGAGGACGCCGTGCCTCGAGCGTCGTCGATGACGTCTTCGGCCTCCCGGCTGCGGCACGGCCACGAGTTGTCGCCCCGCGGCAGGACCCCGTGCTCGCGCGCAAGCTTCGCGCGCTCGTCCGTCAGTACGCCGGTACCGCCGGCGTCTACGTCCAGAGCCTGACCGGCGGAGCTGGGGCCGCGTGGAACGCGAAGGCGTGGTTTTCCGCTGCGTCGACGCTCAAGCTCGCCATCGCAGCGACAGTCCTTGCCGAGCACTCGGGGATCCCTCCGCCTGGCTCGCGGATCCACGGCCTCATGCAGGCGATGATCACACGCTCCGACAACGCCGCTGCGAACGCGCTCGAGGTGTGGCTCGCAGGCTCAACGAGTGCGGGATCGCATCGCGTCAACGCGCTCATGCGCTCACTGGGCCTGGTCGACTCGGAGATGTACGGGGGGTACGAGCTCCGCACGCTCTCGGGCGGGATTCCCGTGCGCGTCGAACACCAGCCGGCATTCGGAAGGGGCAAGCACACGACCGCGGCGGATCTGACCGCGCTCCTGCGGGACATCTGGCTCGCCTCCGGAGGCCGCGGTGCTCTCCGCTCTGCGCAGCCCGGCTTCACACCGGCCGACGGGCGCTACCTCCTTTGGCTCCTCGCGCACGTGAGTGACGCTCCCAAGCTCGACCGCGTTCGCAACGGCAACCCCGGTGTCGCGGTCCTGCACAAGGCAGGCTGGGTGAATACGGGGAGGCATGACTTCGGCCTCGTCTTCTGGCGCGGCGGGGTCTTCGTCGCCGGAGTCATGACGTGGAGCTCCAGAGGCGCCGGCCTCTCCTCCGACGTCCTCGCGGGCCGCGTGGCCGCGCTCACGCTCGAGCGGCTCCAGCGTATCGAGGGTTAGAGAGCGCCTCCGACGTAGACCGCTCCGCGGTCGGTACAGTTTCTGAAGTAACTACGCCAACCGTACGACAGAAGGACACCGTGAGCGAGAACCCGACCCGCCTGCTGCTCGTTCCCCTGGAAGACCTCGTCGTCTTCCCCAACATGAACGTCACCCTCACCGTCGATGTCGGCGACGAGGAGCGTGTCCTCCTCGTACCCAAGCACGACGACGGGTACGCGAAGGTCGGGACAGTGGCCGAGGTGACCGATCGGATCCGGCTCCCGGGCGGGGGCCGCGCCGTCGCCCTCAACGGCCTTCATCGCGGCGTCGCGGGCGCGGCGGCCACGGACGTGCAGGGGCGCCTGTTCGTCGAGGTCGAGGAGCGTCCCGACGACGAGACGGCTGACGGCAAGATTCGCGAGCTCGAGCGCGAGTACCGCGCGGTGGTCGAGGAGATCCTCGAGCTCCGTGGCGACGATGGACGCATCGCTGCGTTCGTGCGATCGATCACCGAGCCCGGCGCGCTCGCCGACACCTCCGGCTATTCGCCCGACCTCACGTTCGAGCAGAAGGTCCGGCTCCTCGAGACCGTCGACGTGCGCCAGCGGCTCGAGCTCGCGCTCGAGCTCCAGCGCGAGCGACTTGCCCTCATGCAGGTGCGCAAGAGGATCCAGGATGACGTCGAGTCCGGCGTCGAGAAGCAGCAGCGCGAGTACATCCTCCGCCGCCAGCTCGACTCGATCCGCAAGGAGCTCGGCGAGGACGAGGCGTCCGTCGTGGAGGAATACCGGACGAAGATCGCCGAGGCCGAGATGCCCGAGAACGTCCTCGAGCAGGCGGAGCGCGAGCTCTCGCGGCTCGAGCGAATGGGCGACCAGACGCCCGAGGCGACGGTGATCCGCAACTACCTCGACTGGCTGCTCGCGGTGCCGTGGAACAAGCGATCGGAGGAGCGGCTCGATCCGAAGTACACGCGCGAGGTGCTCGACACGGACCACGCAGGGCTCGACGACGTCAAGGACCGGATCGTCGAGTACATCGCCGTCGCCAAGCTCCGCAAGGAGCGCGGGATAGAGGAAGACAGGCGCTCGGGGGCCATCCTCACGCTGATCGGGCCGCCTGGAACCGGCAAGACCTCGATCGGCGAGTCGATCGCTCGCGCCACCGGGCGCGAGTTCGTTCGCATGTCCCTCGGCGGGATCCGCGACGAGGCCGAGATCCGCGGTCACCGCCGCACCTACATCGGCGCGCTGCCCGGCCGGCTCGTGCGCGCGCTCCGCGACGCGGGGACGATGAACCCCGTGGTCATGCTCGACGAGGTCGACAAGGTCGGCGCCGACTGGCGCGGCGACCCGTCGTCGGCCTTGCTCGAAGTTCTCGACCCCGCGCAGAACAACTCGTTCCGCGACCACTACCTCGACGTCGAGCTGGACCTGTCCGAGATCGTCTTCATCGCCACCGGGAACATGTCCGAGACCATTCCAGGGCCGCTCCTCGACCGGATGGAGGTGATCCGGTTCGACGGCTATACGACTGACGAGAAGATCGCGATCGCACGCGGCTACCTGTGGCCACGGCAGCGTGAGCGGAACGGCCTGCGCGAGGACGAGGTCTCGGTCGCGGACGAGGCGATCGAGCTCGTCGTCGCCGAGTACACGCGCGAGGCGGGAGTCCGCCAGCTCGAGCGAGAGCTCGGGACCGTGCTGCGCAAGACCGCGACGAAGATCGCGTCGGAGCAGGTCGAGGCACCGGTCGAGATCGACGAGGCCGCCGTGCGGGACGCGCTCGGTCGCCAGAAGGTGTTTCGCGAGACCGCGGAGCGGACCGCTGTGCCCGGTGTGGCCACCGGCCTCGCCGCGACCGCAACGGGCGGCGACGTGCTCTTCATCGAGGCCACCTCGCACAAGGACGGCGACTCACTCGTGCTCACGGGCCAGCTCGGCGACGTGATGAAGGAGTCCGCGCAGATCGCGATCTCGGCCGTGCGCGCGCTGGCGACGCAGCTCGGGATCGACGAGGACGCCTTCGAGAACCGCGCCTTCCACGTGCACGTTCCGGCCGGAGCTATCCCCAAGGACGGGCCCAGCGCGGGCATCACGATGGCGACCGCGATCGCGTCGCTTCTCACGGACCGGCCCGTGAAGCACACGGTCGGCATGACCGGCGAGATCACGCTCCAGGGCCGCGTCCTGCCGATCGGTGGCCTCAAGCAGAAGGTGCTCGCCGCGCATGCCGCGGGGATCACGGACGTCATCATCCCCGAGCGGAACCGCGCCGATCTGGCCGACATTCCCGAGAAGGTCAAAGACGACGTCGCGTTCCACCCGGTGATGTCGATCGACGAGGTGTTGAACCTCGCCCTCGAGGAGAAGCCGGTGCGGTCGAATGTCGCGCTGTAAGCGTGGGACGCCCGTTCCCGCGGACGTCCGCCGGGCCGCGGACGTCCTCGAGCGCCGGTATGCGGTCTCGATCCTGTACGCCTCGTACCACGGCTGCACGCGCTTCACCGAGTTCCGCCACGCGCTCGGCACGATCCCTCCCGGGACGCTCGCTCAGCGCCTGGTCGAGCTCGAGAGAGCCGGCGTCATGCGTCGCGAGGTGCGGGACGCGCGCCCGCCCCTCGTCGAGTACGTGCTGACGAGCGACGGGCTTCGCCTTCGCGCCGTCGTGGACGCGCTCGCCCGCTGGGCAAACGGCTCGCCGGCCCCGTAGCTCTCACCCGCCCCATGTGAATCGAGTCGCGTGGGCGCGGGTAGATCGCCCCACGGCGTCTGCTCCGACGCTCTACGGCGTTGACTGGGCCGACGCCGACCCGCTGCTGCTGTCGTCGATCCCGAGACCGGTCTCGGGATCGAAGAAGTGAAGGCGTGTGACGTCGACCTCGATCTCCAGCGACTCCCGCTCGCGGGCCTGCGTCTGCCGCTCGAGACGGGCGACGAACGAGACGCCCCCTCCACGGGCACGTTCCGCGGCCAGCCTGGTCTCCTCGTCCTCGGGAGCATCGACGACGAGGGCTTCGACAACCTCCTTCGACGTCACCGGCTCTCCGGGAACGTTGAAGTGGACATAGACCTCCGAGCCCAAGTCCTCGCGGATGTCGCAGAGAACCGACATCCGGCGGTCCTCGTGCGTCTCTCGCAGTATGGCGGCGTCCTCCATGTCCTCCGGTCGGATCCCGACCACGACACGGCGACCCTCGAAGTGGGAGAGAGCAGGGCGCCCCTCGAGTGTCGACGGATCCAGCCGTAGGCGATGGTTCGCGAACTGAACCCAGATATCCCCGTCCTCGCGGACAAGGTCGGCCATGACGAGGTTCATTGCAGGTGAGCCGATGAACTCGGCCACGAACAGATTCCGCGGTCTCTCGTACAGCCGGTGGGGCGCATCGACCTGTTGGAGAAGACCGTTTCGCATCACGACGACCCGGTCGCCCATCGTCATCGCCTCGGTCTGGTCGTGGGTCACATAGATCGTCGTCACGCCCAGATCGCGCTGGAGGCGAGCGATCTCCGCGCGCATCTCGACGCGAAGCTTCGCGTCGAGGTTCGAGAGTGGCTCGTCCATGAGGAAGGCCTGCGGCTGACGGACGATCGCGCGTCCCATCGCTACTCGCTGTCGCTGGCCCCCCGAGAGCGTCCGCGGCTTCTTGTGCAGCGAGTCGTCGAGGCCGAGAACCCGCGCGACCTCCTTCACACGACGGTCGATCTCGGCCTTCGACAGACCGCGCATCTTGAGCGCGAAGCCCATGTTCTTGTACGCGTTCATGTGCGGGTAGAGCGCGTAGTTCTGGAACACCATCGCAATGTCTCGGTCTTTCGGCGGCAGGTCGTTGACGACGTGCTCGTCGATCTTCACGGCCCCGGACGTGATCGTCTCCAGGCCGGCGATCATCCGCAGGGCGGTGGTCTTGCCGCACCCGGACGGTCCGACGAAGACGACGAACTCGCCGTCCCCGACCGCGAGATCGAGGCTGGAGACCGCCTCCGTTCCGTCGGAGTACACCTTCGTCAGGTTCTCGAGCGTGATTTCTGCCACCGTGGCCCCCCGGCTGCCTTCTATCGCCTCGCGAGAAATCTACTAGCATCGAGCCGGTTCCATGGAGGCCGAAGCTGCCGCCCGCTGGAGACCCGGCCTACGTCGCTGGCGACGTGTGCTGGAGAGCCGCCGGTTCCTCGCGCCCGCGCTCATCGCGCCTGCCGTCATCTTCATGGCCCTCGTCGTCGGTGTCCCCTTCGGCTGGGCGGTCTATCTCAGCCTGACGGACTCCATCGGCGGCTCGCTGACTGGGAACTGGGTCGGCTTCGACAACTTCACGAACGCGTGGTCGGACGACAACTTCCGCCGGGCGCTGCGCAACACGCTCTTGTTCACGTTCGCCTCGCAGGCGCTCGTCCTCGTCGGCGCGGCGATCCTGGCCCACTACCTGATCCGCGACTTCCGCGGGAAGTGGTTCCTCCGGTTTCTGATCATCCTGCCGTGGGCCGCGCCGGTCGCTCTCTCGACGCTCGGATGGCTCTGGGTCTTCGACTCGCTCTTCAGCGTGATCAACTGGACGCTCGGTCACGCCTTCGGCGTGATCGACACGAACGATCCTCCGCAGTGGCTCGGGCGGCCCAACCTCGCGCTCCTGGCGATCATCGTCGTCCACGCCTGGCGGATCCTGCCCTTCGCAGTGGTCATCTTCATCGCCGGCCTGGCGTCGATCCCGTCCGAGGTGGACGACGCGGCGAAGATCGACGGCGCCACTGGGGTCAAGAAGCTCCTCTACGTCACGCTGCCCCTTCAGCTTCCTATCGCGCTCGTCGCGCTCCTGTTCGGGATCGTCTTTACCGCGGCCGACTTCACGGTTGTCTACATCCTCACCCAGGGCGGGCCGTTCAACTCGACGCAGATGCTGACCACCTGGTCGTTCCAGATCGGCATCAACTCGGGCTCGCTCGGCGAGGGCGCCGCGATCTCGCTCTACCTCTTCCCGCTGCTCGCGGCGGTCAGCGTCGCGATGCTCTTCTTCGCTCGGAAGGCGCAGGTGTCGTAGGCGGTGCGCGGGAAGCTCTCGACCTATCTCGTCGTCGGCCCGTTCGCGATCCTGCTCGCGTTCCCCTTCTACTGGATGCTCGTAACGATGTTCAAGGACGACCTCGACCTCTACAACGTCGAGAACGTGCCGTACGTCTACAACCCCCTCCAGTGGAGGTTCTGGGAGTCGGCGACGACCAAGCACGTGGAGTACGTCTTCGAGGAGACCCCGTACGTCGACTGGATCGTCAACACGGCGATCGTCGGCGCGGTTGTCGTCGCGATCACGCTGCTCTTCGCACTCCCGGCAGGCTATGCCCTCGCACGGCTGTCCGGGAGCTGGGGTCAGAGCGCAGGCGTCGCCATCTTCCTCGTTTACCTGGTACCGCCGACGCTCTTGTTCCTCCCGCTCTCGCCGGTCATCGCGCGGCTGGGCCTCCACGACTCGCTGCTCGCTCTCATCCTCGTCTATCCGTCGTTCACGATTCCCTTCTCGACCTGGCTTCTGATGGGGTTCTTCAAGACGATCCCCCAGGAGCTCGAGGACGCTGCGTTAGTGGACGGCTGCTCGAGGCTCCGAGCGCTCGTGAGGATCGTCTTCCCGATCTCGCTGCCCGGGATCCTGACCGTGGTCATCTTCGCGTTCTCCCTCTGCGTGAACGAGTTCATCTACGCCTTCACCTTCATCTCGTCGTCTGAGAGCCGCACGCTCTCGACGGGCGTCCCGAACGAGCTGATCCGAGGGGACGTCTTCTTCTGGCAGTCCCTGATGGCGGCCACGCTGATCCCGAGCATCGTGCTCGCACTGCTCTACAACGCCTTCCTCGACCGCTTCATCAAGGGCTTTACAGGCGGCGCATTCCGGTAGAGAATCGACGAGACAAAGGAGGTACGTATGGCCGACGTTTCAGACGAGCTCCAGGGCGGGGGCTCCGAGCTGACCCGTGGCGACCTGCTGAAGAGGGCGAGCGCGGCTGCCTTCGCGGTCGGTATGTTCGGCGGGCTGCCCGACAAGTCTTTCGGGTTCTACGGGCCGCTCAAGTACGCGAACAAGCAACTCTCAGGGGAGTTGCGGATTCTCCAGTGGGTCCACTTCGTGCCGGACTACGACAAGTGGCTCGACAACACCTACATCAAGCAGTGGGGCGAGGCGAACGACGTCGACGTCAAGATCGACCACATCAACAACGCCCTGCTCTTCAGCACGGCGTCGTCAGAGGTCGCCGCCCAGAGCGGCCACGACCTCTTCCAGTTCATCTCGCCGCCGTCCTCGTTCCAGAAGCAGGTGATCTCTCTGAACGATGTCGTCCAGGAGGTCACGCGGAAGCTCGGGCCGATGACGAAGGTGGGCCGTCGGAGCACGTACAACCCGAAGAC
Source organism: Gaiellaceae bacterium (assembly GCA_035293125.1). Lineage (GTDB taxonomy): Bacteria > Actinomycetota > Thermoleophilia > Gaiellales > Gaiellaceae > GMQP-bins7. The sequence goes on along the minus strand of DATDOS010000110.1, from coordinate 1,495 downwards.
CAAGCAGTTCTTCGGCTTCCCCGATAACTACGTGCCCGACCCGATCCACTACCGACAGAGCCTCTGGAACCAGGTTGGGGTGGGGCTTCGAACATGGGAGGACGTGCGCAAGGGCGCGCCGCTCCTGAAGGCAGAGGGACACCCGGTCGGCCTCGGGATGTCGAACGAGATCGACTCGAACATGTTCCTCATCGCCCTCCTTTACTGCTATGGCGGCTTCATCCAGAACGAGGAGAACAAGATCGTCTTGGGCCAGGGCTCGAACCGCAAAGGTGCCATCGAGGCCCTGGAGCTGATGCGGGACATCTTCAGGAACGGCATGTCGGACGAGGTCTTCGCCTGGACCGCTGCGTCCAACAACCAGGCCTTCGTCGCCGGCCGGCTGGCGCTCGCAGTCAACGCGATCTCGATCGCCCGCACCTTGGAGGCGTCAGGGAACACCGCGGTCTCGGATGACACCTGGCTCGCCTCCATCCCGCGGGGCCCCGTGATGCGCCTGGGGAACGAGCACGTGATGGGCGTCTACGTGATCTGGAAGTTCGGGAAGAACAAGGAGGCGGCGAAGCAGTTCCTGATCGACCAGCAGGTGGCTTATCAGAGCCACTTCCTCCAGAGCAAGTACTACAACTTCCCCGGCTGGACGGGATCGATCAAGGGCGGCTTCAAGGAGATCCGCAAGATCTCGGCACAGGACACGCACAAGCCGCGCGGGAAGTACACGATCCTGACCACGATCGCCGAGAAGTACACGACGAACGTCGGCTACCCCGGCAACTCGAACGCGGTCATCGACGAGATCTTCAACCGCTACCTGATCCCGCAGATGTTCGCCCAAGTTGCGCAGGGCAAGGCCAATCCGGCCGATGCGGTTCGCGACTTCGACCGCGAGGCCAAGAGGATCTACCGCAAGTGGCGGAACGCGGGCCTCGTGTAGTAACCGGCATGTCCGCTGATCAGTACGAGGGCCCCGGCAACGGGGCCCTCGCCGTCTCATGCATCCGACATCTCGAGCGACGTCGTGATCTCGATCGCCGCACGGATCGACCGATACACCGGGCAGCGCGGCATGTGGTGCTTGAATGCACGCTCGACGCTCGTGCGGTCTGCGTCCGCATCGATGCGGAGGTGGTACGTCACGTGGATCCGCTTGATCACCAGCACGCCGTCGTCGAGCTCGATCTCGCCGCTTGCCTCACTCGTCAAGCGTCCTTCTGCTGCGGGAATTTGACGCGCCTCCAGCGCGCCTCCGAAGGTTCCCGTGAGTCAGCCTGCGGCTGCCGCGACGACGTAGTCGAGGGTTGTCGTGCGTTCCTCCTCGCCGCCGCGCGGGACCCCGTAGTGGTCGGCGATCTCGTCGTGGACGCCGAAGTAGATCGGCTCGGCAGATCCCGGCACGTCTGCCCGCCGCAGCGGACCTCGGATGCGCTCCACGCGAACGTGAGAGACGTACACGACCTCAGAAGCAGACAACTGCCTTGCCTCCTCTCTCCTGGGC
>DATDOS010000109.1:0-6583 GCA_035293125.1 Gaiellaceae bacterium | reverse complement strand
CGATGCACTTGTCGAGGTGGAACACCATCGACACCTGCGCGCGGACGTCCATACCGCTCCTCTCTTTCCCCGCCGCCGTCACCAGACGAGCCTCTCGAGCTTCTTGACGACCGCGTAGGTGTCGCGGGTGAAGACCCCGATGGGACCCCAGTAGTTGAACCCGTACGTGAACTGCGCGTACCCGCCGGCGAGCTCGACCGGGTTGATGCGGGTCCGAGTGAGCGAGTTGTGCGCTCCTCCTCGCCTGTTGCCGCGCACCTGCGACTTCGGGATAGCAAGCGTCCGCTCCGGGGCGTGGTAGATCATGCAGGTCCCCGGCTGCACGCGGGAGGAGACGGCCGCGCGCGTGACCATGACGCCGTTGTCGTTGTAGACCTCGACCCAGTCGTTGTCCACGAGGCCGATTCGTGCAGCGTCCTTGTCCGAGATCCAGCAAGGCTCGATCCCACGCGACAACGTCATCATCCGGTGGGTGTCGCCGTAGGTGGAGTGGATGTGCCACTTCCCGTGCGGGGTGATGTAGTTCAGGACGAGCGTGTCGTCGCCCGTGGGGCTCGCGACGATGTCCCCCGTCTCGCGCGGGTCGAGCTTCGGCTTGTACGTCGGGAGGTGCTCCCCGAAGTCGAGGTAGTAGGGGTGGTCGACGTAGAAGTGCTGCCGGCCCGCGAGCGTCCGCCAGGGGATCAGCCGCTCGACGTTCATGCACCAGGCGGCGTACGCCCGCCCGTCGTTCACCATCCCGGTCCAGCAGGGGCTGACGAGCGTGCGACGGGGCTGTGCGGCGAGGTCGCCGAAGGTCATGCGCACGTTGCGATTCCCTTCCGCGAGGTCGGTGAGGACGAGACCGGTCTTCTGCTCCTCGGCGTGGAAGGCGTGCCACGAGACGTCGCCGTTGGTCTCGGGTGCGAGCGCGAGGATGGCGTTGGCGGCGTCGAGCGCGTCTTCGAGGCTCGGATAGCGGCTTCCGCCCCATTCGACGCACCGCATGTGGCGGAGGTCGGGCGAGCCGCCGACGGGGTTCTCGAGCAGCTCGTCGTACACGGAGGCGACAGGGATCGTGATCCCGTGCGCCGACAGGCCGTTCTCCCTGACGCCCGGCCCGAGAGAGATGAAGCGGTTGTAGAGGTTCGAGTAGTCGCGCTCGACCACCCGGACGTGCGGCATCGTCTTGCCGGGGATCGCCTCGCACTCGCCGGCGCGCCAGTCGAGCACCTGCGGTTGCGCGAGCTCGTCCGGCGTGTCGTGCGCGAGCGGTGACCAGACGACGTCCTTGATCGGGCGCGGGCCGAAGGCGGACTGCGCCAGGACGCTCACCTTCTGCGCGAACGCCTTGAAGATCTCCCAGTCCGTCTTCGACTCCCAGACGGGTGGCACTGCCGCCTGCAGGGGATGGACGTAGGAGTGCAGGTCGGTCGTGTTGAGGTCGTTCTTCTCGTACCAGCTCGCCGTCGGCAGGACGATGTCCGAGTAGAGCGCGGACGTGTCCATGCGGAAGTTGATGTCGACGACGAGGTCCATCTTCCCGCGCGGCGCCGGCTCGCGGAACACGACCGACTTGACCTTGTCCTGCGCGTGCTCCTCGGCGACGACGTTGTCGTGCGTCCCGAGATAGTGGCGGAGGAAGAACTCGTGCCCCTTGGCGCTCGAGGAGATGGCGTTGCCGCGCCAGATGAGCCAGACACGAGGCCAGTTCTCGGGCGCGTCCGGGTCGTCGACGGAGAGGCCGACCTCGCCGGCGACGATCCTGTCGCGCATCCACTCGGCCACTTCCTCCGGAGTGGACGCGCCTGCGGCCTCCGCCTCCTGCGCGAGCTCGATCGGATTCCGATCGAACTGCGGGTAGTACGGCATCCACCCCATCCGCACCGCCATGGCCTCGAGGTCCATGGCGTGACCCTTCGCCCACTTCGTCTCCGGCGGGACCGGCGCATAGTCCGTGAAGTCCCCCTCGTAGCGCCACTGGTCGGAGTTCACGTAGTGCCAGGTGGGTGACTGCTGCTGCCGCGGCGGGCGTTGCCAGTCGAGCCCGAACGCGAGCGCGGTCCAGGGAGCGAAGAGCGTGAGCTTCTCCTGCCCGACGTAGTGGTTCATCCCGCCGCCGTTGACACCGCAGCAGCCACACAGGAGGAGCGCGGTGATGGGGGCGCGGTACGAGAGGTTGTTGTTGTACCAGTGGTTGATCGAGGCGCCGATGATCACCATCGACTTCCCGTTCGTCGCCTCGGCCGTGGAGGCGAACTCGCGCGCGAGCTGGATGACCGTGTCGCGCCCGATGTTCGTGTACTGCTCCTGCCAGGCCGGCGTGTACGGGCCCGGGTCGTCGTAGCTCTCCGGGTAGTCGCCCGGAAGCCCGCGGCCGACGCCGAACTGGGCGAAGAGGAGGTCGTAGACGGTCGCGACGAGAGCGTGTCCGCCGTCCGAAGTCTCGATCCTCCGCACGGGCACGCCGCGCGTCAACGTCTCGTGCGTGGCGAACTCGTGGAACACGACCTGCGCAACCTCTGCGCCCGGGTCGCCGAGGAAGCTGAGCACCGGATCGATCGGTGCGTCGTCGAGGCCGTCCTCGAGCTTCAGGTTCCACTTCCCCGTCTCCTCCTTGGCCCAGCGAAACCCGATCGACCCCTTCGGCATCCGCGGCGCCCCGGCGCCCGCATCCCACATGAGCATCTTCCAGTCGGCGTTCTCGACCTCGGCGTAGCGGCTCACTCGGTCCGCGCGCAGGAACTGCCCCGGCTTCAGGCCCTCGGCGGTGTCGTGCAGCTCGACGAGGAGCGGCGTGTCGGTGTACCGCTTCAGGTAGTCGAGGAAGTACGGGACCTGGCGGGTCGCGTGGAACTCGGTCAGGACGACGTGGTTGACGGCCATCCAGAGGGCCGTGTCCTGGCCGGCCTCGACCGGGATCCACCAGTCGGCGTACTTCGCGACCTGGCTGAAGTCCGGGGAGATGACGACGAACTTCGCGCCCTCGTGACGCGCCTCGGAGATGAAGTGCACGTCGGGGGTCCTCGTCATGTTGAGGTTCGACCCCATCGAGACGATGAACTTGGAGTTGTACCAATCGGCACTTTCGCACACGTCCGTCTGCTCGCCCCAGACCTCCGGGAAGGCGTTCGGGAGGTCGGCGTACCAGTCGTAGAACGACATGTTCACGCCGCCGAAGAGCTGCAGGAACCGTGAGCCGCCCGCGTACGAAAGGTAGGACATGGCCGGGATCGGCGAGAAGCCGAAGACGCGATCCGGCCCCCACTTCTTGGCCGTGTGGAGACATGCAGCGGCGACGATCTCGAGCACCTCGTCCCAGGTCGTCCGCCTGAAACCGCCCTTGCCGCGTGCGAGCTGGATGCGTTCGCGCTTCACGGGGTCCGCCTGGATCGACGCCCAGGAGTCGAGCGCACCCTTGTCCTTGCGCTCGGCGCGCCAGAGGTCGGCGAGCACCCCGCGGATGTACGGGTACTTGACGCGGATCGGGCTGTACACGTACCAGGACGCCGAGATGCCCCGCTGACAGCCACGCGGCTCGTACGGGGGCAGGTTCGACTCGAGGAGCGGGTAATCGAGCGCCTGCATCTCCCACGTGACGATCCCGTCCTTGACGTAGACGTTCCAGGAGCAGCCGCCCGTGCAATTGACTCCGTGCGTCGAGCGCACGACGTTGTCGTGCTGCCAGCGGTTCCGATAGAACTCTTCCCAGCGTCGGGTCTTCGGCTTGACGAGATCCTGGATCCAGCTCACAGCGCTAACCCCTCACTTCCCTGTCGAACGGTTGACGAGCGAGCGACGAACGCCGTACAGGCGGCGTCGCCAGACGACGAGCGCGAGCAGCGCGATGACCGCGGCGGCGCCGACCGAGATCCCGACGAGCTTCCCCGCCTGCCGCGCGGGCCGCTGCTCATCGGCGGCGCTCTCGAGAAACGCCGCCAGATCCGCTCGCTCGGCGGCGGTCAACTGCCTGCGCGAGAAGATGGGCGCCATCGTCGGGAACGCGACCGCGTCCAGGACGGCCTGCAGGCCCTTCGCTCCGCCGTACTTCGCGAAGGCACCGGTCAAGTCCGGTCCGAGCTGACCGCCGCCGAGGGCCCCGACTCCTGCCACCGAGTGGCAGGAAAGACAGGGTGGCCCACCAGCCGCGAAGCGGTCCGAGCCCTCGAACAGGAGCTTGCCACGGTCGGCATCGCCTGCAGGCAGTGGCTCGGGCTCCGTCGGCGTGGTCTCGGTGGGCGTGGTCTCAGTTGGGGGCTGTTGCTCGAATTCGAGGAACGCCACGAGCGCCGCGAGCTGGGCATCGGAGACACCCAGGTTGGGCATCGCCACGCCGTACTCCTCCACGAGCTGCTTCGCGATCGGGTCGCCCGAGGCGATCACTGCGGCCGGGTCGCGTACGAAAGCCTCCACCCACGACTGGTCGCGCCGGTCGGCAAGCCCCTGGAGGTCTGGCCCGGCGAGCTTCCCACCGCCGATCGTGTGGCATCCCTTGCACTGCTGGTCGAAGATCGCTTGGCCATCGTCGTCGGCGGCGCCGGCGCTCAGCGGGCCGACGAGGAGAAGGAGGGCTGCGGCGACGGCGACCGACGCCAAGAGCAACCTCCCCCCGCGACGCAACGACTTCACGGCCACACCTCCGAAGCTCGTTCGAGATCCTCGCGCGACGCTAGCTTCGGGCCACAGCCCGAATGTGATCGAAATTCACCATGGCTCAGCACGGCCGCTCCGCACCGGGCCGCACGTAGTACCACCAGTTGATCGCGACGTTCACGACGTAGAACGCAGCCGCGCCGAGGAAGAACGCCGTCGGCGACCCCGTGGCGGCGATCACCGCGGCGATCGTCACCGAGAACACGAAGGGGCCGTAGGCGGCGATCGCAGCCGTCCAGCCGATGACACCGCCGGCCTGGCGCGGCGGGAAGATCATGGGAATCTGCTTGAAGGTGGACGCGTTCCCGATGCCCGCGAAGAGGAACACGCAAAGCATGGAGAGGACGAACCACTTGAACTCACTCTCCGAGACGGGCCGGACGAAGAAGGAGGCGGCGATCGCGGACAGGACGAGGCCGATTCCCGAGATCTGGGTCAGGCGGCCGCCCCCGAACCGGTCCGACAGCGGGCCGGCGGCGACGCGCGAGATAGACCCGACGAGCGGCCCGAGGAACGCGTACGAGAGCGGGTCGGGAGCGTCGTCGAAGCCGCCGTAGACCTCTTTGATCATCAGTGGGAACGTCGCGGCGAACCCCGAGAACGAGCCGAAGGTCATCACGTAGAGCGACGTCATCAGCCACGTGTGCTTCTCGTGGAAGATGTCGAACTGCTCCCTCACGTTCGCGCGCACCGGAACGCTGCGCAGCCGCAGCCACGCGACCAGCGCCAGGAACGCAACGGGCGGGATCCAGATCAGCACCGCGTTCTGGAGCCAGATCTCGTCGCCCGAGTCCGCGGTCTCGGCGCTGCCGACGAGCGCGAACCCGATCACCCAGGGCGTGAGGAACTGGACGAGGCTGACGCCGAAGTTGCCGATCCCTGCCTGGACGCCGAGGGCCGTCCCCTGGAGCCGCTTGGGGAAGAAGAGGCTCGTGGACGGCATGAACGAGGAGAAGTTGCCGCCCCCGAGGCCGGCGAGGAAGGCGAGCAGGAGGAGCACCCAGTAGGGGGTGCTCGGGATCTGGACGGCGAAGAACCAGCCGACGAGCGGAAGGAGCAGCGACGCCGTCCCGAGGCTGACGACGCGCCGTGTGCCGTACAGCGGGACCAGGAACGTATGGATGATCCGGAACGTGCCTCCGGCGAGCCCCGGCATGGCGGCGAGCCAGAAGAGCTGTGTCGTCGAGAGGTCGAAGCCGACCTTGTCGAGCCGCACGACGATCGCGCTGACCACGAACCAGACGGCGAAACCCATCATCAGGTTCGCGGTCGTGATCGCCAGCGTATGCTGCGCGATCTTTCTGCCCCCGTGCTCCCAATCGACGCCGTTCTCGGGATCCCACTCCTCCATCCAGCCGCCGGCAGGATGGATCCACTTCTCGAAGAAGCCTTGCCGCGCAGGGGGCGGCGGCGTAGCCGGCCGCATCAGGCGGCTACCGTGACTCCGTCAGCGACCACGCGGTTGCCGCCGCGTCGCGGCGACTTCACGACGACGAGGTGCAGCCAGATCAGGCTCACGGGGAAGATGAAGGGCGCTGTCATCGGGCCTACGAGCCGAAGTCGATGCCGGCGTCGAGGCCGCCCAGAGGGCGGTTGAAGGAAGACGTCAATGCCACCCCCGAGCTCGCTCAGAACCTCACGCGACGCTAGCTCCGGGCCATGGTCCAAACGTGATGAGTATTGACCACACGTGAGCGCCAGCGGCGCTGCACCCTGACCCGGACAGGAGAACCACCAGCGCAAGGAACGGCCGAGGCGATGTTGGCTCACATCAGCCGCACTGAAGTCATCGACCAACCGGTTGCAGCGCTCGCAGTGCGCGGCAAGGAGCTCCAGCTCGGCGACACAGCCGGAGTGGCCCGCCGGCTGCTCGCGCGTCGAGCGGTCAAGGTCGTGCCCGTGCTCGCCGGGCAGCGATACGTCGGGGCCGTCGACCGTGACGCGCTCGCCG
>DATDOS010000108.1:0-5771 GCA_035293125.1 Gaiellaceae bacterium | reverse complement strand
CGACATCCTCCACGCGGAGCGCAAGGACTGGCTCGCGGCCAAGCAGGAGGTGATCGGGGGCATCCAGGCGGACTCTGCGCTTGCCCTCGAGGCGACCCGCGAGGCGTACCGCAAGGCCGTGGAGCGCCAGTCCGAGACGCTTGTCGCCTCCATGCTCGAGGAGCTCGAGAGCCTCGGTCTGCGGGAGCAGACCGTGTTCGCCTTCCTGTCGGACCACGGCGAGTCGTGGGGCGAGCGCTTCGCTTCGAAGGAGGACGTGAGGGGCGTCTACCACATGCACGGCGCCAGCCTCTACGACGAGATCGTGCAGGTGCCGCTGATCCTCTCGGCGCCCGGCCGAGTCGAGCCCGGAGTCGTTCCCAGCCAGGTGCGCTCGGTGGATCTCATGCCGACCTTGCTCGACCTCGCCGGCGTTCCAAGCGGTGAGATGGACGGCTCGTCGCTGGTCCCGCTCGCCGACGGGCACGAGAGCGGTGACCGCGCTGCGGTCATCGCTGGGACCGACATGGGCGCCCTCACGAAGCTCGCCGTCCGCATGCCGCCCTGGAAGCTGATCCTCCACGTGGAGAGCGGGGAGGAGGAGGCGTACCGCCTCGACGTCGACCCGCGCGAGCTCGAGAGCCGCCCGGCCGACGCACCCGCCGAGCTTCGGGAGATCGTCTTCCGCGAGCTCGAAAGCGCAGAGCGACGGGAGTTGACCGAGGAGGAGGAGGCGACCGTCGCCAGGCGGCTCGCCGACCTCGGCTATCTGTAGTGACGGCGCTCGCGACCTTCTACGAGCGGATGTTCTTCATCCGCCGCTTCGAGGAGACGCTCCTCGATCTCTTCTCGCTCGGGAAGCTCGTCGGGACGACGCACACGTACATCGGGCAGGAGGCGAACGCCGTCGGCCTCATCGAGCACCTCGATCCCGACAGAGATGTCGTCTTCTCGAACCACCGCTGCCACGGCCACTACCTCGCCTTCACCGACGACGCTTTCGGCCTGCTGTGCGAGGTGATGGGCAAGGCGCCGGGTGTCTGCGGCGGCAAGGGCGGCAGCCAGCACCTCTGCAAGGGCAACTTCTATTCGAACGGAGTCCTCGGGAGCATCGTCCCGGTGGCCACGGGAATTGCCCTCGCGGAGAAGAGGAAGGGTACGGGGGCGGTTTCGACGGTCTTCCTCGGTGACGGAACGCTCGGGGAAGGTGTGACGTACGAGTCGCTCAATCTGGCCTCGGTCTGGAAGCTGCCCGTCCTCTTCGTGGTCGAGAACAACCACTACGCGCAGTCCACCCCGATCGAGCTCGTGCTCGCCGGGTCGATCCCCGCGCGCGGGGCTGCCTTCGGTGTGGAGACGGCCGAGCTCGACACGACGGACGTCGAGGAGATCCACGAGGTTTCTGGATACGCGGTCGCCAGGATTCGCGAGACGGGCGAGCCCTACTTCCTCGTTCTCAACACGTATCGCTTCAGCCCGCACTCGAAGAGCGACGACCAGCGAGACCCCGCGGAGATCGAGGAGCGGCGGAAGCAAGACCCGCTGCTCGTCGCAGGCGCGCGGCTCGGCGACGACGAGCGCAGCGCGATCGAGGAGCGGTGTGAGCAGCGTCTTGCGGCGACCGTAGAAGCGGCTGATGCCGCACCGGCCGCCCAGCCGGAGGCCGCGTGAACACTCAGCCCAAGCGCTGCGTCCAGGTCCTGAACGATGCGCTGCACGAGATCTTCGAGGAGCGCGACGACGTCTGCCTGCTCGGCGAGGACATCCTCGATCCCTACGGCGGCGCCTTCAAGGTGACGCAAGGGCTCAGCGACAGCCACCCCGACCGCATCTTCACGACGCCGATCAGCGAGGCGTCCCTCTTCGGCGTCGCGGCGGGAATGGCACTTCGTGGGCAGCGCCCGATCCTCGAGATCATGTTCGGAGACTTCATCGCGCTCGGCTTCGACCAGGTCGTCAACGGGATCTCGAAGTTCCGTGAGATGTACGACGACCAGGTGACGGTGCCGCTGGTGGTCCGCACGCCGATGGGCGGACGGCGGGGCTACGGGCCGACACACAGCCAGTCGCTCGAGAAGCTCCTTCTGGGCGTCCCGAACATCTGCGTCGTCGCGGCGAGCGAGTGTCACGACCTCCGCAGTCTGCTGACCCACGCCGTCGACGACGACCGGCCCGTGTTCTTCATCGAGAACAAGCTCATGTACGGCCGAATGAGCCGGCGGCCCGAGGACGGTCACATCGGCGAGCTCGCCGTGAGGGAGTCCCGCGGTCGGTACCCGGCGCTCACGTTCTCCGGCACCGACTTCACCGAGGCGGCCGCGACGATCGTCACCTACGGCGGCATGGTCCCGATCGTGCTGGAAGCGGTGACCGAGCTGATCCTCGAGCACGAGATCTTCTGCGAGGTGGTCGCGCTCTCCCAGCTCCTGCCGATGGCGCTCGACCCCGTTCTCGAGTCGGTCGCACGCACGGGCGCACTCGTCACCGCCGAGGAAGGAACGCTCACCGGAGGCTTCGGCGCGGAGATCGCCGCGCGGGTCCAGGAGGCGGCTTGGAGCGACCTCCGGGGGCCTGTCCAGCGGGTTGCGGCCCGTGACGGCATCGTCCCCTCGGCACGCCCGCTCGAGGACGCGATGCTCCCGAGCGCACACGACGTCGTGAAGGCGATCGTCGCCCTCGAGGGAGTGAGATCCTAGTGAGCGCTCCCTCCGGCAATGTCCTGCGGCTCCTGGCGGCTGCAAACCTGCGCCATGCGGCGTCCTCAGTCGCGCCCATATGGGAAACGGTGTTGGGGTCAGACTCAAGTCTGACCCCAACTCAGTTCTCTAGCGCTCCTTGCGTCCTTGCCCGGCTTGGTTTTCGCTCGCCAGAAGCGCGCCAACATCACCGGAGGGAGCGCTCGTGCTCGAGATCGTCCTGACGCGGGAGGATGCGAACACCGAGTTCGCGCTCCTCGCGGAATGGCTCGTCGAGGATCGCGCCGAGGTCGCGCAGGGCCAGCCCGTCTGCGTCGTGGAGACGACGAAGGCCACGGTCGAGATCGAGGCCCCCGGCGCCGGTGCGATCGTCCAGCTCTACGCCGAGAACGTCGAGGTCGAGCTCGGCAAGACGATTGCGTACGTCGCGGAGAGCGCGGAAGAGCTCGCTTCCATCGATGCCGGCGCAAAGGAGAAGCCTGTCCCTGCATCGCCGGCCGCGGGCGATCGCAAGGCCACCAGGAAGGCCGTCGAGCTCGCCGAGCTCCACGGGATCGACCTCGGCCAGATCGAGAAGCGCGGCTTCATCACGGAGAAGGACGTCGAAGAGCTCATCGCGCGCCAGACGGCAGCCGAGTCGCCCGAGCCGCGGCCCATTCTCGCCGGCCTCTCGACCGAGGGGGTGACCCTCCCCGCGTCGTTCGACCTGGACGAGAGCGCGGGTGCTCTGGAGCCTGCGTTCCTCGAGTCTCTCCGCTCCGACCCGGAAGCCTTTCGCGCCCTGTCCTCCGAGGAGAAGTGCCGTGCACTCCGCGACCACGGCGCGGAGATCGGCGACGGTGTCCAGCTCGGGGAGGGGACGCTCCTCGTCGCTCCGCGGATCGTGATCGAGGACGGCGTCCAGCTCGGCCCCCGTGGAACCGTTATCTGTGAGGAGATTGTTACGATCGGGAAGCTGTCCCAGTTCGGCGCGGACCTCGAGCTCCGCTGCCGCCGTGCGTTCGTGGGCCGCGGGGTCTGGGCCGGGAGATCGATCAGGTTCGGGGGAGGAGGGCATCGCGATCCGTGGGCGGTGCTCACTATCGGCGACCTCGCCTTCGTCGGCGACGAGGCCTTCGTCAATGTCTGCCGGCCGGTGCTGATCGGCCGCGAGGTCTTCCTGACGATGCGGTCGCTGATCGTCACGCACAACATTGGGCACTCCATCCTCGAGGGGTTCGAGAACCGCTTCGCGCCCGTCGTCCTCGAGGACCGGTCGCAGGTCGGCCTCGGCGCGGTCCTCTACGCGGGCTGCCGGGTCGGCGCCGAGGCGATCGTCGCGTCCAACTCGTACGTCGTCGGCGACGTTCCCGCAGGCGCGTTCGCCATTGGCGTTCCCGCGAAGGTCACGGGGAGCTCGAGCCACAAGCTCTCGAGCGCCCGGCAGCTCGAGCTGGCGCGGCGAATGATCGACGACCTGCACGAGCTCCTTGCTCTGCGCGGCAACCAGGTCTCCGCGATCACCGACGGGGACACGCGCGGCTTCGAGGTGGAGGGCACGCACGTGCTCTTCACTCCGGCCTTCCGCGGAGCAGCCGCCACCCCGGCTGTGGTTCTCACACTCGAGGTGCGTAGCGAGGTCGCGGACGGCGTTGCCGTCCTCGATCTCGTCGGGCGGCGGTTACACGGGAGCGGCGGTGTCGTCCTCGACTCGGTGCGCGAGTTCTGCCGCAAGCGCGGCATCCGCTTCGAGCCGGGCCCGTGGCGGTACCCGGGCGGCCTCGTCTGACTGAGGGATTCGCCGCTTTTCCCCTGGTAATTCATGCTTCACGGTACTAGGGTACGTCGCCGAGGGAAGCGTCTCGAAAGAAAGGCCGGGTGCTCAGCCGAACTCCTATCGTTCTCGGGCTTGCTGCGCTTGTCGCCGTCGCTCTCGCGTCCGCGTCATCGGGGCAGCCTGCGGGCCCCGCCGGGCCACCGGGTGGCTCGCCTCCTGGCCTCGACGCGGCAATCGCCGCCAAAGAGCGTCACGCAGATCGCCTGCTCGACTCACCCGGCATCGCCGGGATCGGTGTCGGCCTGAACCCGGCCGGGAAGCCGGTCATCAGGATCTATGTCGAGGCGCCGGACGTGACCGGTGTCCCTGACTCGCTCGAGGGCATCCCCGTCCAGCGCGTGACCACTGGGGTCCTTCGGGCCCGCGCGCCGACCGACCGCTTCCCGCGGCCCGTGCCCATCGGCGTCTCCTCGGGTCATCTCGACACCGCGACGGGGACGTTGGGCGCCCGCGTCACCGACGGGACGAACGTGTACGCGCTGTCCAACAACCACGTCTTCGCGGCCATCAACAGTGCGAGGGTTGGCGACGGGATCATCCAGCCGGGGAATGTCGATGGTGGCAGCGACCCCGCGGATCGGATCGGCACCCTTCACGACTTCCAGACGATCAACTTCACGGACGGCACCACCAACACGATCGACGCCGCCATCGCGCTGACGTCCACGACGAACGTCGGCACCGCCACGCCCGCCGACGGCTACGGGACACCGAGCCCGATAACGACGGCGGCGTTCGTCGGGCAGGCGGTTCAGAAGTACGGACGGACGACCGGGCTCCAGCTCGGGACCGTCGCCGAGATCAACGTGACCCTCGACGTCTGTTACGTGTTTCTCATCATCTGCTTCGAGGACGCGCGGTTCGTCAACCAGATCGCCGTCACTCCTGATGCGTTCAGCGCAAGCGGCGATTCGGGCTCGCTCATCGTCACGCAGGGCGGGAGTCAGCCGGTGGCGCTGCTCTTCGCGGGCGGCGAGGGACGGACGATCGGCAATCCCATCGACCTCGTGCTCCAGCGGTTCGGCGTCACGATCGACGGCGCCCCACCGCCCGACGGCCCGCCCAGCGCCCCCACCGGCCTCTCCGCCCTCGCCGGGGACGCGAGCGCCACACTCTCCTGGACGCCTCCCACCTTCGACGGCGGATCGCCGCTCACCGGCTATCGCATCTACCGGGGTGAGAGCGGCGGCCCGCTCGCGGCGATCGCCGACGTCGGCGTACAGACGAGCTACACCGACACGAGCCTCACGAACGGCACCACCTACGCCTACGAGGTGTCC
>DATDOS010000107.1:0-2659 GCA_035293125.1 Gaiellaceae bacterium | reverse complement strand
GCCGGCGACGTCGTCGTAGATCGCCTTCGTCTGCCGCGCGTTCCGCCCCGTCGCGATCACGAAGAAGTCCGTGAAGTCGCACACGCCCCGCATATCGAGGATCGTGACGTCTGTCGCCAGCTTCTCTTGGCAGAGAGCGGCTGTTCGGCGTGCTTGCTCGAGCGGGGTCAGTGCGGTCTCTCGTCCTCTCGTTCTCGTCCTCGGCCTCAGTCTACTCGGCGCTCGCGTACAGACCCAGGCGCGCTATCGCGTCGGCGACCTTCGGCGGGACGAGACCGTCGACCGGCTCTCCCAGACCCACGCGTTCGCGTATGCCCGAGGACGAGACCGGCACGGGCGCCATCTCGAAGGACACGATCCGGTTCGGCGCCGCCAGCCGCTCGCAGGCGTCGCGGACGCGCTCGTCGGGTACTCCCGGCCGCATTGCGACGGCGAGGCGAACGAGGTCGAGGATTCGCTGCGGGCTCTTCCAGCGCTCGAAGTCGGCGAGCTCGTCGGCTCCCAGGATGAAGACCGCGTCCTCGGGCCTACGCTCCTCCAGCGAGTCCACAGTGCGCGCATGCGGATCGAGCTCCACCCGTGCACCGGGGACGTCCTCGAACGCCAGGCGCGTGAGCTCGAGGCGCGTTTCGGCGGGTGCGGTCGCGCGCTTGTGCCCCGGATCCGCGACGACGAGAACGAGGAGCTCATGGAGCTCCAGTTGCTCGATCGCTGCGCGGGCCAGCGCGACATGACCGACGTGCGGGGGGTCGAACACGCCTCCGAGGATTCCGAGCCGAGCCGCCGCTACTGCCATTCGAGCGTCTCCTCGCCGACTTCGACCTCGGCGCCGCGCTTGACACCGATCTTCCGGAGCGCCTCCTCGAGCTCCTCGCGCGGCGGTGGCGTGCCGACGACGCGATAGCCACCGTCAGTGCGGAGGATCCGGAACCTCGGGCCACGGCGGGACCGCGGACGATAGTCGAGGAACTCAGGAAGAGCTCCCTCCTCGGCAATCGTCTCCGGGCTCTCGACCGGGCAGAGCTCGAAGAGGGCGCGCCTCAGCTGGTCGATACCCTCTCCGGTCGCACACGACGTGGGAACGATCCGAACGACCCGGTCGTCGGTGAGCTCGAAGGCGGGCAGCTCGTCGACGAGGTCGCTCTTGTTCAGGACGACGATCTGCGGCCGCTCGTCGAGACCGGCCCCGTATGCGGACAGCTCGCGATCGACCGTGTGGAATCGCTCTTCGAGGTCGGGCTCGGAGACGTCGAGCACGTGGACGAGGAGCCTGGCGCGCTCGAGGTGGGCGAGGAATTGATGGCCGAGCCCGGCTCCCTCGGCAGCACCTTCGATCAGGCCGGGCACATCGGCGACGGTGAGCTGCCTCGCCTCCGGGCCGTCGACGACGCCGAGGACGGGCTCGATCGTCGTGAACGGATAGTCCGCAACCTTGGGCTTCGCATTCGAGATTCGGCGTAGCAGCGACGACTTACCGGCGTTGGGTAGGCCCGCCAGAGCCGCATCCACGACGAGCTTGAGATGAAGAACGAGGTCGATCTCGTCGCCGGGAAGACCTGTCTCCGCAAAGCGCGGCGTCTGCCGTGTCGGCGTCGCAAAACGTGCGTTACCGCGCCCGCCCAGACCGCCCCGCGCGGCGACGAAGCGGCTGCCTGGAGACGTCAGGTCGGCGACGAGCCCACCCTCCGCATCGAGCACCTGTGTCCCGACCGGGACGCGGATCTCGACGCTCTCGCCGTCGGCGCCATGCTTCTTGCTCCCACGCCCGTTACCGCCTCGGCGGGCGCGTAGATGCTTCACCCTCCGATACTCGGAGAGGTCACGCAGGGCAGGGTCCGCGCTCACCACCACGTCGCCGCCGCGCCCGCCGTCACCGCCGTCTGGCCCCCCTTTGGGGACGAACTTCTCGCGGCGGAAGCTCAGGCCGCCGTCACCGCCGCGACCCGCTTCTGCGTGGATCTGGACTCGGTCGTGAAACATGGCCCCGCGACGGAGCCTCGCGCGCTAGTCGGCCGCAGTCGCGACGGAGATGTAGCGCTTGTCGCCCGACTTGCGGAACTCGACCGTGCCTTCGCGGAGCGCGAAGATCGTGTCGTCGCGGCCGAGCCCGGCGCCTGGGCCCGGGCGGAACCTGGTCCCGCGCTGCCGAACGATGATCATCCCCGTCTTGACGGGCTGGCCCGCGAAGACCTTCACGCCAAGTCGCTTCGACTCGGAGTCGCGGCCGTTGCGCGAGGAGCCGAGTCCTTTCTTGTGCGCCATTAGGACTCGTCCTCCTTGTGTGTCATCGCAGACTCGAGCGCAGCGATCGCGCCCTTCCGCCTTCCGTGCTCGTTTTCGTACACAAGCGCAGCCGACAGCGCGTCCGCGTCCCATCCGCTCGCAGCCACCTTGATGTCGGCTACGGTCATGTCCGCGTAGCCGGCCGATACATCTGCCGTCGGCGTCGCTGAAACAGCGGGCTGCGCCGGCCTCTCGGGCTTCTCGGGCTTCGGCTTCGTCGCGGCACGAGCCGGCTTGCCACCGATCGACTCGATCTGGATCTGCGTCAGCGACGAACGGAAGCCGGTGTGCCGCCGGTAACCCGTGCGCTTCTTGTACTTGCCGATGCGGATCTTCGGCCCCTTGACGGCGCCGAGGACCTTCGCGGTGACCTTGA
>DATDOS010000106.1:0-15334 GCA_035293125.1 Gaiellaceae bacterium | reverse complement strand
GCCCTCAGCTCCGGGCACGCGCTGAGCGAGCTCTGAGCGCTGGCGGCACCAGCGGCAAGGCTGGCGAGCGCTGCCACAAGGCCCAGGATCACGGTGATGAGCTTCCTTTGCATCGGGTTCCTCCCTTCGACTGCCCTGAGCGTCCTCAACCGTGCTGACCGACGGATGACGGCCGGATGACATATGCCGCTCGCAGGGCGCGGGTGGTCGTGGCCACCCCCGCGACGAACCGCCGGCAGCGAAAGCAACGACGGAGGTGCCTGACGGCTGCCAACACCTCCGCCGCTGACGCCTCGCCGTCGAGCGCGGCCGACAGCGCCGTGCGCGTTCGGACACAACGCCGGTCGTCGGCCATCAGACCGCCGGCCGAGCGGGCACCCGTGCGGCCCCGACCTCGCGCCTCAGGATCCAGTCGAGAAGCCGGATCCTGCTGGCTCGGCTCTCGACACCGAGGTCGGCGGCTCCTCCGTCCTGGCCTCGGAGCGCCCTGTAGGCCGCCATCGCCCGTAAGTGCCTCTCCTCGTCGCGTGCCCGTGCGACGTCGTACTTCGTCCACGGATGCATGTCCATGGTTCCTCCCTTGGTTGCTGGACTTCTCCCTCGGTGGGAGAATCCGCGCCGGCGATGACGTGCGGATGACCGACCGATGACGGGTGATGGGACGCTCGAGTTCCGCTTGCTCGGCCCGCTCGAAGCGCGGCTCGACGAGAAGCCGATCGCCCTCGGCGGGGCAAGGCAGCGCGGATTGCTCGCTCTTCTGCTCCTTCGGGCGAACGAGGTTGTGTCTCGGGATCGCCTGATCGACGACCTGTGGCGAGACCACGCACCCGAGACGGCCGCGAACGCGCTCGCAGCACTCGTCGCTCGGCTGCGCCGAGTGCTCCCTCCCAACGTCCTCGTGACGAGATCCGGCGGATACGAGGTTCAGGTCGAGCCCGACGCGATCGACGTCCGCCGGTTCGAGCGTCTTCTCGAGAGCGGAAGCCGAGCTCTCGGCGAGGGCGACCCGGTCGAAGCGGCAGAACAGCTTCGCGTCGCTTTATCGCTTTGGCGCGGCGCTCCGCTCGCCGACTTCACCTACGAGCCCTTCGCCGAGCCCGTCATCCTCCGGCTCGAGGAGCTTCGCGTCGGCGCTGTGGAAACCCGGATCGACGCCGATATCGCGCTCGGTCGACACACCGACCTCGTTGGAGAGCTCCAGTCGCTGGTACTCGAGCACCCGCTACGCGAGCGCTTCCGTGGCCAGCTCATGCTCGCCCTCTACCAATCGGGGCGCCAGGCGGAGGCACTCGAGACCTACCGCGACGGCCGACGCATCCTCCTCGACGAGCTGGGCATCGACCCCAGTCCTGCCCTCCAGGACCTCGAGAAGGCAATCCTGCGCCAGGATCCCGTAGTCAGCGCGCCCGAGCTCGCTGCTGCCGGGCCGGCGCGGCACGCTGCTGCGACGGTCGAGCGCTCGGCCGCACTCACGGCCCTCAACGACTCCCCGGCGATCGCCGACGAGGTCCGCCCGGTGACGATTCTCTTCGCGGACGTCGTCGGCTCGACGGCGCTCGGAGAGCGTCTCGCGCCGGAGGAGACCAAGGCGCTCGTCGGCGAGTGCGTGACGATCATGAGCCGCGCCGTCGAGGAGTACGGCGGCATGGTGCAGGCGTATCAGGGAGACGGCATCTGCGCGTACTTCGGCGTGCCGAGTGCGCACGAGAACGATCCGGAACGAGCCGCGCTCGCCGGCCTGCGGATCCTCGAGCTGATGGGCGAGTACACGCGCGACATCGAGGAAGCATGGGGAATCACGGGCTTCACCGTGAGGGTCGGGATCAACAGCGGACGCGCGGCCGTCGGCCTCGTCGGAGCAGCCGAGCCCCAGGCCGTCGCTCTCGGGGACGCAACGAATGTCGCCGCCCGCGTGCAAGGAGCTGCCGAGCCCGGGACGATTCTCGTGGGTGACACGGCGGCGCGCCGTCTGACTCACCGCTTCGTCCTCGAGCCGCTGGGTGAGATCGTGGTGAAGGGACGCGAGGCGCCCGTGGTCGTCTCACGCCTGGTGCGGCCTGCTTCGCACGAGCCGGGCTCCCCCACGAAGCCGTGCGTCGGCCGGGAGCGGGAGATCGCCGTGCTCGATACCGTCGTCGATGACCTCGTCTCGGGTCGTGGACGAATCGTCATCCTGTCCGGCGCCGCCGGGATCGGCAAGACCCGCCTGGTGGCCGAGCTGCGGTCCCGCGCCGGTGAGCGCGTCACGTGGCTCGAAGGCCACTGCCTCTCCTACGGAGGCCTTCCCCCCTGGCCGTTCATGGAGATCCTGCTCGGCTGGCTCGCAGCCGAGGCCGGAGAGCCGGAAATCGCGGTCAGGACCAAGGCTCGTGCGCGCCTCGGCGCCCTCCTAGGCGACGAGCTCGACGAGGTGCTCGCGTCGCTCGGGCTCCTCCTTCGAATCCGGCAGGCGCCGGCCGCCGGCTCATCCGAACCGAACGGGATCCCGAAGGCGTACCTCAGGTGGCTGGAAGCACTTGCGGCAGAGCAGCCCGTGATCGTCGTGGTCGAGGACATCCAGTGGGCAGATGTTCCAACTCGCGAGCTGGCCGAGGCAGTGCTCGAGCTGACAGATCGAGCTGGACTGGCGCTCGTGCTCACCGACGAGCCGATCGCCGGTTCCGAGGGGGCGACCCTCCGGCTGCGAACGTTGAGCGACTATTCGCACCGCGCGACCGAGCTCACGCTCGGCCCACTGACCGACGAGGCCGCCGCGCACTTTCTGGCGGGGATGCTCGAAGAAGACATCGATTCCGTGTCCCGCGAGCAACTCATCAGGGAAGCCGAGGGGAACCCGCTCTACCTCGAGGAGCTCGCGCGGGCCCTCGACGAAGGCTCGCTCGAGTCGCGCGGGCGAACGTGGACGATCACGATGCGATCTCCCGAGCTTCTTCCGCCGACACTCGAGAACCTCCTCGTCGCGCGAATCGACAGGCTTGCAGCAGGCCCGCGGCGGCTCGCTCAGACCGCAGCCGCCCTCGGTCGTACGTTTCCCGTCGACGTCCTAGCGCGGGTCACCGGCGAGGACGCGGCCGACGACCTCGCCGCGCTCTTCCGCACGGAAATCGTTCGCGAGCTTCGCCGCTACCCCGAGTTCGAGTGCTCGTTCACGCACGGTCTACTCCAGGACGCCGCGCTCTCGACGCTCACTGCTACGGGCCGCCGCGACCTCTACGCGCGTGTCGCTGCCGCCTTCGAGGAGCACTATGCGGGGTCACTCGACGATCACGCCGAGCGGCTCGCCCACTATCACGCGCAGGCCGGCAACTTGCCGAAGGCGCTCGAGTACGCGGAGCGCGCCCGCCGCGGGCAAGACTGATGTCACTACCAAGGGGTCAGCACAACGGGGGCAGCGTGGTCATGCGAGAAGTGAACTGCTCGCATGAGCGCCCGCACTGCTCATTCGAGAAGTAAACTACTCATCGTGGATGTCTCCAGGCCATATAGCGCAGTCAGTCCCACTCTCGATGGCGAGGTGCTCGTGACGCTCGCCGGTACGACCCGCCCGCTCTCAGGACGTCAGGTTGCGCGCCTCGTCCGGCGCGGCACCCAGCGCGGCGTCCTCGGTGCGTTACACAGGCTCGGCGAGCAAGGTCTCGTGGACGCTCAGGATGCAGGTGCAGCCGTTCTCTACACACTCAACCGTGACCATCTCGCCTACCCGGCCGTCGAGATCCTTGCCGGCATCAGGACGGAGCTCATCGACCGCCTACGTGAGACGATCGCCTCCTGGCAGGTCCAGCCCCTCCACGCATCCGTCTTCGGATCGGCGGCTCGTGGCGATGGGGACACCGCAAGCGACATCGACCTCTTCGTCGTCCGCCCAGACGAGGTTGACGCGGAGGATCCCGCGTGGCGGGAGCAGCTCGACAAGCTTTCGGCGTCCGTTCGCCGCTGGACGGGCAACCACGGCGCGATCGCCGAGGCGTCGACGAGTGACGTAGTGCGGCTCAACCGTGAGCGTCCGCCAGTCGTCGACGACCTCGAAACTGACGCGATTCTTCTCGTCGGGGTCCGCACCAAGGATCTGCCCGGAGAGCGGCGCTGAACCCCACGAAGCCTTCGCGCGTCCGGCCGTGCAGTCGCGACGACGCGCGCGCCCGTATCGAGCACGCAAAGAAGTTCCTCGAGGTCGCGGAACTGGCCGCCTCTGAGAGCGACTATCCGCCGTCGGCGAGCGTCTCCGCGTCTCTGGCCGTTCTCGCCGGCGTCGCGGCTTCTGACGCCGCTTGCTGCGCCGCCCTCGGCCAGCGATCGCGCGGTCAGAGCCACCTCGACGCCTGCGAGCTCCTCGAGCAGATCGTGCCCAAGGGGAGAGATGCGTCCTCCGCGCTCAAGCGCCTGATCGCAATCAAGGACAAGGCCCAGTACGGCATCGACGACATTAGCGGGCAGGCGCTCGCCTCCGCACTCAGGCAGGCGCAGTCGCTCGTGGCCTTCGCTGACAACGTCCTCCAGCGTTGAAGCTCGGCCGCGGTAAGCGGTACGCCAACTGCTTGCGGGACTATTCGTTCCGAAGCCGCGGCTCAAGCTAGCGCTCGAGCCACCAGTTCTCCGCTCCCCAGGCCGGACGAATGCCTGCACGCGGCGCGTCCGGACATTGGTCACGAAGCGGAGCGAGAGCTTCTCCCCCGCGCAGACGAAGATCCCATCGGTACCCAGGCGACAGTCCGCCTCCTCGAGCAAGCGCCGCGCGAAGTTGGGGCGGCAGCGGTATGCACTCCAGTTCGACCGGTGGAAGGGACTCCGGCTGGGAGAAGACGGCGCTGCACTCGGCCGGAGGTTCGGAGCGATCGGTCTTCCCGTCTTCGGGTTGTCGATCCGGTCGATCCAGACCTCCGACAGGTCTGCCCGGCGAGTGCATGTCGCGGCAGGACGATCCGGAAGAAACCGCCCATCCAGCCCGCGTAGCGCGAGCGAAGGACGACCTTGACGGTTCTCGCATCGAGCACGCGGACCTGCGGACCGCCGTCAAGTGGGGATCTTCGAGCAGCGCAGGGATGTACTTGCGGATCGCCTCGTGGGTGAAGAAGAAGTCGCGCGCCGTGACGGGCACCCCATCGTTCCAGCGGGCCTCCAGGCGGATGTGGTACGTGAGCGTGAACGGCGGCTTCGTCGTGAATTCGACGTTCGAGACGAGCTTCGGACGCAAGACGAGATCGGGACGAGCCTCGAACGCGCCCTCCAGAACCTCGGCGTCATACCCCCGAAGCTGCACTTCTCGAGGAGCGGATTGAGGCAGGCGATGTCCCTTGGGCCTAGCTGACAACGACGGTGCCGCCGCGCTTCGGCGTCTGCGCGCCCGCGCCGCCCGCTCCCGAGACGGCGAGGAGCGAGACGACGACCGCCGCTGCTAGCGCTCGAGCCACCAATTCTCGGCGTTCCAGGTCGGGTCGAAGAAGCTGAAGGTCGGGAGGAAGTTCCGTACGCCCGGTGTCACCGCCGCCAGTGCGGGCACTTCGAACAGCGGAATCGACGGAACGTCCCTCGCGAGCTGCACGTCGGCCCGGTTCAAAACGGCAGCCCGACGCGCCAGATCGACGATCCGGTCCGCCTGGTCGAGGTCGCGTGTGACCAGCCTCTGGCAGTAGCCCATGTAGTTCTGGCGCCCCCCACAGCCGTAGAGGTCCTTGATTCCGGCTCCGTCGGCTCCAGCCCCGAACCACGCGAAGAGGGTGACGTCGAAGTCGCGGGCCTCGAGGACTTGGTCGTGCGCCCTGGAGGACGCGTAGATGGGTACCACCTCGACCCCCGCCTGCCGCAACTGCGCCTGGACCAGCTCGAGTGTCTGCACCCGCCTCGACAGCACATTTCGGGACGCGAAGCGGAGCGAGAGGCGCTCGCCCGCGCAGGAGTAGATGCCGTCGGCACCCCGCCGGCAGCCCGCACGCTCGAGTAAGCGTCGCGCCTCGGCGGGGTCATAGCGGTACACGTTCCAGTTCGACTTGTAGGACCGGCTACTCCTCCGGAGAAGGAGGTTGTCGAGTGGCCTCGGGTTCGGGTCGACCTCGTCCCCCAACACTGCCCGGGCGATCTCGACGCGGTCGATTCCATGCGCAAGTGCGCGGCGCACGAGCTTGTTCCTGAGCGCGCGGTGCCCGCCGGGGCCCATCCGGATGTCGAGGTGCTCGAAGCCTGGCGAGTCGGGCGCGAAGAGGAGCTTGACGCCGGGTACGCGCCGAAGCTCCGAGGCTAGATCCGGGGAGAACTGCCATTGACCGATGTCAGCCTCGCCGTTCCGGAACAGATCGGCGACCCCCGCCGGGTCAAGGGAGTAGCGAAAGACCACGCGGTCCAGGTAGGCAGGGTGCGTCCCCGAGTAGCCGGGATTGCGAGCCAGCGTCAGCTGCTTGCCCCGCTCCCAGCGCTGGACGAGGAAGGGGCCGTTCCCGATCGGCGCGCCTGTCTTCGGGTTGTGGATCCGGTCGATCCACACCTTCTCGAGGTCCTCGCCACGAAGAGCGTGCTCGGGCAGGACGACTGCAAAGAGGCCACGCCAGAAGGCGAAGCGGGAGCGGAGAACGACTCTCACCGTCGTTCTGTCGACGGCACGCACGCTGCGGACCCAGGTCTTGTACTGATCGTCCTCGGGCACCTCGGGGTACCGGAGCCTCGTCGTGTAGGTGAACACGAAGTCCCGAGCGCTCACCGGCGTGCCGTCGCTCCAGCGGGCCTCTGGACGGATGTGATACGTGAGCGTGAACGGCGGCTTCGTCGTGACGTCGACGCGTGAGACGAGTCTCGGGCGCCATGAGTAGTCCGGGCCGAGCTTGAAGGCGCCCTCGAGGACTCCGTAGATCGGGAGAACCGCGTCTTTGCACGGGCTGACGAGAACACTGAGGCACGGGGGTTCGATGGCGCCAACGACGTCGAGGACGCCTCCGCGCTTCGGCGTCTGCGCGCCCGCGCCGCCCGCTCCCGAGACGGCGAGGAGCGAGACGGCGATCGCCGCCGCTAGCGCTCGAGCCACCAGTCCTCCGCGTTCCACGATTGCGCCTCGGGACGAGGGTGCGGGACGACGTTTCGGAGAGCCGCTTTGTAGGCGGTCACCGCGGGCACCTGGAAGAGCGGGATCACCGGCACGTCTCGTGCCAGCTTCCTGTCCGCCGCGTTGAGGACGCGCGCGCGCTGCTCCTCGTCCACGATGAGCTCCGTCTGCACGAGCTCGCTGGTGACCAGCCGCTGACAGTAGCCGGTGTAATTCCTCGGGCCCCCGCAGCGGTAGATGTCGATGCTCGAGCTCCCACTCGGGAGCATGAGGAACCTGAAGAGGGCAAGGTCGAAGTCCCCGTCTGGGAGGATCTGATCGAAGAAGGCCGCGGTGGTCGCAAACGTGGTCTTCACCTCAACGCCCACCTTGCGGAGTTGCGCCTGGGCGAGCCGGACGGCGAGCTCCCGGTTCGTATTGCCGGCCGTGGTCACGAAGCGGAGTGAGAGCCTCTCGTCGGCGCAGACGTAGACACCGTCGTCGCCCTTGCTGCAGCCCGCCTGCTCGAGCAGACGCCGCGCCTGGACAGGCCGGTAGCGGTAGCTGCTCCAGTGCGGGCGGTAGAAGGGGCTGCTGGTCACGAAGATGGCGCTGTCGCTCGGCCGTAGCTTCGGGTCGATCTGCCCGTAGAGCTCCCGCACGATGGTCTCGCGGTCGACCCCATACGCGAGCGCCCGGCGCACGATCTTGTTCTTGAGCGCCGGATGGCCGCCGGCGCCGACGCGAATCGCGAAGTGCTCCCAGGCCGTCGCGGCCACCGAGACGACCCTGATCCCCGGCTGTCGCCGCAGCTCCAGGATCGTGTTGACGGACGGCCCCAGGAGGCTGGCGAGGTCGATCTCGCCTCTCTCGAGCCCCTCGAAGGGGTCACCGTCGACGCGGCGCCAGACGACGCGGTCCAGGTACGCCTGATGCGGCCCCCAGTAGCGCGGGTTGCGGACGAGGGTCACCTGCCGGTCGACCTCGCGCGACGTGAGAAGGAAAGGACCGCTCCCGATCGGCTCGCCGGTCTTCGGGTTCTCGATCCTGTCTTTCCAGATCCCCCTGAGATCCTCGCCTGCGAGCGCGTGACGGGGAAACACGACAAAGAAGAGGTCACGCCAGCCGCCGAAGCGGGAGGTGAACTCGACTCTGACGGTCTTCGCGTCGAGCGCGCGGACACGACGGACCTTCCGTAGGTCGAGGTTCTCGGGGAAGTCGGGAGGGAGGTACTTGCGGAAGGCTCGGTAGGTGAAAACGAAGTCCGAGGCGGTGACCGGGACGCCGTCGCTCCAGCGCGCCTCCGGCCGGAGGTGGTAGGTGAGGGTGAATGGCTCTTTCCTCACGTCGACGTGCGACACGAGGCCAGAGCGATAGCGGAGGCCCGGCGTCTGCTCGAACGCTCCTGCGAAGACGTCGTTCAGCCAGCCGGTCACGGGGCCGACGCCGCACGCCACGTTGAAGTAGTTGAGACAGCCCCACCGAGTCCCCCAAGAGATGACGACGGTGCCGCCGCGCTTCGGCGTCTGCGTGCCGGCGCCGCCTGCTCCCGACACGGCGAGGAGCGAGACGACGATCGCAGCTGCTACCGCTCGAGCCACCAGTTCTCCGCGTTCCACCACGACGACGAGAACGCCGTCGGTCGGATGCCTCGGATCGACTCCCGGTACGCGTAGAGCCGGGGTGCAACGTACAACGGGATGACGGGTACGTCGAGCGCGAGCCGTCGATCCGCGCGGTTCGCCACAGTCGCGTAACGGGCTGGGTGGACGATCCGTCTGAGCTGGTCGAAGTCGGCGTTGAACAGCCGGCTGCAGTAACCGGTGCGGTTGGCTGTCCTTTCCGGCTCAGCGCAGCTGTACGGCCAGCTACCCGTCTCTCCTGGGCTGTCCTTGCGCAACGCGAAGAGGGCGGCGTCGAAGTCGCCGAGGTCGAGGAACGGGCCGAGAGCAGCCGGAGCGACGTAGGACGGGACGACCTCGACGCCGATTCGCCTGAGCTGTTCTTGGACGAGCTCGAGTGTCCGCTCACGAACGTGGTTGCCGGCCGTGGTGACAAAACGGAGCGAAAGTCGCTTGCCCGCGCAAGCGTAGATCCCGTCCGCCCCCCGCTGGCAGCCGGCTTGCGCCAGCAACCGACGGGCTTCGCGGGGACGGGAGCGATACCGAGCCCAGTTCGGCCGATAGCCGCGCTCGGTGGAGAAGAACGCCGTGCTGTGCAGCACTCGCACGCTCGGAGCGCTCTTCGAGAACAACTCGCGCACGATCGCCTCACGGTCGATTCCATAGACGAGCGCGCGGCGGACGAGCTTGCTGCGAAGCGCCGGATGCCCACCAGAGCCGATTCGCAGGTCGATGTGCTCCCAAGCATCGCCAGGGCCGTCGATCAACCTGATGCCCGGCTGAGGCCGGTCGACGAACTCAACCGCCGCCGCCAGATCGTTCCCGCCGGATCCTCCGACAACGTCCACCTCGCCCCGCAGCAGCGCGTCCGCGCTATTCAGACCGAAGCGAATGACGAGCCGGTCGAGGTACGGATGCGGCCCCCAGTAGCGCGGATTGCGAACGAGAACGAGCTCGCGACCCGGCTGGAAGCGCTGAAGGAGGAAGGGCCCGCTCGCGATCGGCTTCCCCGTCTTCGGGTTCTCGATCGCCCGCTCCCAGACCTCGGAAGGATCCTCGCCCCGAAGGACATGACGTGGCGAGACGGGGAAGACGCCCGTCTGAAATTGCCATGCGCTGCTCGGCTCGCTGCGCGCGACCTGCACGGTCTTCGCGTCGACCGCAGTGACACGCGCGACTTCCGCCCATACATACCTGTCCGGTGGGAACAGCCGGGAATA
Organism: Gaiellaceae bacterium; assembly: GCA_035293125.1. GTDB lineage: Bacteria > Actinomycetota > Thermoleophilia > Gaiellales > Gaiellaceae > GMQP-bins7. Next base: position 5,486 of record DATDOS010000106.1, on the reverse strand, counting down.
CACGCGATGGCTGAATACGTAGTCGGCCGCGGTGATCGGCGTACCATCGCTCCACTGCGCTTCGGGCCGGATGCGGAGCGTGACGGTGAACGGGTCTCTCGTGAGCGTGATTCGCGAGGCGACGTTCGGGCTCCACCCCTCCGCGCGTACGGCCAAAGTGCCCGCAAGCACGAGGTGGATCAGCCGCGCGTCAAAACCGTTGGGACAGGCAGGCTCGACGAAGCGGGCAATGACACACGAGGGCGGGATTCCGGGTCCCTCCCACGCGACCACGACTGCGCCGCCGCGCTTCGGCGTCTGCGCGCCGGCACCGCCCGCTCCCGAGACGGCGAGGAGCGAGACGGCGATCGCGGCTGCTAGCGCTCGAGCCACCAGTCCTGCAGGTTCAGGTAGAAGGCGTACGCGCTTGGAGGATCAGGGATGCGGACCGTCGTCCGGATCGCGTCCACTTCCGGCCGCTGGAAGAGCGGGATCGCGGGCACGTCGCGGGCCAGCTTCCTGTCGGCCGCGTTGCCGACCCGCGCGAGCTGCTCGGAATCGATGATGGCGTCGAGCTGCGCCAGGTCGCGGGTCACGAGCCGATTGCAGTAGCCGGAGAAGTTGAAATCCCCCTGGCAGCGGTAGGCGGCGTCCGGCAGGTCCTCCGGCCAGTTCTTAGAAAGGGCGAAGAGCGCGACGTCCCACTCGCCGCTCGGTAGCAGCTGGCCGAAGAGGACGGTGCCCGGCGAGTAGATCGGCCGTACCTCGATTCCCACTCCCCGGAGCTGGGCCTGCGCGAGCTCCAGCGTCCGCTGCCGCCGGGGGTTGCCTGCGGTGGTGACGAAGCGGAGCGAGAGCCGCTCGCGGCCGCAGGCGTAGATGCCGTCCGCGCCGCGCTGGCAGCCGGCCTGCTCAAGCAGTCGCCGCGCCTCGGCAGGGCGGTAGCGATAGCTGCGCCAGTTCGGCCTGTAGCCGGATTCCTCGGAGAGGAAGAGGAGACTGTCGAGCGGCCGCAGCGTCCGGTCGATCTCTCCGAAGAGCTCGCGCACGATCGCTTCGCGGTCGATCCCGTAGGCGAGCGCCCGGCGGACGAGCTTGTTCTTGAGCGCGGGATGGCCTCCCGGGCCGACCCGGATCGCCAGCTGCTCCCAGGCGATGCCGGGGTACACGCGGAGCTCGATCCCGGGCGCGCGCCTGAGCCTGGTCACCGCCTCCTCGGGCAGGGGCGTCGGTAGGACGTCGATCTCGCCCTGCAAGAGCGCGTCGACCCCGGCAAGGCCCCGAGGGACGAGACGGACCACCACGCGGTCGAGGTAGGCGGTGTGCGGTCCCCAGTAGCGCGGGTTCCGGACGAGCGTGATCTGCTCTCCGCGCTCGAAGCGCTCGACCAGGAAGGGGCCGCTGCCGATCGGCTCGCCCGTCTTCGGGTTGTCGATCGTGTCGCGCCAGACGCTCGAGAGGTCCTCGCCGGCGAGCGCGTGGCGGGGGGCGACGAAGAGGGGATAGACGCGCCAGTCGGCGGAACGTCTGGCCAGCGTCACCCGGAAGCTCTTCCTGCCGAGCGGCTGGACGCGGCTCCAGACCGTCTCGCCCAGCCGCACGAGCCCATACCTGATCCAGAGGCGGTGGGTGAACACGAAGTCGCCCGAGGTGACAGCCGTCCCGTCGCTCCAGCGCGCCTCGGGCCGAATGTGGTAGACGAGCGTGAGCGGATCCTTCGTCCGCGTCACGCGCGCGAGCCCGGGGACCCAGCGGTGGCCCTTCAGGCCGAATGTGCCCCCGAGGACGACCGTGTGCTCCAGCCCGACGCCGCACACGCTTTGGAGGCTGAGGCACGGCGGCTGGCCGTAGGCGCCGATCACGATCGTGCCGCCGCGCTTCGGCGTCTGCGTGCCGGCGCCGCCCGCTCCCGAGACGGCGAGGAGCGAGACGGCGATCGCCGCCGCTAGCGCTCGAGCCACCAGTCCTCCGCGTTCCACGTGAAGCGGCCCACGCCGTTTCGGACAACGCCTCGCACGGTGGCGTTGAAGGCGAAGAGGCTGGTGGTCTGGTAGAGCGGTATCGCCGGCACGGCCGTCGCCAGCCTCGCGTCGACCTTGTTCAAGAGCCGCACCCGCCGCTGGTCGTCGAGGATGCGCGTGGCCTGGTCGAGGTCGCGCGTCACCAACCGGTCGCAGTAGCCGGTGAAGTTGGACGGTTGCTGGCAGCCGAAGACGTCCGCGGGCCCTGATGTGCTCGCGCCGCCGATCCAGCCGAACTGGAAGAGGTCGAAGTCGCCCCCCGAGAGGGCGGTCCCGAGGAGAGTCGGGGGGACGAAGCCAAGGATGACCTCGACTCCGACCCTACGGAGCTGCGCCTTGGCGAGCTCGGCCGATCGCCTCCGGTGCTCGGCGCCGGCCGAGGTCACGAGGTGGAGTGAGAGCCGCTCGCCTGCACAGATGTAGATGCTGTCCGCGCCTCTGCGGCATCCGCCCCGCTCGAGCAGCCGCCGCGCCTGCTCCGGCCGGTAGCGGTAGCCCCTCCAGTTCGACTGGTAGTAGCGGCTGTTCGCCAGGAAGACGACGCTGTCGAGCGGCTCGGGCCGAGCGTCACGCCCACCGGTGAGCTCTCCGATGACCCGCGCGATCTCCTCGCGATCGATCCCGTAGGCAAGCGCTTGCCGGACGAGCCGGATCCTGAGCGCGGGGTGGCCGCCCGAGCCCATCCGGATATCGAAGTGCTCCCAGCTGCTGTCGAGAACGGGGAGAACCCTGATCCCAGGCGCCCGCTCCTGATGGAGCTCGAGCGCCACGGCCTGCAATAGGCGGGGACCCGGATCGATCATGTCGACCTCGCCCTGTCTCAGGGCGTCCGCGACGTCCTCCGGGCGTATGAAGTGATGGGCGATGCGATCCAGGTAGGCCAGGTGCGGCCCCCAGTAGCGCGGGTTGCGGCGCAGGACGAACTGCCTCCCGCCGCGGTCCAGGCGATCGACGAGGAAGGGACCGCTCCCGATCGGCGCGCCCGTCTTCGGATTGTCGATCGCGTTCTGCCAGAGGCTCCTGAGGTCCTGGCCGGCGAGGGCGTGGCGTGGCAAGACCCAGGGGAAGAGCTCGCGCCAGTCCGCGAAGGGGGCCCGCAGAACGACCCTGACGGTTTTCGCGTCGAGCGCGCGGACGCTTCGGACCATGTCCAGATGGACGTCTTGGAGCTCCGGACGAAGCCTAAGGATCGCCTGGTGGGTGAACTCGAAGTCGCCCGCCGTGACCCGTGCGCCGTCGCTCCAGCGGGCCTCGGGGCGGATGCGGTAGAGCAGCGTGAACGGCTGCCTCGCGGCGACCTTGCCGCTGGCGAGGTCCGGCCGGTAGGTGGCGGCAGGCATCACCTCGTAGGCCCCGGCGAGGACTCCGTCGAGGAAGCGGGGCGAACAAGAGTCGACGAGCGGGTTGAGACAGGCCGGCTCGAAATGTGCAGGCGCCGCAATGACCACGGTGCCGCCGCGCTTCGGCGTCTGCGCGCCCGCGCCGCCCGCTCCCGCGACAGCGAGGAGCGAGACGGCGACCGCCGCTGCTAGCGCGGCTCCGCGAGCCACCAGTTCTCCGCGTTCCACAAGGGACTGATGTTCGCGTTCAGAGACCAGCGGAAGTTCCGAAGCGTCGATCTGAGCGCGACGTTCTGGGGTAGCTGGTAGAGCGGGATACTCGGCACGTCCTTCGCCATCTGGACGTCGGCTCTGTTCAGGACGCGGGCCTGCTGGTCGGCGTCGAGGATCCGTTCTGCCTGGTCGAGGTCGGCCGTGACGAGCCGCTGGCAGTAGCCCGTGTAGTTGTCGGGACCCCCGCAGCCGAAGAACGTCTTTACCCCTGGATCCGGCCCGAGACCCCGCCCGAACAGCGCGACGTCGAAGTCCCCGCTCGGGAGGATCTGACCGAAGAACACCGCACGTGACGCGAAGGTCGGCACGACCTCGACACCTGCCTGCCTCAGCTGCGTCCGGGCGAGCTCGACGACTCGAGCTCGAATCACGTTGGTGGGTATCGTCGCGAAGCGGAGGCGGAGCCGCTCCCCGGCGCAGACATAGATGGCATCGGAGCCTCGTCGGCAGCCCGCCTGCTCGAGCAGGCGCCGAGACTCCGAGGGCTGGTACCGGTACGTGCTCCAGTTCGGCCGGTAGTACCGGCTCCCCTTCACAAGGACCTCGCTGTCCTGGTGCAGCAGGGGGAGGAGCTCGTTGGCTTCGCGAGCGATAGCAGCACGATCGATGCCGAAGGCGAGCGCCCTGCGAACGAGCTTGTTCCTGAGCGCCGTGTGGCCGCCGGGTAAAACACGGATCCAGAAGGAGTCCCAGCCCGGAGAGCCTTGGCTCAACCGGACCGTGACACCCGGCGCCTGCCGGAAGTCGCCGAGGAGAGCGATGGGCCACGATGCGGCAACGTCGAGCTGACGGTTTCGAAACGCGTCGAGGAGCGCGGTGGCCGGAACCTGGAGGCGGACGACAAGCCGATCGAGATAGGCAGGATGCGGTCCCCAGTAGCGGGGGTTTCGCACCAGCGTGATCTGCTTGCCGCGCTCCCAACGCTCGAGGAGGAAGGGCCCGCTCCCGATCGGCTGGCCCGTCTTCGGGCTGTGGATCCGGTCGGTCCACACGTTCGTGAGGTCCTCGCCCTGGAGCGCATGCGAGGGAAGAATGTTCCCGAACAGTCCTCTCCAGGCGCCGAAGCGGGCGCGCAAGACGACTCTGACCGTCTTCGGATCGAGGGCGCGGACGCTGCGAACCTGTGTCCGGTTCGGGTGGTCCGGGGAACCGTACTTCCGGATCACCAGGTGGGTGAACGCGAAGTCCCTCGCCGTGATCGGCGTCCCGTCGCTCCAGCGGGCTTCGGGGCGGATGTGGTAGGTGAGCGTGAAGGGCGGCGTTCTCGTGAACTCGACGCGCGAGACGAGTCTCGGCCGCCACGTGAGATCGGGGCCAACGTCGAACGGAGCCTCTAGAACCTTGGTCAGGACGAACTCGCGCGCCGTCGGTCCCGGGGCGCATGCGTCGAGGAACGGCGTCAAGCAGGCGGGCTCCGAGGCCGTTCCTCCGTACACGACGGTCCCGCCGCGCGGCGTCTGAGTGGAGGTGCTCGCCGCGGGCGCCACGGCCACGACGGCAGCGATGAGCAGACCGGCGAGAGCAAGAGAGGAACGTTTCAAGGCGGGCTCCTTCCTACTGGACCGCCCGCCTTTCCACCGTCTTCCGTGAGCGGACCGGACGATAGACGACTCACGGCTCGTCGCCGATCTCGGGCGCGCGCACGGTCACCCAGACGGCACCCTCGCCGGCGGCGACCCGCTGCAGCCCTTCACCGACCTCGACCGTGGCCACGACGTCGCCGGTCTCGGGATCGATGCGGGACACGGTGCCGTCGAGGCTATTCGCCACCCAGATGCCTTCCTCGCCCGCAGCCACGTCCACGGGGCCGTCTCCGACGGGAATGGTCGTAAGCGTGGGCGTCTGCCCCCTCCCCGGGATCGCGATTCGCGTC
>DATDOS010000105.1:0-6186 GCA_035293125.1 Gaiellaceae bacterium | reverse complement strand
GTCGGCGCCGACGTGTCCCGCGATGCACGGCAGCACGTATGCGCGCGCTCCCCGGTGCACGGGCAGGCCGAGGTCGCGTGCCGGAAGACGTACCGCCTCGTCCACAGTGAGCGCGAACGGAGCGCCGCCGAGCGGAGTGGGATCGATCCCGAGCAGCAGGTGGTGCATGATCGGGTTGCCGACGAGCGTCACCTCGAGAACGTCGGCTCGATCGATCTCCGCGGCGCTCGCCAGCTCGGCGGTGAGCTTCGCGAGGCAGCCGCGGACGACCTTGGTCAGCTCCTTCTCGGAGCCGGGGTGGAGCATCACGTACGAGACACGGCTCATGAGATCCTCGCCGAAGCGGATCTGCGGGTTCATCGCTCCGGCGGAAGCGAGCACGTCGCCGGTGAGCAGATCGCAGAGGTGCCCCGCCACCGTGGTCGAGCCGACGTCGAACGCGATCCCGTACGCCCGGTCGTGGAGCCCGGGCCAGGCACCCGTGATCGTCGACCCGTCATGCACGGCGACGGTCACGGCGCGGTTCCCGTCGAGCAGCGCACGCTGGAGATCGGGGAGGACTCCCGGGTCTGCATCGAGCCCCTCGAGGCCCCAGTCGGTCTCGAGCGCCTCTCGCAGGCGACGCAGGTCGGCCGACGAGACACCGAGCTCGGCGCCGGCCACCTCCACGTAGTACAGCCGCACGACGGGATCGACCTCGATCGGGTGTGCGTCCGCCTCCTTACGGACGACCTGGCGGTACAGCTGGCTCTCGGGCGGCACGTCGATCACGACGTCCCCGGCGACGCAGGCGGTGCAGCCGAGTCGGCGGCGGTCCGCAAGTCCCTTGTCCACTGCGTACGCGCGCTCGACCTCGCCGACGGGTGTCAGATGAGCCTCGGCAGAGGTGATCCCGTGCTTCGCGTGCTCGCCCTCCGAGACCTCGATCTGACAGCGGCCGCAGATGCCGCGACCGCCGCAGACCGAGTCGAGGTCGACACCGAGCCTCCTCGCGGCCTCGAGCACGGTCGTGCCGTGCTCGAACCGTCCTCGCCTGCCGGACGGAGTGAAGACGACGAGTGCGTCGGGCGACGTCACGACGATGCGGCTCTCCGCCTGCCCTCGCGGCCTCCGCGTCGACCGCGCGTGGCCTCGCCAGCCGGGGAGTCTCCGTTCCGCGCGATCCAGCTCGCGCAGTGGGCATCGTTTCCCATCATCACGTCGGCGGCCTTGACGGCCTGCAGCATCTCCGAGTGCAGCGGGCTCGTGATGGCCGAGGTGAGCCCCGAGGCGATGGCCATCGGGAGGAACGCCGCGTTCAAAGCAGGCCTGTTGGGAAGCCCGAAGCTCACGTTCGAGGCGCCGCAGGTCGTGTTCACGCCGAGCTCCTCACGCAGCCGGCGCACGATCCGGAACACCTGGCGGCCCGCGCTTCCGATCGCGCCGATCGGCATCACGAGCGGGTCGACGACGACGTCCTCCTTCGGGATCCCGTGGTCGGCAGCGCGGGACACGATCCTGCGAGCGATCTCGAAGCGCTCGTCCGGGTCCTCGGAGATGCCCGACTCGTCGTTCGTGATCGCGACGACCGCGGCTCCGTACCTGGCGACGAGCGGCAGCACCGACTCGAGCCGGTCCTCCTCACCTGTCACCGAGTTGACGAGAGCCTTCCCGCGGTAGACGGCGAGCCCGGCCTCGAGCGCGGCCACGATCGAGGAGTCGATGCAGAGCGGTACGTCGGTCACGTCCTGGACGAGCTCGAGCGCCCGGGCGAGGATGGCGGGCTCGTCCGCGAGAGGGATGCCGGCGTTGACATCGAGCATCTGCGCGCCCGCCTCCACCTGAGCGATCGCATCGGAGATGACCGTGTCGAAGCTCCCGGCCGCCATCTCCTCGGCCAGCTTCTTGCGCCCGGTGGGGTTGATGCGCTCGCCGATGATCACGAACGGCCGCTCGAAGCCGATCACGACCTCTTTCGTCGCACTCGAGAGTCGCGTCTCGGTCATTGCTCGCTTCCATTCGACTGTACGAGGCGCTCGAGGACGTCGTCGCCGTACGCCGCCTCCAGCCAGGAGGCCTCATCGGCGACTTCCTTCTCGAGCTCGTCGCCGCACTCGCGCGTCTCGCGCCGCCACTCGGCGAGGTACGCGTCGGTGCCGATCAGCCCGCCCCGCATCGCCGCCGCGTCGATCGCCTCCTGGAAGCGCTCGCCCAGCTGGACGCGCGCGGACACCCGCCCGTCCTTCGCCGTCACCTGGGCCGGGATGTCCCGCCACCAGATCACCGTGAGCTCAGGCAACGGGAGCCGCCTCGACGAACCGGGTGAGGGACGGAAGCAGGTCGCCGTAGCCCGTGTGACGTTCCTCGTACTCGAGGCCGAGGCGCACCGCAGCCGCCTGCGCTCGCGTGCGCAGGTCAGCGTCGTCGGTCTGCGCGAGGTAGAGCAGGCGCCGGTAGTTCCCGAAGTACTGCGGCAGGAGCTCGGGGTGCCGGTCGAGCCCGAGCCCGCGGATCACGAGCGCGTCGAAGTGCCTGGCGAGGAAGTCGGTGAGGTAGAAGGTCGCCGGCTCGGCGTCGTGCATCTCCTCCCAAGCGGCATTCCCGGCGAGGAAGCCGTAGCAGTGGGTACCGGGAAGGCGCTCGACGCCATGAACATCGAGCACGTTGTCGAGCGCGCCCCCGGTGCCGCAGTCGGCGTACGCCACGAAGACGCGCTCGTACCGGCCGGCGAGCTCACGCAGCTTCTTGTCGACGGCCGGCGCGATCAGCTGCGGCCGCGAGTGGAGCTGCGCGGGGAGGCATCGAACCGTCACGTTCCGCCAGCCGTTGAGCCCGATCACGGCCAGCACCTCGCGCGCGATCGCTCCGCAGGCGAGAACCAGCACCTCGGGCCGCTCGGCCTCGAAGACCCGCTCTTCGTCAGGATCTAGATGAGTGACCGGCAATTCATCGCCGCGCGGATGGTGGCCGAGACTCGGCGCCGGCTGGCGCCGCTCTCCCTCGCCCGTATGCACAGATACGCGCTCGGTCGAGCGGCGTCCCCGGCTTGGTCTCGGCCATCCCCGCATCGGCGCAAATGACCGGTCACTCATCTAGTAGCTGCTGCACGGCGGGCCAGGACAAGGGCCTGGGCGGTTTCCACGGCGACGGCTGCGTCGCGGCAATATGCGTCCGCGCCGATCGCCTTGCCGAAGTCTTCGTTCAAGGGGGCACCGCCGACGAGGACGATGGTGGAGTCGCGGATCCCCTTCTCCTTCAGCGCCTCGATCACGACCTTCATGTAGGGCATGGTTGTCGTGAGGAGCGCCGACATGCCCAGGATGTCCGGCTCGTGCTCCTCGAGTGCCGCGAGATAGTTCTCGACGGGGTTGTTGATGCCGAGGTCGTACACCTCGAACCCCGCGCCCTCGAGCATCATCGCGACGAGGTTCTTCCCGATGTCATGGATGTCGCCCTTGACGGTGCCGATCACGACCTTGCCGACGCGCTGCGCACCCGTCTCGGCGAGGAGCGGCCGGAGGATCGCCATGCCAGCCTTCATCGCGTTCGCCGCGAGCAGCACCTCGGGCACGAACAGGATCCCGTCGCGGAAGTCGATACCGACGATCCGCATGCCCTCGACGAGGGCGTCGTTCAGCACCTTGTCGGCCGACCAGCCGCGCTCCAGCAGGATGTTCGTGCCCTCGACGATCTCGTCCGCGAGGCCGTCGTAGAGGTCGTCGTGCATCTGCGCGACGAGCTCTACGTCGGTCAGCGTTGAGAGATCGAGGTCGTCGTCGGGCATCACTCAGTGTTCCCAATCGTGTTCCATATCGTGGAACGATGCTGTATCGTGGAATTCTAGGAGATCCTGGACGATGGTGCAATCGCTCGAGCGTGCATTCGCGATCCTCGACGAGGTCGCCCAGCGACCGGCGGGTGTCACCGCAATCGCCGAGCGCGTGCGGCTGCCGAAGTCGACCGTCGCCCGCCTGCTCGCGACGCTCGAGGAGGTCGACGCCGTGGAGCGGTTCGACGGGGCTCGCTGGCGGATCGGTCCGGGCGTGGCCGCGCTGTCGTTCGCGGTGACTCCAGAACGCAGCCTGATCTCGATCGCCCGACCTTTCCTCGCCGACCTCGTCGCCGAGCTGGGCGAGGACGCGGGCCTCGGCCTTCCAGACGGGAACGAGATCCTCTACGTCGACCAGGTCGAGTCCGACAACCCCGTCCAGGTACGCGACTGGACGGGAGCTCGTGCGCCGATGCATGCCGTTCCCTCCGGGCTCGTCCTGCTCGCGGAGTGGCCGGAGGACGCGCTGGCGGCCTACCTCAGTGGTGAGCTCGTGGCTCTCACCCGCCGCACCATGACCGACCCGTCGCGGCTTCGGAAGCGCCTCGCGGAGGTGCGGAGGCTCGGGTGCGCCTGGGGCCTCGAGGAGTTCGCCGAGGGCATCAACTCGGTGGCTGCTCCCGTGCGCGACGCACGCGGCAAGGTCGTCGCCGCGATCCATGTCCACGGGCCCGCGTACCGCTTCCCGAAGGCAGGCGAGGAAGACCGAATTGTGGATGAGGTCCTGACAGCGGCACGAGCCATTGACCGGCTGCTCGCGCGTGACGAGCGTGGACGTCTCTCGTGACGACCTCCCTTCGATTTCTGGATCGCGAGACGGTCGCCGCGTTGCTCCCACCCGTCCTCGAGCAGGTTGAGCTGGCGGGGCGCGTGTACCGCTCGATGGCGCGCGCGGAGGTCGAGATGCCGCCGAAGATCGGTGTGCATCCGCGGCCTGACGCCTTCGTACACGCGATGCCGGCGTACTTGCGCGAGCTCGACGTCGTCGCGATGAAGTGGGTCTCCGGCTATCCGGACAACCCAGCGCACGGGTTACCGGCGATCAGCGGGGTGATCGTCGTGAACGACGCGGAGACGGGGGTGCCACTCGCCGTCCTCGACGCCGCCGAGATCACCGCCGCCCGGACCGCGGCGGCCTCGGGAGCCTGCGTGCGGGCGTTCGCGCCTGCCGGCTGGAGCGTCGTCGCCGTGCTCGGGTGCGGCGAGCAAGGCAGGTACCACTGTGAGGTTCTTCGGGCTCTCGAGCCCGCGTGTGAGATCCGTGCGTACGACCCCGTCACCGAGCGAGCTCGCGGTGTGTGTCCAGGGGCTCGCGTTGTGGACGATCCGCGGGCGGCGGTCGCGGGTGCAGACGTCGTCGTGACCGCGGGGCCGATCCTTCGCGACCCGCCGTCGCCGCTCGACGAGTCCTGGGTCGAGGACGACGTGCTCCTGCTGCCGATCGACTTCGACTTCTACGTCTCGGCGGACGCGGTCGCCGCGTGCGACCTGTTCCTGACCGACGACGTCGCCCAGTACGCCGCCTACCGAGAGCACGGCTACTTCCGCTCGTGGCCGGACCCGCACGCGAGCGTCGGCGAGGGTCTCGAGCAGGAGCTCCGTGCGCGCCGCGTCGTCTGCGCGAACCTCGGCGTCGGCGCGCTCGACGCGGCGTTCTCGCACGCCGTCCTCTCGCGCGCCGGGGACTGATCGCCGCTCTTGCCACGCGGACTCCTGCAGAGAGCGCCACGGGGACCAGCCTTTCGTAGCTGTGGTACGCGTAACGCCGTGCGCGTGACAGACTTTCCGCTCCCGTGCGCCCCTCGATTCGTGTCCTCGACGACGACCTGACGGACCGGATCGTCGAGGAGGCCAAGCGAGTCCTCTTCGAGACCGGCATCGAGGTACGCGGCCAGGCGCTTCGCGAGAGGCTGCTCGGCAGTGGGCTTCGCCTCGACGCAAAGGGCGAGCGCGTCCTCTTCCCACCCGTCGTCGTCGAGGAGGCTCTGCGGCAGGCGCCCTCGTCGTTCACCCTCTACGACCGCGCGGGAGAGCCGCACGCACAGCTGGGCGGCGACAGGGTGCACTTCGTCCCGGGCTCGAGCGGTCTGCGGGTGATCGACCACCGCACCGGCGAGACGCGGCTTGCGACCTCCACGGACTTCGTCGAGTACGTCCGCCTCGCCGACGGGCTGGAGAACATCGCCTACCTCGCCACCGCCTTCTCGACCGACGACGTGCCCGCCGAGATCTCGGACGCCTGGCGCCTCTACATGTGCCTCACAGGCTCACGAAAGCCGGTCGTGTCGGGCGCCTTCACGGAGCACGGCGTGCCGCGGATGGTGGAGATGATGCAGCTGTTCCGGCGCGACCGCGCCGACCTCGTCGCCCGGCCGATG
>DATDOS010000104.1:0-4703 GCA_035293125.1 Gaiellaceae bacterium | reverse complement strand
AACGCCACGGCTCTCGCCCGATAGATCGAGGAACGCCAGCGAGGGAACGAGGATCCCGAGGAAGATCGCGAGGCCGCCGAGCCGCGGAATCGGACGGCGGTTGAGACGGCGAGCGTCGGGCCGGTCGACGGCGCCGAGGAGGCGAGCCATGCCGCCGACGGCCGGGGTGAGCAGCACGACGATGACGAAGGCGATGACAGCTCCGTAGAGAACCTCCGGCGTCGCCCGCAGCTCGTCGAGCATGGTGCCTCCTCAGGTGCTGCGGCCGTATCCAGGCCGCGCGAAAAGCAAGCGGGGCCAGGACGCAGGGAGCGTTCGTATTGGACATACGGGCGCGACCGAGGACGCAGCCCCGCGCCGCTTTGCAGCCGGCAGGGACCTGGATGGCATCGCCTGAGGAGGCACCTACGTCACTTCGTTCCGTAGAGCCGGTCGCCTGCGTCGCCGAGCCCGGGAAGGATGTAGCCCTTGTCGTTCAGGCCGCGATCGACGGACGCCACGACGATGGAGACCTCGGGGTGTTCGCTGTGCACCCGTGCGATGCCCTCTGGAGCCGCGATCAACGCGATGAGGCGAACCGAGGTCGCCCCGGCGCGTTTCACCGTCTCGATCGCGGCGGCGGTCGAGTTCCCGGTCGCGACCATCGGGTCGAGCAGGATGACGTCGCGATCGGCGATGTCGCCGGGGAGCTTCACGTAGTACTCGACCGGCTCGAGGGTCTCCTCGTCGCGAAAGAGACCGATGAACCCGACGCGTGCCCCCGGCACGAGCGAGAGAACGGCGTCGAGCATTCCGACGCCCGCCCGCAGGATCGGGCAGACGGCGACCTTCTTGCCGGAGATCCTCCGGGCGGTCGTCCGCTCGAGGGGCGTCTCGATCTCGACTTCCTCGTTGGCGAGGTCCTTCGTCGCCTCGTAGGTGAGGAGGAGCGTGAGCTCGTTCACCAGTTGCCGGAACATCTGAGTCGTCGTCGTCGTGTCGCGCAGCAAGCCGAGCTTGTGCTGGACGAGTGGATGGGTGACCTCCGTGACGAGGCCGGTCGCGGGGACTTGGAGGTCGGCAGTTGTGTCCACAGCTCCTCCTATGCGCCGAATGTCGGGAACGCCGCTTGCTCGGGGTAGAGCGGCCGGAGCGAGACGAGCGCCGCGGTCCGGCCGGCGAGAGCCTCGAGATCGGGGCTCGCCCCGAGCGCCTCGCACATGATTCGCCCCACCTCGCGGAAATCGTCCTGGTCGAGGCCGCGCATCGTCATCGCGGGCGTGCCGACGCGGAGCCCGGACGAGACAGTCGGAGATCGCTCGTCGAACGGGACCGTGTTCCGGTTGACGGTGATCCCGACCTCCGCGAGCCTCTCCTCGGCCGCCTTGCCGGTCCACTCGGTGCGACGGAGATCGACGAGCAAGAGGTGCGTGTCGGTACCGCCCGTGAGCACGTCGAGCCCACCCTCCTGCAACGTCTCGGCAAGCGTGTCGGCGTTCGCACGCACGCTCTTCTGGTAGTGCCGGAACGGCTCGGACGCCGCGATCCGGAAGCAGGTTGCCTTCGCCGCGATCACGTGATTGAGCGCCCCTCCCTGCATCCCGGGGAACACCGCTCTGTCGACTGCTTGTGCGTGCTCGGCCTTGCAGAGAACGAACCCGGATCGCGGGCCCGCCAAGGTCTTGTGCGTCGTCGACGTGACGAAGTCGCAGTACTCGACCGGGTTCGGATTGAGCCCCGCCGCAACGAGCCCCGCAAAGTGGGCCATGTCGCAGAGAAGGAACGCGCCGACCTCGTCGGCGATCGCGCGAAAGCGGTCTGCCTCCACGGTCCGTGGGTAGGCGGACCCGCCGCACACGATCAGCTTCGGCCGGTGCTCCTTCGCGAGGCGCAGGACGTCGTCGTAGTCGACGAGGTTCGTCTCCCGGGAGACGCCGTAGTGAACGATGTCGTAGAGGCGGCCGGAGAAGTTCACCTTCAGACCGTGCGTCAGGTGCCCACCGTGGGAGAGCTCGAGCGAGAGGATCGTGTCGCCGGGGTCGAGGCACGAGAAGTAGACGGCCATGTTCGTCTGCGCGCCGGCATGGGGCTGCACGTTCGCGTGCTCGGCTCCGAAGAGCGTCTTTGCGCGGTCGATGGCCAGCTGCTCGATCTCGTCGACGACCTCGCAGCCGCCGTAGTAGCGCCTTCCGGGATAGCCCTCCGAGTACTTGTTCGTCGGAACGCTCCCGACCGCCTCGAGCAGGGACGGCCACGTGAAGTTCTCGGAGGCGATGAGCTCGATCCCTCCGCGCTGGCGCTCGAGCTCGCGCTCCAGGAGCGCGGCGACGTCCGGATCGACGTCTCCGAGACCCGCAGTGCGGAGGTCCTCGAACGTCAGAGGCGCGGTGGCCATCGAGCCTGATGCTACTGGCACAGTGCCGCGGCGACCCGTGCGAGCGCGTCGGCCTCCGGCACCGCGCCTTCGCGAAGCACGAGCGGCTCAGCCCCGGTGAGGTCGAGCACCGTCGACGGCGTGCCCGGTAGCTCTCCGCCGTCGACGGCGGCCGCGACCGCGTCCAGGATCTCGCGCGGGACATCCTCGAGGCGTCGCGGATCGACCCCGCCGTGGTGGTTCGCACTCGTCGCGGCAACCATGCCGACCCCGTCGAGCACGTCGCGCGCGGGACCTGCGACATCGGGAACGCGGACGCCGATGGTGTCGGGCCGACCGCCGGTAAGCCACGGATATCGGCGCGCCGGGTTCGGGAGGACGAGCGTATACGGGCCGGGAAGGAGCGCCCGAGCAAGCACCCCTGCTCGTCCGCGTAGCTCGGGCACGCACTCGAGGAGCCAGTCGAGGCTCGCCGCGAGGAGCGCGATCGGCTGATCCTCTGCACGACGCTTGAGCTGGGACAGCGCCCGAACGGGCGTCTCGTGGTACGGCGTGCAGGCGAGACCGTAGACGGTGTCGGTCGGGATGACGACGAGCTTGCCCGTCTGTATCGCGGCGACGGCCTCCTCGACGGTGTTCATACGCCGAGCACGGTCCAGCCGAGGGACCGCGCGGCATCCGCAAGGCGCCGATCGAACGTGACGAACGGAAGCTCCCCCTCTCCGAGGATCTCGGCCGAGGCAAGATGGAGCGCGTCGAGAGACCGGACGCCGGTCGACTCAGCAAGTTCGGCCGCTCTGTCGCACACGCCGGTGTCGAGCTCGACGACCGAGGTCACCTCCCAGTCAGTCGCGAACCTCTCTCGCGCGACCTGGAGCTCATCGCCGTCAAGTGTCTGCACGAGCGCTCGCCGCACCTCGACGAGGGTTTGTCGTCCGGAGGCCCACCGCCCGCTCAGGAACTGTGCCGCCTGCTCGGAATCCGGCTCGCGAACGTAGAGCTTGACAACCGCGCTCGCGTCGACGTATCGAGTCAATCGCCGCGATCCTCGTCGAGCACCTCGGCGATCGTCCTCTTACCCTCGAGTCCGAGCAGCGCCACGCTCGGCAGGCCGGCACGCCTCGGCGGTGTCACGCGCCCTTCGCGGACGAGCTGCTCGATTCTGGCGTCAGCCGAGAGCGGTCGGATCTCGGCTTTTGCTCTACCGCGATCCGTGACGACGATCGTCTCGCCGGCCGCCGCGCGGTCGAGGTACTCAGAGAGCCTGGCCTTCAACTCGCGGATCCCCACCATTGTGGTCACGGTACCGGGTATTGTAGTCATGTCAATCGGCTGATGTAGTCACGCCCTCGACCACCCTGTCGCGACCGGACAGGTCTTTCGTGGTGGCCACACGCGAGAAGCCGAGCTCCGAGAGCAGCTCTGCGATGCGACCGGCGTCGCCGTCCGCCACCTCGAGCACGAGCGCAGCTCCCCCACGCAGGACAGCGAGGGCGCCGCGGGCAACGGCTTCGGTCGCACCCTCGCCGACGAGCGCGCCACGCGGCTCCCAGTCGCGCACTTCGGGCTCGAGGAGCTCGATCTCGTCTGCCCGCACGTACGGCGGATTCGAGACGACGAGGTCCCAGGGGCCCACCGGCAGCCCATCGAAGAGGTCCCACTCGACGAGCTCGACGGCGAGGCCCGCACGCCGCTCGTTCTCGCGGGCGACCGCCAGAGCGTCAGCAGACGCGTCGATCCCCGTCACGCGAGCTCCGGGATGCTCGTCGGCAATCGCGAGAGCGATCGCCCCGCTTCCCGTGCCGACATCGAGGACACGTGGCTCGGTCAGTCCGGCGATGAGCGCCAGGCACCGCTCGACGACGACCTCCGTCTCGGGCCGCGGCACGAGGACGCGCGGATCGACCTTCAAGACGACCCGCCGAAACCCCCACTCCCCGAGCACGTACGCGAGCGGCTCGCGCTGCTCGCGCCGGCTCACGAGGCGCTCGAGCTCGGCGAGCGCGCCATTCGTGAGCTCGCGTTCGCGCGCAGCGTGGAGCCCCGAGCGGGTGACCCCGAGGACGTGAGACACGAGGAGCTCCGCGTCGACGCGCGGCGTCTCGCAGCGTGCCGCCTCGAGTCGCTCCGCCGTGCGCTCGAGCGCGTTTCCGACGGTCACGCCGAGGCTGCTGTGAGCGCCTGCCGCTGCTCCTCGGCGCGAAGAGCGTCGGTGAACTCGTCCAACTCGCCCTCGAGCACCTGGTCGAGCCGGTGGACGGTGAGCTTGATCCGATGGTCGGTCAGCCGGTTCTCGGGGAAGTTGTAGGTGCGGATCTTCTCTGCCCGCTCGCCCGTCCCGATCTGCGAG